>CAIYQO010000129.1 GCA_903928345.1 uncultured bacterium | reverse complement strand
CTCCTGCGGCCACTTTTCATGCTGATGTCGCGCACGCAGCAAACTGCCTGAATCTCAAATCCTGAATCCTGAATCCCGTATCGGAGGTTCCCACATGTCCACGCCCTTGCGTCTCGGTCTGGTCGGCCTCAACTTCGGCCGCCATGTCTGCCAGGATCTCATCAATACGCCGGACTTGCCGGTGCGGTTGACGAAGGTGTGCGATCTGGATGCCCCCAAGGCGGAGGCGATTGCGGCGCAGCACGGGGTGGGCGTGTCGCCCAGCCTCGACGCGTTGCTGGCCGACCCGGAGATCGACGTGATCGGTCTGTATACCGGGCCGAACGGGCGCGCAAAGCTGGTGCAGCGCATCATCCGCGCGGGCAAAGACGTGATGACCACCAAACCCTTCGAGGTCGACCCCGCGGCGGCGTGCGACGTGCTGCACGAGGCGCGCGCGCTGGGCCGCGTGGTGCACATGAACAGCCCCAACCCGCGCCCCTTCGGCGAGGCGGCGCACATCGCCGAATGGCTGGCGGCGGGGCGCATCGGCCGGCCCACGCTGGCGCAGGCGAGCGTGTGGGTGTACTACGGCGTCACGGCGGCGGACGGCTCCTGGTACGACGACCCGAAACAGTGCCCGGTGGCGCCCATCTTCCGCCTGGGCATCTACCCGCTCAACGTGCTGCTCACCATCTTCCGCGATCCCGTGAGCGTGTCGGTGACGAAGAGCCGCATCGAGACGCTGCGCCCCACCTGCGACAACGCCAGCGTGACCATCGGCTTTGCCGACGGCGCCATCGTCAACCTGATGGCCTCCTTCGTGGTGGGCGGTCCGGATCGGTACAAGAACAGCCTGACGATCTGCGGCACCGAAGGCGTCATCTACTTCCGCACCGGCCCGTCGCCGCGCGGCGAGACGCCGGAGCCGAACCTCTTCCTCTCCACCGACGACGGCGTCGAGGCGCGCACCGTGGGCGCCCACGCCGGCTCCTACGACTGGGACTTCTTCGCCCAGCGCGTGCGCGGCGAAGCGACGGAGGACGTGATCACCCCCGAACAAGTCGCCGACGCCATCCGCGTGGTGCAAGCCATGGCGCGCTCGGAGGAGACGGGGGAGACGGTGGCGGTGGAGCGGTTAATGAAAAGTGAAAAATAAGAAATGCAAAGTGCAAAAATGGGAGTTAGTGACGCGGCGACGCCGGGTTATCGGGTGTGAGTGCCCGTCCCGATGCCGACCCATTTTGCACTTTTCATTTTCCATTCATCACTTTTAATTCTCCAAAGGAGCCCCTATGGCCACCCTCCCCCTCCATCTCGCCACCCCCCTCGGCGCCACCGGCGCGCGGGTGCTGGCGGTGTTCGCGCGACTGGTGGCGGAGCGCAGCGGGTTGACGGTGGTGGAATCCGATACGGCGCCGGCGGTGGTGCTGGCGATGGCGCCGGGCGTGGGGGCGGAGGGGTTCGCAATCACTGACGACCCCGGCGGCGCGGTGCGGGTGACCGGGCACGACGCGCGCGGGTTGCTCTACGGCCTCGGCAAGCTGCTGCACGACGCCGACTGGGCGCCGGGCGTCTTTACCCCCGGGCCGTGGCGCGGCGTCTCGGTGCCGGCACGCCCGATACGCGGCATGTATTTCGCCACGCACTTCCACAACTTCTACCACGAGGCGCCCCTCGACGAGGTGACCCACTACATCGAAGAGCTGGCGCTGTGGGGGGTCAACACCATCAGCGTGTGGTTTGACTACCACCATTACCGCGGCATCACCGACCCGGAAGCGCAGGCGATGCTCGTCCGCCTGCGCGACCTGCTGCAGACCGCCGAGGCACTCGGGTTGGACGCTTCCCTCACCTGTATCGCCAACGAGGGGTATGCCGATAGCCCGGAGGCGCTGCGCGCCGAGTACCGTGCCGGGCAGAACGGCTACTACGCGCCACCCGCCGGGCACTACCACGTGGAGCTGTGCCCCGCACAACCCGGCGCCATCGCGCTGCGCCTGCAGTGGTTGGACGAAGTCTTCGACGCTTTCCAAGGCATCGACCTGCGCTACCTGTGGATCTGGCCGTACGATCAGGGCGGGTGCACCTGCGCCGCCTGCGCGCCATGGGGGGCCCATGGTTTCCTCACCATCGCTGAGCCGGTGGCGCGCGCGTACCGGGCGCGCTTCCCGCACGGGCAGGTGCTCCTTTCCACCTGGTACTTCGACCGCTTCACCGACGGGGAATGGGCGGGGCTGGCGCATGCCTTCGCGGAGAAACCGGACTGGGTGGACGCGCTGATCGTGGACACGCACGGCGACGAATTCCCCGCCTTCCCGCTGCAACACGGTGCGCCGGGCGGCCTGCCCATGGTGAATTTCCCGGAGATCAGCATGTACCGCTGCGGCCCGTGGGGCGGTTTCGGCGCGAGCCCGCTGCCGGTGCACCTGCAGAAATTATGGGATGTGTGCGGCCCGGTGGTGGCGGGCGGATTCCCGTATTCCGAAGGTGTCTACGAGGATATGAACAAGGTGCTCTGCGCGCAATGGTACTGGGACCCGGCGCGCCCGGCGGCGGCGATCACCGATGAGTACCTGCACGACGCCTGTGGCACGCGCGACCTCGACGGAGTGATCGAAGCCGTGGCGCTGCTGGAGGCGAATATCGAGCACGGCGTGGACGCCGAGGCGGCACGCGTACGCTTCTCCCCGGTGGCCGACACCGCACACGCCTTCGCGCTGCTCGCCGCCACCGACGCAGTGTTGCCCGCCTATGCGCGCGCGGGGTGGCGCTGGCGCTTGCTCTACCTGCGCGGGCTGCTCGACGCCGAACTGGCCGCCCACGACGGCGCCATTTCCGACCGCGCCGAGGCGGCCTTGCAGGAACTCACCGCCTTCTACCACGCCGACCCCGCTCCCTGGTACGTGGCGCCCCCCACCCGCGCCCGCCTGGCCGCCGGCGATCAGCGGTGGGATCAGTAGGCGTGACAAGGTGACAGGGTGAGGGGGTGAGGGGGGACGAAAAGTCAGCATCCAGCTCTCGATTGATGAGTCACCCCGTCACCCCCTCACCCCGTCACCCCCACACCCCCTCACCTCTTCACCCCGTCACGCCGTCACCCCCTCAAACCCCAGTGGGATCAATAACCGATTGACACGACGGCGGTGTTTCGCTATACTAATTTTTGTCATGACCTGCGGGCGCTTAGTTCAGTAGTAGAACATCTCGTTGACACCGAGAAGGTCATAGGTGCGATCCCTATAGCGCCCACCACTCTCCTCTCCTCGCCGCTTGCCCATCCACATTTCCGCCCTGCTATGCGTCCGTCCGTTGGTTGAGGATGGAGGATAGTGGATAGAAGATAGGGGAGCGTGTTTCCGCCGTCCCCCTCCCCCGGCGGCAAGGTTCTTTACCAGGCGTGACGAAGTAGGACGGTGTTCTTCGAGGAGGAAGCGATGACGCGGTGCTTCGCGGTGATGATGCTATTGGGATGGGCGGCGCTGGGGTGGGCACAGGCGCCGACCACGCTGCCGAACACGGCCGTGTCGGTACCGGCCGCGGTGGCGCCAACGCCGACCCTTCAACCGACGCAGGCCATTCTACCGACACAGGCCACCCCGCCGAAGACATCCCCGACGACACCGGCTGCCCCACCAAAGGCATCCGCGTGGACGCCGCCCCCGGTGGAGACGCCGACCGCGCCACCCGACGCGCTACTCGGCAAACCGGCCTTCGGCGTAGGGGCGGGCTTGGCGTTCGGCGGCACCGGCGTGAAGCTGGAGTCGCCCGCCATCCAGGCGAGCACCACCAGCTACCTGGCCATCGGCCCCATGCCGCGCATGGGCGTGCGCACCTACCTGCCCGCGCGGCATTCCGAACGCGGGCGCTTCTTCTTTTCCTTCTCCTACGGCATCAACGGCTACGAAACGATCACCCTCAGCGGCTCGAATAAGCAGGGCCTGTACGTGATGAACGGCTCCGCCTGGACCGCCGGCTTCCGCAACCGCCGCCTCGACGTGGAACTCGGCGTCGCCATCACCGTGCGCAACGCCGGCTCCTCCACCCCGAACGACCAGTACGCGCCGGTGGTGTCGGTGGGGTACGAATTGTAAGAGCGGGGGAGCAATGTCGAGAGGCGGGTGGATGGTATTTTCACAGGAATGAAGGGGATGGATAGGATATTGGGGATAAAAATTAGCTAATGGTAAGGTGTCCAGCACGGTGTGGAAGCCGGCGACCGCCGCGCTCCGTGTGCGCTGACCTGCATTCGTGACCATCAAGGAGACAAGCTGTTCTCCTTGCCGTAGACGAATGCAGGTTTTCATTCCCGGAGCGCGGCGGCCGCCGGCTTCCACACCGTGCTATCATCATACCGCTCGCTCATTCGTCCTCATCGACAAATTCATGACCCCGTAGTGATAACTGTTCGTGCTCTACTACTGCTCGCTTCCTGCTCCGCGCTCCTTGCTGCTTACCGTCATCTCCCCCACCACCGTGATCTCCTGCCCGGCGAAGGTCAGCGTGAGCGGGGCGTCGGCGCGGAGGGTGACGGCAGCTTCGCGCACGGTGACGTGCAGGCGGGTGCCGTGCCAGACGAGGGAGAAGGCGAAGGAGGCCCACTGCGGCGGGAGGACGGGGTCGAGGCTGAGCGCGCCGTCGTACCAGCGCACGCCGCCGAAACCGAGCACCACGCACTGCCACGCGCCGGCCAGGCAGGCGGTGTGGACGCCCATCCAGGTGTTGCCATGCAGATCGTCCAGGTCGAGGCGGGCGGTGCGCAGGAAGTAGTCGTAGGCCAGTTCCGTCTGGCGCAGGTGGGCGGCGACGATGCTGTGGCTGTTGAAGCTGAGCGACGAGTCGTGGGTGGTCTTCGGCTCGTAGAAGGCGAAGTCGCGGCGCATCTGCTCGTCGGAGAAGCGGTCGCCGAGGAGGATGTGCGCCACCACGATGTCCCCCTGGCGCAGCAGTTGCGTGCGCATGGCGCGGTCGTAGGACCACACGGCGGGGATGGCGCCCGGCAATGGGTCGGCCTGCAAATCGTGCGGCTCGAGCGCCAGGAAGCGGTCGTCCTGCAGGTCGATGCCCAGCGCGTCGTCGTAGGGCAGGTACATCGCCGCGCCGACGGCACGGAAGCGCGTCGTTTCCTCCTCCGTCAGTCCCAGGCGCACCACAGCGGCGGCATAGGCCTCCGGGCGGGCGTCGCGCAGAATGTCGAGCAGGCGCACGGTCTTCAGCAGATTCTCCTGCGCCATGATATTCGTATAGTAGTTGTTGTCGACGCCCTGGTGGTACTCATCGGGACCAAGGACGCGGTTGATGACGTACTGCCCGCGGTCGGCGCGGTAGTAGACGCGGGAGAGCCAGCAGCGGCTGGTCTCGACCATGATGTCGATGCCGTGGTCGGCGACGAAGTCGAGGTCGCCGGTGACGCAGTAGTAGAACCACACGCCCCACGCCACGTCGGCGGTGACGTGGATGGCCATGAGGCCGAACTGCCAGAGGATGGTGCTCTCGTCGCCGTTCTCGTCGGACATCCACGGGTAGGCGGCGCCGGCGAGGGCCAGCTCTTCCGCCTTGCGCCGCGCGCCGGGCAGCAGGTAGGCGCGGTTGTGCACCAGATTGCGCGCCACCGCGGGTTGGGCGAAGGCGAACATCGGCAGCATGAACATCTCGGTGTCCCAGAAGTACGTGCCGAAGTAGTGCTCGCCGGTGAGGCCCTTGGCGCCGATATTCACCGTGGGGTCGTTGGTGGAGGCGTTCTGGATCATCTGATACAGGGAGTAGTGCAGCCCCTGGGTGAGGGCGCCGGAGCCGTCGCGTTCGGCGATCTCTACGCCCACGCCCTCCCACACCGCCGCCCACGCGGCCTCGTGCTCGGTCAGCAGGGCGTCGTAGCCGAGGGCGGCACCTTCGGCGAGGAAGGCGCGGGCGGCGTCCAGCGTGTCGCCGTCCACATCCACATCGCGCGAGGTGGCGACGGCCACGAGCTTGGTGAGGGTGTAGGTGTCGCCTTGATCGACGAGTTTTGTGACGCTCACCATAGCATCCTGGCCAGCCTTCACTGCATAGCGCCGGTGGCTGGCGAGACCCACCTCTTCCCACGGCCCCTCCTCCCCCCCGGAGGGAAGGATGGGAGAAATGGTTTCCGTTGCCAGCACCGCGATATCAACCCCCGTCGTCAACGTGCGGCAGACGACGCCGTGCGCGTCGGGCAGGCTAACGGTGGTCACTGCGCCCAGGTGGAGGTGCGCGGCGTTGCGCACGTCGCCGTTAACGGTGGAAAGGAAGGTGACCTCACACGGAAAATTCAGCGGTGTCACTACCACCTCGATCGCTTCCAGGTGCGGCCGCGGGCGGGAGAGGAAGCGGGTATAGGCCAGCCGGGCATGCTTGCCGGCGGTTGTTTCCACCTCGACCTCGCGGGTCAGCACCCCGCGCTGCATGTCCAGCGTGCGGGCATACGCGTTGACGCGGCACACCGTCAGATCCACCGCCTCGCCGTCCAGCAGCACCGTGATGGGCAGCGGGTCGGGGATATTCACCATCTCGTGCGGGTGCGTGGGACGGCCTTTGAGCTTGATCATCGTCGGGTTGGGGTAGGCATCGAAAAGCCCCGCGACGTAGGTGCCGCGCAGGCTGTCCGCCCCCGCCGCGCCCTCCTCAAAGGAGGCACGCTGGCCCAGGTAGCCGTTAGAGAGGGCCAGCACCGCCTCGTTGACTTTATACGCGGCCAGATCAAACGCCGGCTCGCCCACCTGCCAGGGGTGCACGGGATACCGCGGGGCACGGAACTCGCTCATGGGAAACCTCCGGATGGAATATCGTTGTTTTTAGGAGGGCGAGCGTACCCGCGGGCCGTATAGGCAAGCGGTGTTGCCATCGGGCTCGTAGTAGGCTCGCAGCGTAGCAAGGGCCGTTACCTCACATCTATTGATGTGAGGGACGCGCCTTGCTGCGCTGCGACGCTACTACGAGCCCTAACTTTGCCACCAGCACTGTTCTCACGGCTCGCGGGTACGCTCGCCCTCCCAAGGATTCTACTATCCTTCTCCTAATCCGCCGTCGGGTCGCTGATGACCTGCAGGAAGAGGTCGTGGTGCGTGACGGCGGGGTCGATGCCCGGGTAGTTCGGCGCCAGGTCGCGGCTGGCGGTGGAGAGCACCCACAGGCCGGCTTCCGGCGAGTTGGCCAGCGTGGTCGGGGTGTCCGGCGCCGCCTGGCGCACGATGGCGATGGAGCCGTCGGCGGACAGCACCTCCATCGGCAGCAGGTGATCGGGCTCGAAGCGCTGGAT
Organism: uncultured bacterium; assembly: GCA_903928345.1. Classification (GTDB taxonomy): domain Bacteria; phylum Armatimonadota; class Hebobacteria; order CAIYQO01; family CAIYQO01. The sequence goes on along the minus strand of CAIYQO010000129.1, from coordinate 51,389 downwards.
GATCGGCTGCACCGTGTCGCCGTTGTTCACCGACACCGCGTGGGTAAAGTGCAGCGTGCTGCCGTCCGTCACGGTGATGAACTCGTTGCGGATGTTGGCGCCGATATTCACGCGCATACCGCTCTGGAAGCCCAGCGTGGAGTCCACCGTCACGTCGGTGCCCGCGGAGGGGGCCGTCACCGTGGCGTGGTTCCAGTCGGGCGGGGTGGTGCCGCTGTCGTCCATGCGCAGGTTCATGCGCACCGTGCTGCCGCCCACCGGGGTCAGGCGATACGGGCGGGCGTAGACGCGCGGGCCGAGGCCGTCGTCGTGCATGCGCGTCCAGTAGAGCCAGATGCGCGGGCGGGCGAGCAGCGTGCCGTCGTTGCCGTAGACCTTGGTGCCGGCGTCATTCGTGTAATGCCAGCGCTCTACCGCGACGATGGGGTTCACGTCCGGCGCCAGGTGGCTGGTGAGCCGTTGCAGGCGCGGCAGGCCGGTCACCTTCACCGCGGTGATGGGGTACGGGCTGGTGAGGATGCGCACGGTGCCGTTGTACGGGTTGAAGAGCACGCGCAGGGTCTTACCGTCCATGAGGCCGTCGAGCACCAGGTCGCGGTTATCGTCGGGCAGCACCCCGGTGGGCTGCGCGGTGGGCAGGTCGATCCATTGTTTCAGCGACAGCGTGGCGGGATAGGTGGTGCCGATGCCCGCCTTGGTGCCGGTGAGATCGAGGCGTATGCGGCGGGCGTCGATGTCATCCTTGTCATAGTAGAGTAGCCATGCCAGCCCGTCGCCGGGCAGGTAGAGCGCGCCGCCCTGGCTGGACGAGAGCGTATCGGTGAGCACGCCGGTGAGGGGATCCGCTTCCGGCGTGGTGAGTGCCTGCATCACCAGCGACGGAATGATCGGCTCGGTGGGATCGTTGATCGGGTTAACCGTCTCCCGCACCGTCAGGCGCGCGTAGTAGAGGTCGGTGTTGCCGTCCGCCCGCGTGCCTTGCAGGATAAGGTTCAGGTTGTGCATGGGCGCTTCGGCGAGGCCCGCGGCGGTGGAATCCGCAAAGAGCTGCGGCTTATCGGTATTGGTGAAGGCCCAGTTGATGAGCGGCAGCGGGCTGTCCGGCTTCCACGCCGCGGTGGTCGTGGTGGTGGCGAGGAAACCGAGCGAGCGCGCGTAGTACAGCCCGCGCGCGGTGGGCAGCCCGGACTCATACATCAGCAGCGCGCCCTGCCAGGTGCGCCCGCCGCCGTCGGCGGAGGACTCCACGCACGGCAGCAGCAGCGAGGTGGCGCGGCTGGGCAGCGGCGTGGGGCCATCGGCCTTCAGCACGGAGGTCGGCGCGCCGATCCAGGTGATGGGATCGTCCCAGGCCGCCAGCCACGCGGGCAGCAGCGTCGGATCCACGGGGGGCGCCGGTGAAGTGACACCCCACGGCGCGTTGGCATTGAAGTGCTTGTACACCTGGTAGGCCACCGCGATATGGTTGACGATCGGCGTTTTGGAGGACGGGTCGATGCGCGTCACCTGCTGCACGGCGTTGACCGTCCAGGCGAGCCATACGTCGTCGCCATCCATGGTGACGGTCGGCGCGGAGAAGCGCAGCGGGGTCGGGCCGCCCGTCGGGTTCATCGGGTCGTCGAGCAGCTTGCGCAGGCGCGTCATGTCATTCGGGCTCACCACCGGCACCCACGGATGCGACAGGATGTCCACTTCGTTGTCGACCGTCGGGTCGATGTCTTCGCCCATCATCGGGTCGTAGGCCTCGATACGGTAGAGTCCGTCGCCGCCGGTCAGCGGGTCGGAGTAGTATTTCCGCGTGACGTAGCCGGTCCAACTCGGCGGCTGGTTGGCGGCGTCGCTGGGTTGCTGCTTCTTGCGGATCAGCACCAGGTCGGTGGTGGTGGCGCTCACCCCTGCGGCGTCGGCGGCGATGCAGCGCACCTGATCCCACACGTCCTTGGGGATGGCGATGGTCTTCGTCTGCCCGGCGAGGAGCGGCGTGGCCTGGGCGGGGATCGCCAGCGGGGCGGTCACCAGGTGCTTCACGCGGCGGAACCAGATGTTGGTGTCCGTCTGCGGGGTGGGCAGCAAGCGGGTGAAGTCATACGCGGTGCGGTCGTCGGTGTCGTTGGGCACCGGCGTATTGCTGCACACCCACACGCCCAGGTCGTCCTTTTCCAGCGGGTTGGCGGAGACGCGCATGGTCGGCAGCACCAGGCCGACGGGCCAGCTCTCCGTGCCGGTGAGGTAGGCCGTCCAGAAGCGCGCCTTCGGGTCGAGGTGGCGGCTGTAGTCGAAGCCCGGCGGGGTGATGGCGAAGTTCGGCGGCACCACCATGCTCAGGCGGGATTCGCCCAGGCGCATGGTGAGCGTCGTCGTGTCCGTGGTGGTGCGCACCGGGGTGTCGCCGTCGATCAGGTGTACCGTGCCGGTGCCGGTATAGGTGCCGGTGGGCTGGCGCAGCAAGGTGGTGATGTCCGACGGCCACGGCGCGCTGTAGGGGCGCGCGAAGGGCGTCGACGCCCCCGCCGGGCTCTTGGGCAGCCGCCAGGCGGGATCGAAGTAGCGCGAGTAGGGCAGCGGCTGAATCTCCGTGCCCGCCCGCCAGATGATGGTGTCGGTGTTCTTATCGTAGCGCGCGGCGGAGGTGCCGGTGCGCAGCAGCTCGTGCGGGTCGATGGCGCCCAGCCGCGGCTGCACGTAGATGTAGGCCCCCGCGGTGACGGAGAGCACCGAGCTGGCGGCCAGGGTGGGCTGCGTGCCGTCGGGCACCAGCGACGTGTTGCCGTCGTTGGCCATGGTGGGCGCCGCCGCGGGCAGGCCGTAGCCGGCCATACTCGGCATGCGGCCGATATCCGTCACCGTGTTCACCGCCAGCGTGCGCGTCACCGGGGCGACGCTCATGTTGGTCTCCATCACCCGCGGCGACTGCGAGCCGTCCCAGGCGGCGTAGTCGGGTGTTGTGTTCGGCATCACGATATAGTACGGTTCGCCCGGATCCCACGCGTGGTTGCCGTTCATGTCCACGAAGACGCGCAGGTCGAAGACCCCCGGCGTGACGTACGGCTCGCCCGGGTCGTGCACGCCGTTGCCGTTCACGTCGTAATACAGCGGTTCGCCCGGGTCCCACTGACCGTTGTTATTGATATCCTCGATGTTCAGCCGCGTGCCGTTGATGAGGATGTAGATCGGCTCGCCGGTGTTCCACCCGCCGCTGTTATCCAGGTCGTCGTAGTAGACGGTCTGCGTGTCGCGGAAGGTGGCGTAGGCGTCGGAGACGGCGCCCACCACGCTGGCGGCCTGGTGCGCGGGCACGGTGCGCGTGATATGCAGGTCGACGTGGCGCCCGTTGAGGAGCACCGGGCCGATGGGCCGGTCGAGGGCGTCCTGCGTGAGCGAGACGTAGTGCTCGTCGTACGGATCGTAGCGGAAGCCGTCCCAATTGAGGCCGGCGGTGGGCGTGGCGCCGAGGCTGTAGGCAGAGATCGCTTCCAGCAGGGCGTTCCAGTCCGGCGCGGTGCGGTAGATGACGGCGTCCTGGTTGATGACGGCCTTCTGGCTGAGGGTCAACTGACCCGCGCCGGGCGTGTTGATGCCGACCACCACCGCTTCCACCGAGGGCACCGGCCACGGGTTGACGATGCGCACGCTGTCGAAGAGGTGGAAGGTGGCCGGCGTGTCGACGGTGATGACGGCGCGCGCGGCCATCGAGTCGTCCGTCACCTTTGCCAGCCGCTCGGCGACCGGCGTAGGCCCGCGCAGGTCCACCGCCTTGGACATGAAGCGGTACTGGATGCTCCACGGGTTGCGGTACGGGCTGTTATCCCCGCCGGGGAAGCTCACCAGACTGGTGATGCGCAACGGCGACGAGGTGGTGGTGTTGCCCGGTGCCGCCATGCTGCCCAGCGGCACGCCGGTGAGCGGCACCGGGATCGTGGACGTGTCGGTGACGGTGATCGGGTTCTGGATGACGAAGTCGGGCGACCACTCGTCGCGCACGATGGCGTTATCCTGCGCAGCCACGGCGGGATTCACGGTGATCGTGTTGCCCACCACGGCGGAGACATACGTCTCCGCGTCGAGGTTGCCGTCCGGATTGTCGATGACGATGCGGTGGCCGACCTTCACACGGCTGGCGTCGACCACGTTCAGCGTGGTGACCGTGGCGCCGCCGCCGCCCGCCGCCACCACGGCGATTCTGATGCGCTCGTCGAAGGGCAGCGAGCCGAGGATATACATCGGCGGGCGGGCGCCGACCTGCCGCCACACCGGGCGGATGGTGCTGCGCCAGGCATACGGGGTGAAGGTTTCCACCCGGCCCCGGTTGAGCGCGTTGAGGTCGTAGCGGGAGACGCGCGGGTAGAGCTGGGTGAGGAACCCGCTGGTCGCCGTCCCCTGCGCCTGCTTGCGGAAGATCTGCCGCTGATCCGGAATCGCCATCCCGTCGGGATACATGTAGTTGTTCCAGAGCAGGAAGCTCATCTTGGTGATCGGGCTGAAGGAGTACGGGATGCCGTCGTCGGGCTCCAGCTCGTTCCACGGGGAGAAGGCGCGCCGCTCGCTGCCGGTCGTATCCATCCCGGCGAAGGTGGCCAGGCGGATATTCTTCAGCGCGTCGGTGGCTTCCCAGCCGTTGTAGTAGAAGCGCACCTGCGCGTCGCCGGTACTCGACCAGGAGTTGTCCACCTTCGTCTCGGCGCGCTCCGGCGGCCGCGTGTCGATGGTCACCTCGCGGTTGTAGGTGTAGTAGGCCACCGTCACCTGGTTCTTATTCTGCGTGCCCAGGTCGAGCTGGGCAATCGGGTGCTGGAAGAGCTGCAGGTAGAGCCGGTCCATCAGCCGCCGGTTCGACACGACATTCGTATTCGTATCCGGCGCGGAGGTGGTCATCACGTTGCCGTTGGACGTCACCTTGTAGCGCACCGTCAGCTTCACCACCGCGCCGAGGTCGGAATTGATGGGCGTGGCCACCTGGGTGACCGGATCGCCGGCGGTGAAGGTGGTGGGCGAATCCACGGAAACGACATACACGTCCACCGGCGGGTGGGTGGTGTTGCACACGGTGACGATGAGCCCCGTCGAGAGGAACGCGGTGCTCGCCACCGTGACGGTGGTCGCGTTGTTCCCCGCCGCCGTGACGCTGGTGATGGAGAAGTCGCGCTTGGGCGTGCCCTCCGGCACCTGCACGTAGAAGACGAACTGCTGCTGCACCTGGTGGCGCGGCTGGGTGATGTCCTTCAGGTCGGGCAGGAAGCTGAAGCCGTTCTTCGCCGCGTCGGCGTACCAATCGATCTCATACGACTGGGAGGTCGGGTCGGTGGGCGTGGTGATCACCGACACGTAGGGCTCGGCGCGGAAGTACCAAAGCTCCTTGCCGGTGTGCCCGGTCGGCGCCAAGAAGCGCACGTAGACGCCGTTCGTCAACGCCGTGCACTGTGGGTAGGCGGCCATGTTCAGCGTGACGCCCGCCGCCGGGTTCCAGACCTTGTTCGGGTCGGTCCACTCCAGCCCGTCGGTGGAGGCCCACCAGGTGAACTGGTCCTGCGCGCCGCCGGCGACGGCCTGCACGCGGAAGTCCATCACCGTCGGGCCGGTGTACCAGCCGAGGGTGCTCATGTCGTCGCGGCCCAGACCGAGTTGCAGCATGGTGGGCGTGTAAATCGTCGACGATTCCGGCCTGATGGAATTGCCCGGCGCCACCAACGGCACCGGCAGCACGTCGGAGACCTTCACGTGGTCGATGATGCCGCGGCCCGCGTTGTTCACGGTAACGACGAGGCGCCACCAGCTATTGCCGACTTCGTTGAAGGAGTCGCGCACGCCGTTGCCGTTGACGTCGGTGAAGGGCTCGCCCACGTCGTACGCCCCGTTGCCGTTGACATCGGAGTAGGGTTCGTTGATATCCCACTGCCCGTTGCCGTTCAGGTCGAGGAACGGCTCGCCCGGATCCCATTTCCCGTTGCCGTTCACGTCGATGAAGGGCTCGCAGGTGAGCTGCTCCACCATCTTGCGCACGGTGGGCTTCGACGGCACCTTCATGGCGTACGGATCGTTCGGGTTCGGCTCGTCGGGCGGCACGTAGGTGTCGGTCGGGCCGGTGTCGGGGTTGATCGTGTCCCCGTCGTACTGCAACTGATCGCCGAAGGCGTACATGTAATGATCGCGCGAGGGCTGATAGACGACGGCGGGGCTGGCGTCCGACGGGCGCATGCCCACGATGGGCGAGGCGAAGACGCGGTCGCGCACGTCGCGCGACCACACCAGGTTGTGCGAAGAGCCGTAGAAGTCGATGGCATAGACCAGGTGGTTGTTGGACCCGATGTACGCCTGATACGTCCGGTCGCCGGTGGAGGAGGCGGTGAAGCTCCACGCGTTGCCCGTCGTGAAGCCGGTGCGCTGGGCGAAGGTGATGGTGACGCCCAGGCTGAGCGCGATGGGCGCCCCCGGGTTGATGTCGGTGGGCCCGTGGGTGGTGACCCACCCGTCGTCCGACCACGTGAAGGCGTTCGGATTCGTCGGGTCGCCGGCCGTGATGCGCACGGTGTACGTCACCGACCCGATGCCGTTGAAGGTGCCGCCGGAGGTGAGCATAGCCACCGGCGTGCCGGCGGTGGGCGTGGGCGCCTGGATGGAGTTCGACAACTGCGTGCTGATGGCCGGCGAGGTGAGGATCGGCCCGGAGGTGCCGAAGTACCACAGCGGGTCCAGGTTCTCCGTCATCGCGTAGAGGCGGCCGTCCTGCGAGCCGACCAGCACGCACTGCTCGTCGGTGGTGAGCTTCGTCACCGTGGCGGGCAGCACCTGATCCACCGTGATGTCCGTCTTATTCCCCGCCACGTCGGTGATGTTGGCGTTGATGACGCCGCGCGGCGGGTAGATGCGCACGCGGCCCGCGACCTTCAGCCCGATGTTCCCCTCGCGCAGCGTGAGGGTGGTGGTGGCGGCGTTGACGGTGATGCCCGTGATGTGATACGTCGCCGCGCTCTGCTCGGAGATTGCCGCCGCGGTGCTGGAGATCGGCCCCATGGGCAGCGGCATGATCTGTTCCTGCATCGCCGGCCAACTCGTCACGCTGTTGACGATGTTGCCGGTGGTGACGTCGAGGCTGTAGAAGGCGCCCGTGGTGCCGTTGAAGTTGTCCGTGCCGATGTAGATGCGGTCGAAGCCGTTGGCGGTGGAAACCGTCGGGCTGGCGGTGACCGGCCCGCCCGCTTCGGAGGCCAGCTCGGTCGCGTTCAAACGGTCGACCACTTCGCCGGTATACGGCACGCCGAAGCGGCGGCGCCAGAGCAGCCGCTTGTCGTCGGAGGAGGTTTGCGTGTCGAGGGCGAGCACGTAGCCGCGGTTGGCGTCCGGCGCGCTGACGCTCACGAAGAGGCGCGCGCTGGTGCTGTCCAGCGAGGGCGCCGCCAGCGTCTGCAACGTGGCCTCGGTGTCGTCCATGGCGGGCACGTTGTACTGCCACTTGAGGTAGCCGTCGATGTCTACCGCGTAGACCACGCCGTCGTCGGTGGCGAAGTAGCTGGTGCCTTCCTGGTCGATGACCGGGGAGGCGTGCACCGGGGCGATATGCACGGTCTGCGTGGCGCCCACGGTGACTACCGCCACGTGGCCGTCGGCATAGGCCACCACGCGCTGGTTCGCCGGGTCGGGCTGCGATTCCCAGAAGACGGGCACGCTGCTCGGGTACTGGATCTTGGTGATATCCGTGCCGGCAATCGCCTGGTTGTAGATGTACGGCAGCGCGTTGAGCGGCTGCAGCAGGCTCGCCTTCGTCAGACTGTACGGCGCCAGGTTGTAGGGCGCCGCGGTGAGCACCTTCTGCCACGTGGCATAGGGCGGGAACAGGTCCGTATTCGCCGGCGCGGTGGTGAAGTTGATCGCCGCGTTCACCAGCCGTTGCAACTGGTCGATGGACTGCGCGCGCGCCGAGTTGGCGGCGGTGACGTCGCCGGTGAGCTGCCCGCTGTTCGGGTAGCGCCAGCGGATGGTGCCTTCGCGGTCGACGCAGTACAGATGACCTTCCTGCGACGGATGGCTGGAGACGAAGGAGCTGTAGAGCACGTGGCCGGGATCGTAGACGCCGTTGCCGTTCGCGTCGACGAACGCTTCGCCCACGTCCCACTGCCCGTTGCCGTTGGTGTCGGTGTAGCTCTCTCCGCCGCGCAGCTTGTGCGTGCTGCCGGGGTCGAGCACCAGCCACCACTGCCCGCTCGTCGTGTCGTAGTTGATGGCGGTGATATTGCCCAGGAACTCGAACATCGTGCCCGCGCTGCTGGTGATGAAGATATCCTGCCCGACGGTGAAATCGCTCACCTGCCCGCCGGTGACGCGCACCCCGATGACGGGTTGCGTGCTCGGAATCTCCACGTACTGCCCGTAGTATTTCGTCGGCGCGGTATTCGGGATGGCGCCGTTGGGGGTGATGATGGTGCTGTCCGCCATCATCACCGCCTGCAGGTTGGCCTGCGCGCCGTCCGGCGCGTCGACGGTGCCGAAGGTGATGAACTCGTCGCGGATGCCCACCCCCAGCGCGTTGAGGCGCGTGGTGACGTACACGGAGGGCGTGGTGAGCACGCGCCCCATATTCTGGTTGTCGTCCTGCCGCCAGCGCAGCGTGCCGTTAGAGGCGTTGTAGGCGAGCAGCGCGCCGCGCTGCCGCACGATGCCGTTGGTATCCGTCTCGTCGCCCGTCCCCTGGTAGAGCATACCGAGCGGGTTGGCGGCGTCGGCGTACCCGAGCGAGGGCGAACTCTCCAGCGTGCTGCCGGTGTCCGTATACCAGCGCAGCACGCGGCTCACCGGGCCCGGGGGCGCGGCGAAGCCCGTGCGCAGGTTGTCGCGGTGGAAGGTGTACCACGGCGAGACCTGATCGGCGTCGATCAGCGGCGGCAGCGCGGGCGGCACGATGGCGCGGTCGCTGGGGCCGATGGCGTAGAGCACGCCGTCATCCGCGGCGATGTAGAGCAGTTGCCCCTTGCCGACCGACGGGGCGGTGCGCATGGGCAGCGCGCTGCCGCGCTGCGAGCTGACGATGTCCCCCGCGGAGCGCTTGTAGTTCGGCCCAACGCTCACGTCCAGGTAGCCGTAGCCGCGGGTGATATACACCGGCGACCCGGCGGGGATGGGATCGGTGGCCGTGCCGTCGCCGTCCAGGTCGATGAGGGGCACCAGGGTGTCCAGCGTGACGGTTTGCGCCACGGTATCCACGCTCACCACGTTGCCCAGCGCGCGCAGCGCCTGCGCCACCTGCGTGGTGGGATTGTACGTGGGCAGACAGGAGATGCTGTCGCCGGCCATCACTTGCGTGATGTCCGTCAGATGGAGCACCTTGGTGAGCACCGGGGCGTCGGTAGCCTGCGCCAGGGTGGTGCTCGGTACGTTGACCGGGCGCTCGATGGCCGTCACCGTGCCCAGCGTTTCCGGGCGGCTGCCGTCGGGACGGGTAATCTGCACCACGTCGCCGGGGGTGAAGCCGGTGACCGAGGTGACGGGCAGGCGGGTGGTACCCTCGATGACATCGGTATACAGCGCGGTGGCGATGAGGCCGCGGTCGGGCAGGTAAGACCAGAGCAGCGCGCCCTTCAGCGTATCCACGCACACCAGGTTGCCGTTGTCGGTGCCGAAGAAGAGGTTCCCCTGCGCGTCGATGGCCGGCGAGGAGTGCACGGTGCTCTGCACGTCGAGGAGCTGCGTCACCAGCGGTGCCAGGTCAGTGGCGGTCGCCGTCACCGGGTGATACCCCTGATATACGGTGAGCCGCGTGGCGGCGGCGGTGACCGTCGCGTCGCCGTCCGGCGCGAGTTCGACGAAGGGGTAGAGGTTGGTCAGCGACGCGGCGGTATCCACGTAGCTGTTGATCTGCTGATACGCCCCGGTGAAGTTGCCGATGGCGTCGGGCATGCGGTAATAACCCGTGACGCGGGTGCGCGTGCCGCCGTCCGACCAGAGTACCGGCTCCAGCGTGAGGGTGAGTTCGATGCCGAACGGGGTGAGCGCGGCCAGCCCGCCGGGGACGAGCGCCGTCGTCGTCAGCGGCGTGGCGCCGAAGGGCTCGCAGCGGAGCTGTCCGGCGTCGGTAAGGCGCACGTCGTAAGGGGTGGCGCCGTTCGCCAACCAGAAGTGCAGGTACTTATTCCCGGTGGGAGTGCCGAAGTTCGGGGTGAAGTGCCCCACGAAGGCGACGTAGCGCGGGTTCACGTCGTAGCGCACGTCGGGCACGATGTCCTGCGGGGCGGTGGCCGTGAGCGCCGCGTCGGGGTACTTGCGCCCGTAGAGCGTCTGCTGCAGCAACTGCCCGCTTTGCGTGGGCATGAAGGCCTGCCCGTCGGCGGTGATGGCGGAGGCGTTCGTCACCGGGCCGGGACCGGGCACCGGCCAGCCGGCCATGGGCCGCCCGCCGTCGTTGAGGTCGAGCAGGTAGAGATCGTTCGCCTCGGTGCCCGTGCTGAGCGCCCCGCCGCCGGGGTTAGCGACCACGGTGAGCGGCGCGGAGATCGGGTCGTAGAGGTATTGCGTCCACGCGATGGTCGGCGCCGCCGCCACGCCGTCGTGCGCGAGGCCCAGCACGCGGCCGTCGGCGGTGGCGACGTAGAGCATGGCATCGCCGTTGGTGGCGGTGCCGGTCAGCGCCGGGGAGCTGGTCACCGGCGCCATGGCGGGCTGATCCGCGGGCGGGTAGGCCCACTTCACCGTGCCGTCGGAGGCGAAGGCGTAGACGCGCCCGCCGGAGTTGAGCGTCATCAGGCGCACGTCCGGGTCGAATTCGTACAGGTTCGTCGCGCGGGCGTCGAGGGAGGCGTCATACTTCCCGTTGCCGTTGGCATCGACGTACGGCTCGCCCGGATCCCATTTCCCGTTGGCGTTCACGTCCGTGTAGGTTTCCCCGACCGTCTGACGCTCCCAACGAAGGGCGAGCACGGTGCGGTCGATATTGATCACGTCCTCGGGGATGTCCGCCGGCTTGCCGGTGGTGGGATCCGCCTTGGCGGCGACGCTCTTGACCACCCGCCACAGCCCGTTGGGGTCTTCCGCCTTGACGGTGTAAGCCAGCGCGCTGCGCACGCGCACGCGGTAGGCCCAGAAGAGGTTGCCCGCCTGATCGGCGATGGTGACGGGGGAGGCGGCGGTGGTGTCCGGATTCGTTACCGGGGCGGCCAGCGTCGGCTGCGTGGGCGTGAATTGCAGCAGCGGATCGCCCGCGGTGCCCGGCGTGCCGATCGTCGCGGGGGTGCCGACTTTGCCCGCGGTGTAGACTTCCATGCCGGTGACGGTGGCGGTGACGGTATCGGTATTCACCCACTTCACCGCCGAGGCCAGCCGGTTGAGCGCCATGGTGATGTAGCGCGTCGTGGTGGCGGCCGGATAGGCGGCGTAGGGGATCCACGCGCCGTTCTGCTGGTACTGCAACTGCCCGCCTTGCATGGTGCGCACGCGGACGTAGCTGACCCAGTATTCCGAGGCGGCGGCGGCGCTATCGATGGTATACACCAGCGCGTAGCCCGCATTGAGAGTGACGGTGGTGATGGCGCCCAGCGGCGTTTTGGTGGTGCCGTCGTCGATGGCGTATTTGCCGCCCGTGGTGAGGGAATCGCAGGTGGCGGCGTAGACCAGGTAATCGGTGCCGAGGCCGGCGAAGATCGGTGAGGCCAGGAAGTTGCCGCGCACCTTGGCATCCGCCTTGGAGGAGTACCACTGCAGCGCGCCCTTATAGTTATAGACGTACAGCCGGCCGTCCAGCGCGCCGACGGCCAGCGTGCCGTCGGTGTGCACCGCCGGGGTGGCGCGCACCATGGCGTCGCTGGAGGTGACGCCGTCGATGCTCAGCACGATGGAGCCGTCGGTGTTCGAGGTGCCCCACGCCGGGGCGAGGATGGGCGCGCCGGTGAGGGCCTCGTGGGCGTAGAGCTTGCCGTCGTCCGTGCCGGCGTAGACGCGCGTCACGCGGTCCGCCCCGCGGTCGGAGACCACCGGCGAGCTGTTGATGATGATGTTGTTGTGCGGTTGCAGCCAGCGCAGGCTGGGGCTGTACGGGCCGGCTTCGCTAAGCCCTGCCAAATCCGTGCTGCCCTGGCGGCGCGGCTCGCGGTGGAAGAGCGCCCACGGGGAGGAGATCTGCGTGGTGCGCGTGTCCGGCTGCGGGGCGGCGTTCCACTGCTCGCCGCGCGGCCCGATGCCGTATACCGTGCCGTCATCACCGCCCACCGCCAGCACGTCGCCCAGCCACGGGGTGGGGGCGGTGCGGATGGGCAGCGCGCGGCTGCGCTTGCCGTCGGCGGCCACGTTCCATTGCCAGTTGACGTACGGCCCCGGGGCCGTGCCGCCGGCATACCATTGATATGTGGTGCAGCCGTCCAGGCGCAGCGTGGTGACGTTGGGGTCGAGGGAGCGCGTGAAGGGGAGCAGCGTGCCGGGCAGTGCCGCCGCGGTGATGCCCAGCGAGCCGACGTTGGTGAAGCCGCCGGTGAAGACGCCGTGGCTATCCGCGACGCGCGCGTAGGCGTCGAACCAGATGGTATAGGTGCCGGCCACGGCGTCGAACCAGTTGCCCGAGTAGGCGAACTGCACCTCGACGCCGTCGTCCCAGGAGCGCCCGACGGCGAAGGGCAGCGTGGCGCCGGGCACGACCTGCGGGGTGGCGGGGTTGGACAGGTCGGTGAGTTCGAAGTAGACCGCGCCGCTGCTCTGGCGGACGACGGAGAGGTAGGCATACGGCGTGGGCACGTTGTCGAGGCTGAAGCCGAAGTCCACCCGCTGCCCGTCGGCGGTGAAATGCGGGAAGAGGCGCGCGGTGACGGTGTAGGGCGACCCGGCGGTGAAGCCGCGCCCCGCGGGCGGCGTGGCCGTCCAGCTCGATTTCACCGCGTTCTTGATCAACGGGGAGCCGAAGCTCCACGGGTAGGTCCAGCCGTAGCTTTGCGACTCCGGCAAGAGGCTGTAGACGTTGCCGTGGTCGGTGCTCGCCAGTACCATACCCTGACCGTCGACGGTGAGCGGGGCGGCGAGGGCGCCGTCCAGCGCGAAGCCGGCTTCGATGTGCGCCTCGGTGGCATCGGCGTCGGTGTCGAGCACGGTGTAGAGCGTGCCGCCGCTATCGCCGAAGTAATAGGTGTCGTGCCACGGCTTGGCGGCATTCGGCGCCGGGCGCGGCAGGCCTTGATCGTAGACCGTCGCCGCCGCGTGAGCGATGGGCAGCGCCGCGTCCGTCTGCAGCACCCACAGTTTGTTCAGCGTCTCCGCGCCGCCGCCCAGGCCGCCGACGTTTTCGTAAAACGCGTGGAAGCGCCCGGCGTTGTCGCCCAGGGCGACCACGGTGACGAACTTCCCGGCGTTCGCGGGGTCGCCGCGCCGTGCCGTTACCGGTTCGGCGGTGAGCGTGCCCACCGTGGGTTTCCCCTGCGCCGTGGGCACGTTGTCGGGGTAGGTGAGCACCGACTTCAGCTCGCGGTCGAGCAGGTACACCTTGCCGCCGTTAGTGGGGTCGCCGCGCAGGGCCACCACCACACGCCGTGCCGGCACGGGCAGCCCGACGGCGTCCGGGTCGGTAATGTTAATGGTGGGCTCCAGCCGGTAGAGCGCAAGGCCGCCGACGAGGGGCGACGCGACGGCGGGGGTGAACTTGCACGGCGTGGTGCCGTCGGCGCGCAGCGCCAGGTCGCCGTTCGGCGTCAGCTTATACACCGTGCCGTCGTCGCCGCCGACGTACACCATGCCCACGTCGGCGGAGTTCACGTCGTCTTCCAGCACCGGCGCGCTGACGATGGGCCCCAGCGGCGTGGTGTCCAGGCTCGGGTAGGCCCACAGGAACTGGCCGTTCATGGCGAAGGCGAGCAGGCGGCCGGTGAGGGCGGTGACGTAGAGGCGCCCGCGTATGCTGTCCACCGCGGGGGCGCCGCGCACCGCGCCCAGGTACTGCTCCACGTCGTTGCGCCAGATCACCGTGCCGGACTCCGGGTCGATGGCGCGCAGCACGCCGTCGTCGGAGCCGACGGTGGTGAGCCACGCCGCGCGGTGCGACCCGGTGCTGGTGCCGTAGAAGAGCCCCGCTTCGAGCAGGTAGCCGTTCGCCTTGAGGATACGGATCCCCACCGTCTGCCCCGCGGGGAGGACGAAGAAGTCGCCCAGGAAGTGGTCGATGGTGAGGTAGGCGGTATTCGCCGCGTTGCTCAGGTCGGTGATCTTCACCACGTCGCCGGGCAGGAAACGCTCGGGCGCGGTGCAGAGCACCTTGGTGTCGCCGGTGTAGACGTCGACGAGGTTCTGCAGGCGGTCCACGCGCAGCGGGCTGACCTCCACCAGCGCGGTGGCGTCGTAGGTCGCCGCGGCGGCGTAGGTGACGGTGACCGTCTTCTTATCCGCGCTGATGGCGGTGATCGGGCCCAGGTAGTCGGTGCCGATGATGAGCGGGTCGCCGACGTAGAAGATGCCGGCGATCGACGCGCCGAAGAGCAGCGTCTGCTCCCCCTGGTTCATCGAGACCAGCGGCACGGTGAGGCCGGCCGGGTTCTGCCGGTTGTTGCGCGGATTGTCGGGCACGCGCGCCTGCGCCGGCGTGGAGGCCACCGCGCCGCCGGTATTCACCGCCCAGCGCAGCTTGGTAGTGTCGAAGGCGGGGCCGGAGATGTCGCTCGGGGCGGCGTAGCGCTCGTCGCGCGCGGCGGGGGCGCCGGTGTGGATGGGATCGTGCTGGAACTGCGGCCAACTGCTCTGCGGCAGCTTGGTGGGCGGCGTGGCGGTACCCGCGTCGGTCAGGTAGCACACCAGCCCGTCGGCAAAGGCGAGGACATAGGCGGTTTTCGTCACCGGCACCACGGTGGAGCGCAGCGTTTCCTGATACGCGGGCAGCTTCCAGGTGCCGACGACCGACTCGTTGTCCTTGAGCACGTAGACGGTGCCGTCTTTGCCGCCGAGGACGAGGCGCGGGTCGGTGGTCTTATCCTGCACGTAGCCGCTGGCGGGCTGGGCGAGCAAGGCGGAGGCGATGCCGTTGGTGACCATCGTGGCGGGCGGGATGGCGGTGGGCACGCTGGCGTCGATCTTCACCAGCCCGTTGGCCTCGGCGCAGCCCACGTAGAGCCAGATCTTCGCGTTGGCGAGATCGTTGAACTGGCAGGCGGTGGTGAAGGCGCCTTTGGCACCGAGGGTCGGGATGACCGACGCCGCGCCGGTGGCTTCGTTGAGCTGCAGGAAGAGGCCGCCGCGGTCGCCGAGGTAGACGTAGCCGCCGGTGATGAGGGGCGAGGCGGAGAAGCCGCCGGTGCGCCCGGCGGCGCCGGCAAAGCGAGCGGTCCAGCGCAGCGTGCCCGATTCGAGATTGACGGAATAGACCGCACCCGCCTGGTCGCCGATGCACAACGCGGTGCGCCGCAGGGTGATGTGGCTCGTGATGCCGGTGAAAGCGGCGGCGAGCGGCACGGTAAAGGTGACCTGGCCGGCGACGGTGGTGCCGGTGACGGTGCCGAGCGCCTGCGAGAAGCCGGAGCCGGCGTCGGTGATGCCGATGGCGTCGCCCACCTGGATGAAGCCGACGTTCGTGGTATCGAGATAGACGGCGGTGGTACCGGCCGCGCCGTTGATGGTGAGCGGGAAGGTCGCCGTCCACGGGGCGTCGATGGCCGGGGAGGCTTCGATGCTCGCGCCGGTGGCGCAGACCTGCGCCCACGCCTTGGTCGCGTGGTTGATCTTATACACCGTGCCGTCGCCGGCGACCACGATCACCCAGGTGGTGCCGTCCACCGTCACGGCGCGGGTGGGCGACCCGACCAGCGGGGCCCACGGCCGGGCGCCGGCCGCGGGGACGGCGCCGTAGCCCGCCCAGTCCACCGTGTTATCCGGCTGCAGATGCTGCCAGTAGACGCGCCCGTCGGCGTTGGCGGCGTAGACGGTGTAGCCGGCGAGGCCGTCGTCCACCACCAGGGGCGTACCGCTGAAGGGGGTGACGCGCCCACTTGACGGGGAGAGTTGATCGGGATAGACGAGGGTGTTTTGCAGGTAGAAGGCCCACAGGTTGCCGTCGTTGGAGCCGAGGAAGGCGCGGGTCGCGTCGGGCGAGATCGACGGCGCGCCGTGCACCGGGTTATCCCCGTTGCCCCAATAGGCGCCCGGCATCAGGAAGGACCACTGCAGCTTCGGGGTCGCCAGCAGCTTGGTGGTGGCCTTGCCGGAGTGGGCGGCATCGTGGCCGAACGCCGGCCACGGCGAAACGGGCAGCACCGTGATATTGACGGTGACAATATTCGAGTCGCGGAAGCCGTCGTTGACTTTATAGGTGAAGGCATCCGGCCCTTTGTAGTCGGCGTCCGGCGCATAGTTGAAGGAGCCGTCGGGGTTGAGGGTCAGCACGCCGTGGGCGGGCGGGGCCAGCAGGATCGCGGTCAGCGGGTCGCCGTCCGCGTCGGTGTCGTTCCCCATCACGCCCGGCGCCGCCACGGTGAGATTGGTATTTTCTAGCGTGGTATAGGCATTCGCTCCCGCCACCGGCGCGGTATCGGAGATCAGCGCCACGGTGACGATATTCGAATCCGCCAGGCCGTCGTTCGCCTTATAGGTAAAGGAATCGGTGCCGTGCCATCCGGCCTGCGGGGTAAAAGTGAAGGAGCCGTTGGCGTTCAGCACCAGCGTGCCGTGGAGCGGGTCCGTCACCTTGACCGCGGTGAGGGGGTCGCCGTCGGCATCGGTGTCGTTCGCCCGCACGCCCGGCGCCGCGACCGCGATCATCACGCCGGTATTGCCGAAGTACGGCCCGTCCGCCACCGCGACCGGCGGGGCATCGACCTTGATCGACACCGTGGCGATGGCGGAATTCAGGAAGGTGTCGTTCGCCAGATAGGTAAAGCTGTCCGTGCCGAACCAGCCGGCATTCGGCGTGTAGGTGAAGGAGCCGTTGGCGTTCAACGCCACCGTGCCATGTGCCGCGCCTGTCACCAGCGCCGCGGTCAATGCGTCGCCGTCGATGTCCGTATCGTTCGCCAGCACCCCGGGTCCCGCCACGGTGAGGGGGGTGTTCATCACGGTCGCATAGGTATCGTTCACCACCGTCGCCGGCGAGTCGTCGATGAAGGTATCGGTGCACTGCGCGGACTTGGCGTTGTTATTGTCCTTAGCGCGGTATTTAAAGGTATCGAAACCGTGGTATCCGGCCACCGGCACGTAGGTAAAGGAGCCGTCCGCATTCAGCGTGAGGGTGCCGTGCGGCGGGTCAGTGTCTTTCAGCACCGTCAACGGCAAATCGGCGGGGGCGGCGGCGGTATCGTTGCCCAGCACGCCCGGCGCCCCCACGGTCAGGGGAGCGCTGACGGGGGTGTTGTACGTGTCCGGGTTGGCGGTGGGCGCCGCGTGCGCGGCGGCCCATCCGAGGAGCAGGCAGACGCCGGCCAGCGCCGGGCGCCAGGCGCGGCCCCACCGATTTTCGCCTTTTCGACTCAATAACTCGTGCATGGTTCGTGCTCCGCGCGTCAATCCCGATCCATCGCCAACGGCTGGCTCAGCGGGTAGCTCCAACCGGGCAGATTCGGGTAATCCGGCGACAGCGGGTCCGGATAGAGGGAGTAGTTGAGGGTGGAATCGATGATGCCCCACCCTTCGGCCGCGTTGTACGGGTTCACCCAGCGCATTTCGTAGAGATGGATGCGCCGCTGGCCGTCGGCGCCGGCGATCCCGTTGAGTTGTGCGATCAGGTAGCGCACCTGATGCGGGTCGGCGCTGGCCGTGCCGGTGCCGTTATCTTCGCGCAGCACCGAGACCGGCGCGAAGAGGGTGTCTTTGCGCCAGTTCTCCAGCTTCGTCGCGTCGGTGGAGATAAGGGTCGCTTCCTTCACCCCCCACCACGCGCTGTTTTGCAGGGCGGCGGTGTAGCCCGTCTGGGTCAGTTCGAAGATCGGCGTCAACTGCCGCGCCGGGTCCAGCGGCACTTCGCGTACGCCAGACTGATCGACCACCATCACGTGGGCTTCCTTGGTGGTAGCGCCGGGACTGGTGAGCAGCGTGACGATGTCCAACTGCAGGATGCCGCCGTAGTCGTAGCTGTTGGGGCGGACGGCCAGCGCGTTGGTCGCCTTGCGCAGCACCGTGCTGCGATCCGCGTAGCCCAGCGCCAGCGGGATAGTGACGGTGAGGGAGCGCTGCCCCGTCGCCGGGTTAGTGGTGACGGCGGTGACCGTGCCCAGGTCCTGGGTGGTGGTGCCGTCCGTCGATTTAATGGTCACCGCCTCGCCCACGCGGAACTCGGCGTTATAGTCCACGATCAGCGTGGTCGACCCCGCCGCGTGCGCCCCGCTGAGGGTGGCGAAGTTGCGGATGACGCACACACCGCCGGGCGTGGGGACGCTGAGGCGCAGCGTGCGCACGAAGGCGCCCGCCGTGGTGGGATCGGGCACCGTGCCGCCCACCGCGACCAGCAGCTCGCGCGTCTGCACGCTGTCGAAGGCCGGGTCGAGGGTGGGCACTTCCACCGTGCGCTCCACCTCGATGAGCTGGTCGTCGGGGCCGCGGTAGCGCATGGCGTTGGTGAAGGTGAGCGTCTGCCCGAAGGCGGCGCCGTTGTAGCGGATCGCGCTGCCGTCCACCAGCACCACCGCATGTTGCTGCAGGTAATGCTTGGCGCCGGCGGCGTCGAAGTAATACATATCGGGGCGGTACTGGTAGCCCGTCGCCAGCTTGAAGATCGGGTTCGGATTCTTATACGTGAGCACGGCGTCCTGCAGCGCCAGGCTGACGGTGGGGCGGTACACCTCGATCAACCGGTTGTGCCCGCTGTCGGTGATGAGGGTCGTCTCCCAGTGCACCACCGCGGCGCCCATATTCGTATTGCGCCAGAAGACCGCCGTCATGGGGATGTCGTGGGCGTAGCGGCGCACGTCGCGCGGCGCGCTCAGGCGCATCACCGACGGGGTCGGCGTGCGCAGCGCCCCGATGGGGATCAGCTCCACCGCCGGGCTCGCGGAGGAGTCGCGCGCGGGGATCCACACGTCGTTGGCCGCATCGTAGACGGTGTCCGGGTCCTGATACGTCACGTCGCTATCCGGGTACTGCCACATCACGTTGCCGTCGCGGTCGACCTCCACCACCCGGTTGGCGCCGGTGTCGCAGAGGAGCAGGTGCGTGCTGGGCAGGTTGTGCACGCGGGTCACCAAGCCCAGGCTGCGCTGGAAGAGGCCGGCCAGCCGGGTGTTGGCGTTGCCGGACATCAGCGCCACGGGATCGAAGTCGCGCGTGGCGGAAACCTGCCAGGTCACCTGGCCGTCACTGTCCAGCCGCACCACGCGGTGCCCGTCGCCGATGAGCAGCCCGCGGTCGGTGAAGAGGGCCAGCTCGTTAGTCGGATTCGGGTTCATCCCAGGGACGGGCACGCCGGTGCCCACCACCACCCCGTTGCCAACCGGCGCGGGCGTGGTGATCAGGTGGTAAGGCAGGCGGGGGTCGCTGATCGCCGGGCCCACCGCCTGCACCCACAGCGGCTGCACGGTCAGCCCGTTGACCTGTTGCGCGGCGAAGGCGTAGAGGCTGGGCTGCCAGCGCGTCGCCCCGTTCACGGTAATCTGGCGCACCGCCGGCTGATACACCGTGTCGTTCACCACCACCGGGCCGCCGTCGGGCACGGCGGCGGGGAACTGGTAGCGCCATTGGATCTGCGTGGGGATGTACATGATCTCCGCGTGGCGCACCTTGCTCATCGTCAGCGCCACCGGGTCGAAGTCCACGGTGAAGTAGTGCACGGCGACGAAGCGGTCGGCGAACTCACCGGCGATGGCCGGGCTCAGCTCGATGCGCCCCGTGCGCGCGTCCACCTGGTAGTTGATGACGGGCAGGCCGTTCATCGCGGTCGCGGTGCCCTGCACGGGCCGCGGCGGCAGGTAGGTCTGCCCGTTGTTTGCCCAGTCGGCGGGCAGGAAGGTGGGCGCGCCCTTGGCATCCACCAGGTGGTCCAGGTCGGCGGGCACCAGCGTCTGCTGCGCGTTGGCGGAGAGGGCCGGGTCGGGCTCGTGGCAGGTGTAGGCCAGATCGGTGAAGGCGAGCATCACGTCCTGGATGGCGCGCGGGTCGGGGCAGGCGCTGTCGCCCACGTTGGGCAGCGTGGTGCCCACGCCGACGCGCACCATGGGGGTGGGGCCGGCGCCGGTATTGCGCGTATACATGCGCTCGGTGTCGGAGCCGATCTTGGCGTTCCACCCGCGCACGTGGCTGAGGTAGGGCACGTCGGTGGCGGTGAGCAACTCCGAGCGCCCGTTGGCGAACTCGGCGGGGTCGGGCACCGCGCGGTCGAAGGTGACGATATACTGCGTGCCGTTCAGCTTGCGCACCTGCATGATGTGCCCCTGGTCCCAGGTGTACCAGTCGGTGGAACTCACCGGCACGTCGGGGTTGAGCTTTTTCACCTTCAGCAGTGCGCGCGCGCCCACGCGCAGCGGCCCGGTGATCTGCATGGTGGTATTCGGCACGGTGACGAGGAGCTGCACGCCGGACAGGTTGGTGCGGTCGGCGGCGACGGCGCCCGCCACCACGCTCTGCATGAGCGTGCGCAGCGGCGAGGGCGCTAGCGCGTAGAGCATGCCCGAGGGCACGGGGGGCGTGTAGGGCGCGTAGTTATCCCCGTTGTAGTCGCCGAAGCCGTTGTAGAGCGCGGCGGTGAAGACGCTGTCGCGTCCGGTGGCCGCCGGGAAAGGAAAGTCGCTGCGCCAGAAGGCCAGCGCGTTGCCTGCGGCGCCTTGCGGCCCGAAGCTGTCACCCTGGAACTGCCACAGCACGTCGCCATCGTGGCTGCTCATGATGGGGCGGACCGCTTCGGAGAGGCCGTCGTGGGCGATGCGGAAGCCGATGAGCGCCCCGCCGCGGTTCTGCACGAAGGAGAGCGGCACGTTCAGGCTGTTGGCCAGCGACCCGTAGCCGCTCGACCCGGCGGTGTTGGTGCCGGTGATAATCATGTTGTGGTAGACGAGGGGTGGCGCGTCCACCCCGTAGCCGATGGGCCAGAAGTCGTAGTTGCCGGTGACCACATTCTGGTCGGGGTTCACGTCGCCGTCGGCGGTGCGCAGCGTGCATTTGCCCCACGTGCTGAAGCGCTGCGAGCCCTGCAGCGGAATGGCGTAGCCCATGGACAACGCGGCGACGGGCAGCTCGTACGTTTTGGCCTGCGCGGTGCCGGCGCGTCCGGTGGTGCTGACATTCTGGATGATCTGCGTGAAGCCGACCACGAGGGGCAGGCTGAGCGCCGGCGTGTCGGAGATGCCGCGCGGGAAGAAGATATTCCACGAGTCGAAGGTGATCTTCAGGATATTCCCGCCCGACTTCACGCTGACCGTGTGCGTGCGGATGAAGGCATCCGCGTCGGAGGGAACGTTCTCGCTGCCCTGCGGGTAGAAGTAGTGCCGGACGCCGGAGGCGTCCTTCAGATAGACGGAGTAGGGCACCACGCTGGCGGCGGCTCTGGCGCCGGCCATCAGGTCGACGGTGATCGTCGGCGGCACCAGGAAGAGCGCCGGGCGCGTGCCTTGATGCCGCGCGGTGGGGGTGAGCGGTTTGGCGCCCGCGTACTCGCCGTTCACCGCCAGCACCTCGAGGGTCTGCTTGCTCACGTCGTAGGCCTGGTAGAACGTGCCGGTGCTCGGGTTGACGCCGGAGAGGTTGCCGACCTGCAAATCGGAGGGCTGGAAGATGACGTCCATCTGCGCGGTGACCAGACTGGCGGGGCTGGTGAGGCGGTAGTAGCCGTTCCACCCGCTGTCGGGCGCCACCGTGGCGCACACCTTGCCGCTGCGCCCGTCCAGCATAAAGATGTGTTGCGGCACCTGGTCGGAGGTGCCGAAGGTGGTGATGACCAGCCGACCGTTGTTGAAGGTCATCGACGCGCGCGGCAGCCCGGCGGCGGCGAGGGTGAACTCGGTGTACGGGTTATCCGCCCATTCATCGATGCCCACCTGCTTGTCACCGCGCACGTTGGTACTCTCGAACGGGTCAATGGGGTAGCAGCGCGGACGCACGCGCACCGTGGTGCCGTCATTAATGTATTGCAGCGCGTAGAGCATGGTGCGCGACACCCAGCGGCCGTTGACGTAATCCGCCACCTGGCCGAAGACGGGGGTGCCGATCCATTGCGCGGGGGCGCCCACCGCGGCGTACTGGTTGAGGGAGAGGGTGAAGCACAGGTCCTGCTCGCCGTCCGTCACCGCGTCGTCGGGATAATAAATGTAGGGGCTCCACCACGTGCGCCAGGCCACGCCGGGCGCGCCCGGCTGCGAAAGCGGGCCGGCGACATGCGCGGCGAGGCAGAGGTAGAGCTGCCCGTCGGGGCCGACCACCACGTCGTTCACCAGGTAGTTGCCGCCGGGGAGCCATGCGCCGGCCGCGTTGGCGGGTTTGCCGCTCCACCACGCGGGGCGCACCCCGCCGGTGCGCGACGGCGTGACCTGCAGACCCGTCTCGTCCACCAGGCCGTAGGGGTAGTCGAGGGCAATGCTGTCGGAACCCACCAGACGCTTCACGCGGTAGACGCGCAACTCGTTGGGCACGGTGTTCACCGTCGAGGAGCCCGTCACGGCCAGGTAGTTGTCCGTGGCTACGGGGTCGCTCAACGCGGTAAAGGGGGTGGTCCACCCACGCGCGAGCACGCTGGCCATGGCGCGCGGATAGTTGCGGTCGGCGGTGGGGTTGCCGCTGGTCATGCGCCAGTCGGTGGGACGCGCCAGGATGTTGAAAAAGAGGCGGGCGCAGGCGTCGTAGCTCAGCGCGTCGTTCATCTTCTTGCCGGTGATCGCCAGCGCGGGCGTATAGGGCCAGCGGTCGAGGGAGAAGGTGGGGTCGGGCGCGGCGTTGCTGGGCACGCCGTTGCGCGGGTACTGCACGTGCCAGTTTTCCCACCAGTCGGAGGTACCACCGCACAGGTCGCCGCCGCTGACCACCACCAGCCCGTTGCCGATACGTCCCGCCGCCAGGGCGGGCGCGAAGTTTTGGGGGGTGGTGGCATTAGGCCAGGGGTAGACGGCCGTGTTAGGATAGGAATCGCACGGCTTCCACCAGGTGCTCCACCCGTTGCCAGGACTCCCCGGCTGCGAGAGAAGGTCTGATGTATGTGGCTTGATACAGACGTAAGAATGCCCATCGGGGCCGATTACCACGTCGTCTTTCTGGTAGTTGGTGCCATTGGTCCACGTAGGGGGCAGAAGCGGAGACGGGTAATTAGCCGGAGTGAGGCGCACCACCTCGAAAACCTGCGAATTGGCGCATTTACTATATAACCCCGTGCGCGGGTCGTATCCGTAGCCGGCCACGCCGCTGGCGATGAAGCTGTTGTAGGACAGGGCGTCGCGCAGGCAGTTGACCTGGTCGTCGTTGAGTTGGTATACCGCGTTGAGCAGCCAGTGGTTCGGCGCCACCTTCACCAGGCGCTTGCCCTTGGTGTCGTTGTAAAAGTTCGCGTTGCCGGTGGTATTGCTGTTGAAGATGATCGGCGGGTCGAGGAAGAAGTTGTTGAACTGCGCCCCGGCGCGCTGCGAGTTGTTCACCATGATGGTGGCCCCGCGCTCCAGCAACAGGCGGATATTCTCCTTGTCGTCGTTCTCGAGGGTGGAGGAGCTGTGGCCGTTGAGGATGAGCAGGTCGAAGCCGGCCAGCGCGTCCAGACTCTTATTGTCCAGCTTCACCATCCAGTAGGCCGGGTCGTCCTTTGTCAGCGGCGCGCCGATGGCGTTGGCATACGGGCGGCTGTTCAGGTACCAGTTGGTCGGGAAGCCGGCCTGCGGATTCCACGGGTCGGCGATGCCCTCCAGCGACAGGCTTTTCGCCCCGCCTTTGCCCCCCGGGCCGATGGGCGGCGCGTTGGTGTTGCCCTCGGCGGAGTAGAAGTTGCCGGAGCGGATAAGGTCGGGATCGTCGGGCAGCGCACCGGGGGCGAGCGGGTTTTCCATCGTCCAACCCGCGGGTTTGTACGGGCTGTGATTGAGCACGGACAGATACCAGGGGTCGGCGCACCAGTAGTTGACCGTGTGGCCGAACATGGTGCGCGTCTGGCTGTGCAGCAGCAGCATCGCCACCCGGAAGGTGCGCGTCGGCTTGGCGTAGGTCACCGCCACCGCGGGCGCCGTCCACGCCGGCGCGGCGGCAAGCAGCAGCAACCCGGCCAGCAGGCCCCAAAGCAGTCGGCGATGTCGGAAGCTCGTCTTCATGCTGAAATACCCTGACTTCGTGCGTCGCGCGCCCGCGGCGCGCCCCGCGGGTCTAAGCGCGTCACCCCCCGTGCCGCTAAGCGGCCGAGGGGGTGTCGAAATGCACTCCGGACGGGGGGCTACCCGTTGCGCATTTCGCCTAATGAGAATACGTCCGGACACGCCGGCAGTTTCGGCAGACGCGGACGGTAGTAGACGAGATCATCATTCGGATACACGTCGAAACAGACCGGCCGTGCCAGCGTCGCGTCATACTGGTAGATAATGCCCACGCGGCGGTTCTTCCAGCGCCAGGTGACGGGGTCCCAACTGGTGGCATCCGCCCCGGGGTCGAGCTGCGCCGGCGTGCCCGCGGCGCCGGTGTACCAGTACAGATTGGCCCCGCGCCAGTGCTGGGTCCACGCTTCCTCGGCCTCGATAGGCGCGGGGCGGTCTTCCGTGATGGCGCCGTTGATGGTGATGGTCACGTCCAGCGGCTCCTGGTATTGCGGGAAGGGCGCCAGCAGCGTGGAGTTGGGATCGTTGTTGTAGTACGCGCCGGGGATGATGAACCAACTGCCGCGCTGCGCGTAGATGAGCGCGTCGATCTGCAGGTCGATGCCGGTCACCATCGGGCCGCCGTTGTCGATGTCCGCCATACACAGGTACGGCGTGGTGCTCTGCGGGCCGGGCTGCCAGCGCAGATCGAGGGTGTTCAAACCGCCGTAGTCGTTCAGCGCGGTGGCCATGTGGGTGGGATCGGTGAGCGACCACACCTGGGCGTTGAAGGGATCGACGTTGTTGCCGTACAGGCCGCCGCCCCAACTACCGTAGCCGTTGTTCGCCGCGCGGTTGGACTCGTCGGGGAAGTACTTCGTATCGATATCATTTTGCGTGAGCGTCGGGAAGAGCGTCGGCAACTGCGGGCGCGTGCAGAAGAGCAGGTCGCGCCGGTCGAAGCCGAGGGGCGGCGTGGTGTTCCAGGTGTAGTCCTGCCCGTTGACCGCCATGCGGATGTACGCCGTGTCGTTGGCGTTCGTCCACTGCCCGGCGTGGCGCAGCAGCAGGCTGGTGCGCGGACGGATCTCCCGCGCGGTGGCGAAGGAGACGGAGATGGGGTTCTGGTTGAAGGCCCAGAAGTAGGTGTTGGGCGCCGTGCCGCCGGTGAGCAGGTTGGAGGCGACGCTCACGCTGGCGGTCGGGTTCAGGCACACGTTGTCCAGCGCCAGCAGCGCCAGCTTGCTGTCATACACCGACCCGCGCATGATGCGGCTGGCGGGCGGGTTCTTCTCGGTGCGCGTGGCCGGCCCGGTGAGGTTGCCCTCGATGTAGATGGTGCCGCCGGAGACGATGGTCAGGTCGTAGCGGCGGTTGGTGGGCGCGACGTAATAGTCGACGCGCGGCTTATTGGCGGCACTGTCGATGTGCCACCCGCCCGGGAGCTGCTTGGCGTGCGCGTAGTAGGCATTGTCGAAGGTGGGCAGGTAGGTGTGCGTGCCGTCGGCGTTCTTCTGCCCGGTGTAGGCGAGCGAGGCGGGCAGCGTACCCTTCACGATCAGGTTGCCCGGCGCGTAAATCACTCCGTTGCGCGGATAGTCGACGTTCACGTGATCGGTGGGTTGCCCGGTCTTCGGGTCGGTGAAGCGTTTCTTCCCCGTGCGGTCGCGCAGGGCGATGTACGGCAGCGCGTCCACCTGCGCCGTGCCGATGCCCCAGTCGTTCAGCGTGACCTCGATGGCGTAGCGGTCGGGCTTGTAGATGCCGCTCTCCCAGTTCTCCGCGCTGCTGTTCAGCCACTGGGCGCGCAGGCTGTCCAGGTCGCCCGTGCCCTGGTAGGGATCCTGGTCGTCGTTGGGGATGTAGAGCCCCTCGCCCTGCCCGAGCATGCCGGTGTTGAGCGCGCTGCCGTTCAGCCATTCGCCCGAATAGGCGGTGAGCTGCAGGTAGCGCGCGATGCCGGTGACCGGGTGGACGGCGGACATGTCCGGCGCGCGCCGATGGCGCATGATCGGGTCGTTCGCCAGCGTTTGCACGTACTGCAGCGCGGTGGCGCTGTTCACGACGTTGAGCATATCCAGGTTGGCCTCGCCGAGGTTGGCCGCGGAGGTGAGGGCGCGGTTCTTGATATTCACCATCACCTTGCGCGTCTCCGCGGCCTCGTCGTAGGCCTGCAGCTTGCCGACGATCTCCACCAGGTCGCGGCGGCGGACGTAATAGTTCTGCGCGTACGTATCGGTGGTCGTCTCCGACGGATTCGTTTCGTAAAAGGCCGCCTGGCCGAGGTCGGTGTCCGTCTCCGCGCGGAAAGGCCCTTCGAAGATGAAGTAGGCGGTGGCCGAACTGATCGTCGTCTGGTTGGTGAGCGTCTTCAGGTCGGCCTCACTGGCGGTGTCGGGGTTCACCTTCACCGTGGGAATGTCGCCGAGGGCCACCGTAGGCGCCACCACCACCGGCTCCTGCGCGCCGCTCATATTCGTCTCCCAGCGGCAGTAGTCGGTCAGGCCGACGGGCATGTAGGCGGTGAGGTGGCGTTCGATGAAGCGCCGCGGGTTGAGGAACCCGTTGCGGTAGGTGGTGTAGGTCTGCTCGTCGTTCTGGCGCAGCGTGGTGTCCGGCGGGTTATCCAGCGCGAACTGGGCATCGACGCTGATCTGCAGGTAGCGGTCCATCGGGTTGTCGAGGAAGTGGTAGTTCGCGTCGAACTGCAGCGCGCCGTTGTACCCGGGGTTCGCGGCGTCCTCGCCGAAGATCATCGACGGGCCGTAGCGCACCTTGATGCGGTAGAAGCCGCCGTCGGAGAAGTGCCAGCCGGGGTTGTTGGCGTCGGGGCCGTTGTCGGGGCGCCAGTCGTAGCCGTCGCTGTTGTTGAGCAGTTCGGCTTTCGCCTGCTCCAGCCCGGCGTGGACGATGGATTCCAGCTTGGTGCGCTCCTCCATCGTGGCGGTCTGCACGATGGCGAAGTTGATCAACGCGATGAAGACCCCCGCCAACCCGGCGAGGATGAACATCACCAACACGGCGATGACGAGCGCTTGCCCGCGCGACGCGTAGCGCGGCCGCCGCACGGCGCGCGAGACGTCTCCCCCAGTTGTCGGCAGGTCAGCCATGTATCTCCCCCCGGAGGACCTACCCCCGGCCCCTCCCGCGCGGGAGGGGGGATGAGTAAGCCGATCAATATTGCATTTCATCGAACACCCACCCGCTGCCCCCCTCCCGCGGGCGGGCGTCGGGAGGGTAGGGCTACAGGTTGGGCCGCGCGCGTTTCACGGCGTTGCGCGCTTCCACGCGGGTCTTGATGGTATAGTCCTGGCGGCTTTGCTCGGGGGTGCCGCCGGCAGCGTCGCGCTTGCTCACGGTGAGCACCACGTCGAGCACCGCGCGGGTGGAGTAGGTCGCCACCACGGTGTCGGTGGGCTGCAGGTCGCTGACCGTATACAGGCGCTTGGCGCTCTGCCCGCCGTAATCGACGGTCCACGTGCCGTTCATCGCCTGCCCGAAGGCGACCTGCCGCGAGGAGGCGTTCACCGCCGTCGGGTTGAGCAGGCAGTACTCGGTGCTCTTCAGCGTGGTCGGATCGGTGGTGCTGTTGCGCGTGAAGACGCGCGTGACGCCCCCCTGTTTCAGCGTGATGCGATGCGGCGCGGCGACCAGGTAGGTGGACGCCGTGTCCCAGGTGGGGGAATACGGCACGGGCAGCGTGACGGCGGTGTCTTTGGCGACGCCGGCGAAGCGCAACTCCTGCGGGGCCACCGGCTCGGCGAAGACCAGCGAGCCGGCCAGCCGCTCCGCGGAGATGTCGGCGGCGGTCCACGACGCCAGATCGGGGATGTCGGTATTCGTGCCGTCGGTGAGCACCCCGGGGCGGTCGATGATCGGCCAGTCCAGGAAGTGGCGCATGGCGCCCGCCGTGGTGAGGGCGGGCACGGTGCGCAATATGCTGTTGTCGAAGTAGGTGCCGTAGACGAGCTTGCCGCCGGCGTCGAAGACGCGGATCTGGTACCCGTAGGGGTTGAGGGTGGTGCCCAGCACGCTCGGGTCGGCGCCGGCGACGCGCAGCGGGTAGAAGGGCGTCCACTGGCGCACCAGCGTATCCACGACGGCACTGCCGGCGTGGTACAGCGCGGTGAAATCGGTGGCGTTTGGCGACGCCTGGTTAAGCAGCGCGTCGATATCCTGGTTGCGCCCGCACCAGAGCGGGTGGTGGGCCAGCAACACGACGGCGGCGCTCCCCGTGGTGCCCTGCGGGGTCAGCGCCTCGCTCTGCACGCGCAGCGGCGACACCTGGAAGTGCACGGTGTCCCACTCGCTCCCGATGGGGGTGAGGGTGTCCACGTCGTTGCGCAACTGGCGCTGCAGCAACCCCTGGTTGCCGCGGTCGGGGTAGAGCGACGTGTAGCGCGACTCCTGCAGCGGGTAGGCGGGGGAGGGCGTGGTGCCCGCGTTGAGCCCGTCCATGGCGTAATTCACCGCGGAGGCCCAGAGCGCCGACGGCGAGATGGTGTGCGCCAGGTAGTACGGGTTGGCCGCGGCGCCGGCGTTCTGCGACCGGTTCGCGTGAAAGGGCATATACACGCTGCTGTAGATATCGCTCGCGGTGGCGCTGCCGATCACGTTCTGGTAGTTCGGCGCGAGCGCCTTCCAACTGCCCGTGGTGGCGGTCGCCGGCACCCACACCCACGGGTAGGCGGGCATAAGGCCGTAGCGGTCCACCGAGACCTGCCCGGCGGTCGCCAGGTTGGTGGCCGGATCGCCGGGGTCGAGGGCCATGCCCAACCCCTGCGCCGCGGCCGCGTCGGTCGGCGCGTTGGGCTGCGCGGTAGAGAGTTCGTGGAGCACGGAGACTTCGCTGCCGTCGATGGGCAGGTCGAGGACGTAGTTGGCGGTTTCCAAATCACGCACGAGGGCCTGCATCGCGGTGTGCGCGGCGTGTTGCGCGTCCGCGCGTGCGGTGGCTTTTTGAATGTAGCCGAAGGCGGAGAAGATGGGGAAGGCGAGTAGGGTCATGACGAGCGCGAGCACGCCGATGGTGACCATCAGCTCGATGAGCGTAATCCCTCGATTGTGCCGTGTCGCGTTCATGCCTTCATCCCGGATCCGCGTGCCCTCCCCTCCCTCGCGGGGGGAAAGGCTCTCCGCTTACTGTCTACCCATTCTCGCCCCTGTCTAACGACCGAAGGGAGATCAAACTCGCCCTGTTACCCACGTACCCCCTCCCGCGCGGAAGGGGGCGCGGGCGGTTATTCGCGCGTTGGTTGCAGGAGCATCGTGACGGCGCGCGATTGCCAGCGCTGGTTGATGGGGCGCTCGCGCACGACGCCGCCGGCGTCGTAGACCACCGCGGTGCCGTTGCGCGGCTGCGCCCAGATGGCGCGGACGGTCACCGACACGCCGCGCACGGTAATCACGGCATTGGTTGCCGGCAGTTGGCTCAAATTGATCGCCGAGTAATTATCCCCCGTGTCGGGGGTCGGCACCGCGTGCGTCTCACCGTTGATGCGCACCAGCGGCGCCTGGATCAACGTGGTGCCCGTCGGCAGCGCCGTGCCCGCCGTGGTGACGACGTTCGTCACGGTGACGGCGGTGGCGGAGTCGATGCTCGCCACCTGCGCCGTGAGCACCGTCGTAGAGCCCGGCGCCAGCAGGTGGATGGCCTGTTTGGCGCGCAGCGCCGAGGTGTCGTCCACCGTCAGGCTATAGGCGGCATTCGGCGCCGAGACCGTCGCCGGCGCGCTGAGCGTGGCCAGCGTGGTGGCGCGCGACAGGTCCCAGTACGCGTAGTCCACCGCCAGCGTCTGCCCGACGTGGACGCCCGAGACGTACAAACGGCTGGGATTCCCGGTATCCTGGGCGAACAGATCCCAGCCCAGCGGGAGCGGAACGTTGGGCACCACGGGACCCGTCAGACGATACGCGCCGAAGAGCGCCGGCGCACGCAGCACCTGCACGGTCCAGTCGCGGCGGGCGCGGTAAAAGACGCGGAAGGTCTGCCCGACCAGCGTGCCCCAGCTCGGATCGCCGCCGCCCGTGGACGCCGTACCCACGCGAATGCGCCCGCGCGCGCTGTCGTCCAGGCTCACGGCGGAGAGCAGGCTAGGCGAGAATTGCGCCTGCACGTCGGCGACGGGGTGCCACGCCGCGGCGGCGTCGCCGCTCTTGGTGCCCCACCAGTAGGGGGTGGCAGCCAGGTTGTGCTGATCGTTCGGGTGGTTGATGCCGATATGGGTCACCAGGCCGGTGCGCAGGTTGATGGCGCCGATGACCGCGTTGGCGGGATCCTGGGTATTCGAGTTCAGCGCGTGGTACAGCCCCAGCGTGACCGGCTCGCGCGGGTAGTTGGGCTTGTTCGACACCTTGGGGTCCGGCACGCTGAGGGTCAGGTAGCCGTCGTTGTCCACCGTGACGTCCTCGTGCAGGATGTTCCAGTCCGCCAGCGAGTAGTCCATCTTCACCGTGCGCCCCGCGTCGGCGCGGGAGAAGGTGATGGCCCCGAGCAGCGTGAAGTCGGAGGCGCTGTTGCCCGCCGGCAGGGGAACGAAGTACGTCCCCGTCGGCAACGCGTTGACCGGATCCGTGCTGTCGTACTGATAGGCCCGGTTGATCTGCTCGCTGCCCGGCGTGATGTGCCACTTGGTGGTGTCGCCGGCCGGCAACAGGCCTAAGCCTTGCAGGTCGGACAGGGTAATGGCCGCCTTGCCGCTGGCGACCGGGACGACCGGTTGCCCGGTGAAGGTCGGGGTGGGGCAGCGCTGCATCACGTTCTGCTCGTCGTAATAGTGGAAGGTGACGCGCAGCACGCGCGCGTAGTTGGCGGAGAGCAGTTGGAAGGACTGCCCGGCGGGGTCCACGGCGTAGGCCAGCGCGGTGTCGGGATACTGCAGTTGGAAGGTCCATGTCTCCCCGACGCGGTGGTTGGCCGGCGTGGCGAAGGAGACGACCACCCCGTGGCTCAGCGTCGTGGTGGTGTCCGTCTGCGCAGTGCCGGAGTTGCCGGTGGAATCCGTCCAGGTGAAGGAGTATGGCGCCGAATCGCTCACCAGAGTGAGGGTATACGTCGCCAGCGCGTCCGGATTATGGCAGGCGATCTGCAGGTCGTTGTGGGTGGGATCGGTGCCGGTGTAGGTGACGCCGCTCGCCACCGCCTGGCTGATGGCCATGCGGGCGTAGTAGCGCAACTGGTTGGAGGGCAGGGCGCGGTAGCGCAGGTCGTAGATCGCCAACGGCTGCGGCGTGCCCCCCGGCGCGTATAACTGATAGCTGCCCGACGCCGCGTCGAAGTGCCCGGCGGGGATGATCGGCGCGTAGTGGGGCACATAGATGGGCGCGAAGGCGGCGCTGCCGTTGAAGTCGGTGGGGATATGCACCTTCAGCCCGAGCAGCTTGCTCACGCCACGCACCGCGCGCGGCTCGTAGAGCGGCCACGACGGCCCGTCGGACTCCGGGTAGAGCTGCTGGGTGTACCACGCGGTGGCGGTGGAGCGCATCTCCACCGGACGCAGGTCGTTGAGATAATCGCCGATGGCGGAACCCATGAGGTCACTCGGCGGGCTGGTGACGAAGTCATTGGACTCGACGGCGTCGGGCACGGTCTCCGGGTCCTGCTGGATTTCGGCCGTCTGCTGGCTGATTAACTTCTCCGCGATGGCGCTCTGCTGGGTTTCGGTGAAGATGTCGAAGCCGCGCGGGAAGATGCGCAGCGCCGCCACCACGCCGATGAGCAGGATGGCGATGGCGATGAGCACCTCGACCAGGGTGAAGCCGGACCGGGTCCGGCGTGCTGTCTGCCGACGGATCATTGGCGCACCTCCCCTGCGACGTGCAAGAAGGGGGGTACCCAGTAGTACAGGTGCTGTCCGCCGGTGGCTTTCCCGGTGAGCAGCTCGGGATTGACGATATCCACCGCGCCGTCGAGCAGGAGCACCAGGTCGCGCTCGTCGCGCCGGTTGGCTTCCAGGCCGTTGACGAGGCGTTTCTCGTTCGACGTGCCGGTGGGCACGGTGAGGGCGGGGGCGCTCGGGTCGGGCGGCACGTAAGTGACCAGCGGCGTGCCGCGGTGGGCATAGCACCAGCAGACCACCGAGTCGGCAGGCGCCTGGGCGTTGCGCAGCATGCGCGAGGAGTTCAACCCCGGCGTGCCCAGACACAGGTCGAAGGTGGAGATCTCCGCGCTGTATTGATCGTAGTTGTAGGTGATGTCGTAGGTGTCGTAGCCGGCCATCAGCGGGTCTTTACGCGGCACGCCGAAGCTTGCGGTGGCATTGGTGTTGGCGTCGCGGTCCACGCCGGCGGTGGCCTCCAGCGCCGGGCAATGGAAGAGTTGCGCCGTCTTCACGTAGTCGCGCTTATCCAACCCGAAGTACTGGTAGTACAGGCCGTAGAGGCCGAAGTTGGCGAAGCGCGCGTCGACGCTGCTCCCCACGGCGTAGGCCTGCGTCAGCGGCAGCGCGAGGTTGACCGTGGTGCCGGTGATGCCGCTCACCGCCGCGACCTCCGCCACGCCGGCGTCCGGATCGCTCAGGAGCAGATTCGTATGGAGGGGCAGGGTGACGGCGTCGGGCTGCACGGTCAATTGCAGGGAGGTCGCGCCCACCGCCGCCGCGGCGGCGAGGGTGTAGAGCTTCGGGGTGACGTTATTCGTCTGCCAGGATGTCGTGACATCCAGCGGCTGCTGCACCATCGGCATCACATTCAGATCGCTCCCACCCGAGCGCAGGTACGCGGGCAACGGCGCCGGCGGGTAAGCCTCGTAATCTTCACGATACTGGCCCACGGCCACCCCGATCTCGTGCAGATTGCTGATGCAACTCGTCTGGCGCTGACTTTTGCTCACGTTAAAGAACGTCGGTACCAGGATGGCGGCCAGGAGGGCGATGATGGAGATCACCACCAGCACTTCCACGATGGTAAACCCGGCCACGCGTTGTGTGCTCATAGGGCTCCCCGCCTTGCCGGACACGACACACCGGCAATAACGGCTGCTACGCAACTCTCGTGCTCATTATATCCGTTTCCCTCGGCACTTAACCGCTTTCCGAGGCAGGCGGACGGGTTCCGGCCCCCCATTTGTCGCCGGATGACACGTGTCGGCGTCCGACACCGCTGTGACGGACACGAACCTAGTGTGCGCAATAAGTGCACACACTACCCCTATGCTTCTCCCGCGGCGCGCGGGCGGACGCACTAACCAACAATTTAATTTCGCCCCCGCCTACGCAATCCCCTCTCCGTGCGCGCGCAAAGAAACGACCCGCGGGTGAAATGCTCACCCGCGGGCCGCTTTCAAGTGGCATGGCCGTCCCGGCCATGAAACAATGTGGCACGCGCCTCACGGCGCGACCCCTCCCCCAACCCCTCCCCCAGGCGCCTCGCACGACTCGGGCTGGGAGAGGGGGGTAGGCTGGGAGGTTTTTGCGATTTCCGCCCTGCAATCCAAAATCCAAAATTGTCACACCGCGACGTGATCCGCATACGCCATGGGCAGGATCGTCCCCTGCGCCGAACTGGCGGTGATGGTGGCGATGAGCTGGTCGACCACGTAGCCGTCCCAGGCGCTGGGCTGCGGGGCTTCGCCGGCTTCGAAGCGGCGCAGCATCTCGGCCATCTCGATGTGGAAGGGGTTCACCTGCGGGTAGCGGTACTCGGTGGTGCGGCCCGTGAAGGCGTCCTGGTGCACCAGCAGCGCGCCGTTGCGGTCGGGGTGGTCCCACATCACCGTGTAGATGTCCAGCCGGCCCTGCTCGGTGTTGATCTCCAGGCGCTCGTCCCAGCCGTTGCGCTCAAAACCGCCGAAGCGCAGCGGGTGCCAGCAGGCCTCGAAATGCCCGATGCCGCCGCTGCCCAGCCAGAGCATGGCGTTGGCCTGGTTGTCGATGTCCATCTCCGCGCGGATGTGCACGTCGCCGACGACCTTGGTGGGACGCCCGGTGTACCAGTGGATCAGGTCGAGGATGTGGCTGCCGCCGCACACCAGCACGCCGCCGCCATACATCCGCTTCACCGACGACGGGTGGGCGCGCATCCCCTCGTCGACCGGGCCGTTCCACAGGTCCCACGGCTGCCACGTGCGCGCGTAGAGGCTGATGACCTGCCCCATGTCGGCGAGCAGCGTCTTGGCCTGCTGCAAGGCGGGGAAGTAGCGCTTCATGTAGGCGGTGGCGACGAAGGCGCCCGCCTTCTCCGCCGCGCGGGCGATCTCCGCGGAGTCCGCCGGGTTGTCGGTGAGCGTCTTTTCGCACACCACCCCTTTGCCCGCCGCGATGGCCGCCAGCGCGATCTCCTTGTGCACGTTGGCGATGGCGCAGATGCTCACCAGCTCCACCGCCTGGTCGTCGAGCACGGCGCGATAGTCGGTGCTCACCGTGGCCCCGTAGCGCGCGCCCACCGCCTCGGCGGCCTCCCGGCGCAGGTCGCACACGTGGGCCACCGTGGCCCCCGCCTGCGCATACCCCTCATGATGGAACCGCGAGATGCTCCCGCAGCCGATAATGCCGACTTTCGTCATGGTAGACTCCTTTGCGTTCAAAGTTCAACGTTCAAGGTTCACGGGAGGCCGCGCTAGCGTTGCGGGTAGACGCGGCGCAAAAATACTCTCCGCGCCCTCTGCGCCTCTGCGGTGAACCGTCTATTGCGCGGCAACAAAAATCTCTTCGCGTTCCCTTTGTGTCCTTTGCGCCTTTGCGGTTCGTTACCCCGTAAACCGCGCGTCCGGTATGACGGCGACTTTGCAGGCGGTGGTGCGCTCTTCGCGGACGACGCGCATGGCTTCGGCGAGCTGGCTGAGCGGGAAGCGGTGGCTGATGATCTCCGACGGCGGCACCACGCCGGTGCGCAGCAGGTGCAGCGCCTCGGGGAAGTAGAGCGCCGGGGCGGCGAAGGACGAGCGGAGCTGTTTCTTGCCGAAGTGCAGCGCGTGAGTGTCCAGCGCGATGGTGCCGCCGCTGGCAAAGTTGGAGCCGATGAAGATGATATACCCGCCGTACGCCGCCGCGGTGAGGCAATCGGGGATGACGTCCGGCGGGGCGGTGACGAGGATGCGGTCGAAGCCGCCGTATGGTTTGCCGACTTCGGCGAGGGGCGTGTCGGCGGTGCAGACCACGGCGTCGGCGCCCAGGCGCGTGGCGATGGGCAGCTTGCCCGCGCTGCGGTTGGCGGCCACGACGACGCCGGTGGTCACGCGGCGCGCGATGGCGAGGGCCATCAGGCCGATCGGGCCGGTACCCACCACCAGCACGCGGTCGGTGAGGCCGATCTCGGCGGTTTTGATCATATCCACCGCCACGCCGCAGGGCTCGGCGAGCATGGCGGCCAGGGGATCGATGTGCGGCGCGGGGGCCACCACGCCGGCGGGGGCGATCATGGCGTCGGAGAAGCCCATCGCCGGGCGGCCCCAGAAGCCGCCGCCGCCCGCGCACAGGTCCACGCGCCCGTTGAGGCAGAGGTCGCACTTGCCGCAGAAGACGCTGGAGAGCAGCGCCACCTGGTCGCCCGGCGCCACGTGGGTCACTCCGGCGCCGACTTCGCGCACGATACCGCTGATCTCGTGCCCGAAGGGCTGCACCTCGGCGGCCAGCGACGCGGCGGTCTCCATGTCGTACCCGCAGATGCCGCACCCCTGCACGTCGAGCAGCACCTCCCCCGGCCCCGGCGCGGGCAGCTCGACGGTGGCAAAGGTCACCCGGAAGGGCGACTGGATACGCGCGGACGTCACGGTGGCGACGGTGGTGGTCATGGCTACCTCACAAAAGCGGGATACCCTATGATAGCCCGGGGAGGGGTTGTGCGCAAGAGAGGGTTGTCTGAACCGGGGCAAGTCCAGTTCAAGCGTTTGGATCTCACCAGCAGTCTGGAAGAGGGCGAGAGCCCCGCCGTCACTGATCAACAGTATGCGGGGGGACAGATTAGTCTACCGCCACCCGCAGCCCGTCCTCCGCGATATCATACGCGTACACCGACCCCGGCGCGGTCGGCAGGGCGGCGCGGAGGGCTGCCGCGGCATCGGGGTCGCGGGCGAGGAGGAGGAGGAAACCGCCGCCGCCGGCACCGGCGAGCTTGGCGCCGGCCAGGTAGGGGCGCGCGGCGGCGAGCAGGGCGTTGATAGGCGCATTCGTCGTGTGCGGGTCGAGTTGCTGGTTGAGCGCCCAGTGGCGGTCGAGCAGGGTGCCCAGATACGCCCACTCACCTTCGCGCAGCGCGTGTGCCATCTCTTCGGCCAGCGTTTTGATGCTGTGCAGCACCTGCACCACCCCCACCTCGCGCGCCAGGTAGCCGCCGACGACCTGGGTGAGCAAGTTTCTAGCGATGCGGTGCAGGCCGGTGTTGTAGAGCACGAAGCGGTCGCGGAACTCGGCTTGGCGTGCCGCCGACCAGTCCAGCGGGTAGACGCGCACCTGCTGGCGCAACCCCGGCCCGCTGCGCAGCAGTTTCACGCCCGGGGCGATGCCGCCCACCTGATCCTGCCAGCCGCCGCCGGTGGTCATCAGTTGTTCGAGGCGCAGCACGGCGTCGATCAGCGCGGTGTCGGGCAGGGGCTGCCCGGCCAGCACGGCCAGCGCCTGCACCACCGTGGCGGCGAGGATCGAGCTGGCGCCCAACCCCGACCCCATGGGCAGCGCCACGCGGGTATGGATCTCCACCCCGCCGCCCGCCGCGCGCAGGGCGTCCGCGAGGGGCGCGTCACCGAAACCGAGCAGGCGCAGCGCCACGCGCGGGATGGTGAAGGGTGACCCCGGCTCCGGCGGAGCGAGGAGCGCCTCGGTGAAAGCAATTTCCGTCACCGCGTCACCCGCGATGCACCGCACCACCGGCGCGTCGAGGCGGCGCACGGTGGCGGCGATGGGATAGGCGCCACGCAGCGCCACCGCCACGTTGAGCACCGTGCCGCCCCAATCCAGGCAAAACGGGGGGGTGTCCGACCACCCGCCGCCCAAATCCACCCGCGCCGGGGCGGAGACGGTGACGGTGTCGTGTTGCCACACCGGCGGGTCGGCGGGCGTCGCGTAGGCGCCGGCATCCACCGCGCGCTGCACGTGGGTGAAGGCCGCCGCGCGCGCTGCGTCCGCGTCGTCCGCCAACCCGGCGTGGCCGAGAAAGAGCCCGGCCTGGAAAAAACGACTCGCCGCCTCGGTGGGGGCGGGCATCTCCGCCGCGCGCACCGCCAGCGCGCGCCCGGTGGCGGCCAGCGCGGCCACCCCGGGGGGATTCGCCAGCAGCGGGCGCAGATCGCTGCCCGCCTCCGCCAGCGCCAGCGCGGTGGCCTGCCAGCGCGCCGCCATGCGCCGGGTATGTGCGGCAGCCAGCCCGCGCCCGTCGGCGCATTGTGCGCTGCTCGCCAGCGACAGACGCGTCGTGCCGCGCAAATCGGCGTCGCCCGCCAGCATCTTCCGCGTCCATGCCCACGCTTCCGCGGGGGTGCCCAGCGGGAAGAGGGCGGCGTTCCACAGCGCGCGGTCGGCTTCCGGCGTGTCCGGCCACACGTCGTCGGGAGTGAGCCCCAGCGCGGCGAGGCCTTCCGGCAGCGGGCGCCCGAGCCACGTGCCGTCGCGCGCGGGCGTCTTCGGGTCGTCCGCCACGCCGTAGACGCGGATGATCGTCCCCGCCTGCCCGTCGGGCAACCGCACCGGCACCTGGTGCGCCACGGTATCCTCGGGCACGCGCACGGGGGCGGTCTGCTCGGTCAGGCCGTGCAGCATGGCGCCGCGTCCGGCGTGCACGGGCACGGTGAGGTGACACTCCAGCACCACCGCGCCGGGGCCGATCTCCCCGCCGCCGGCGAGCACGCTGTCGATTATCACCCCCGCTGAGCGCACCCCCGGCGGGGTGACCACCCCCAGCCGCTGCTGGGCGGCGTAGAGGTGCGAAAAGTCCGTCTCTTCGGTGAGCAGGCGGCGGAAGAGCTGCGTGGTGCCGATGTGCGTGAAGGCGCCCGCCACGCGCGCGCACCAAAAGGGGGTGCCGTGCAGCGCGTCCGCCAGTCCGCGCGCCGCGGGATGCGCCTCTGCGCCCGGCTGCCAGGCGCCGGTGAGGGCGAGGGTGAAGTGCTCGTAAAGGTCGAGGACGGGCAGCGTGCTGTCGACGCGCAGCCCCGCGCGGCCCAGCGCCGTCAGCCGCGCCGCCGTGGGGGCGTCGAAGCGCAGCAGGCCGGTGTCCACCGCTACCTGGTCGTCCGGAAAGAGGCCGCCCGCCGCCGCTACCGCCGCCGCGGTGGGTTTTTGCAGGAAGCCGTAGACGCGCCCGGCGTCGTCGGCGATATACACCCCGTGACGCAGTCCCACCGCCAGCGGCGTGAGCATCGCCACCCCGGAGACGCCGGGCCGCTCCAGGCGCAGTTCCGCCGGGTCGAGGGTGAGCAGCACGTCGCCGGAGACGGTGACCAGCCCGTCGGGCACGTGCGGCACCCACAGCGTGGCGAGAGCGAGCAACTCGTCGAAGACGGTGCTCACCTCGCCCCACGGGGTTTGCACGGGGAGGACACTGAAGAGTTTGCCGGAGAGGGAGTATTGCGGCAGTCGGCGCGAATCGCCGCCGGAGTGGATCATCAGCACGCGCTGGGTACGCCACCAGGCTTCGTCCGCGTCGCTGCCCGCGGAGAGCACCGCCAGCGCGTTAAGGGTGGCGCCGCCGCTGCCGATGCGCGCGTCGTCCAGGTCGGGCACGGTGAGGTAGGTCACCCCGGCGGGCAGCGCCCCGCGCTCCTGCCGGCGGCGCAGCTCCTCGGCATAACGCTCCGCCTGCCGCGCCGACCCGGCGGTGATAATAACCGCCGTCCACCACGGCGCCGACACATCCCCCGCCAGCCGCGCGGCATAGCGGGCATGCGCCCGGTGGGTGATCTCGCTCAGCGGGGGTGGGATGGTGTCGACGGCCATATCTCTCCTCGACGGTACCGGTCATCGGATGGCACTGTGGGTGAATAATTCACCGGGATGAAAGGGCTGGTAAGGGATAATTGGGGATGGGATAACAGGTGCAGGTGTGATGACAGCAACCATCTGCATTCCCAATCCCCTTTATCCCTTTCATCCTTGTCAAAATACCTCGGGGAGGCTTCTCGCTTATGAGTACACCTACGCCCGATACGCCTCCACCACTTCCAGCACGGCTTCGATGACGTCGTTCACGTCCTCGTCGGTCATGCGCGGGTTGAGGGGGATGCTCACTTCGCGCAGGTAGTTGCTGTAGGTGATGGGGAAGGCTTCCGCCGCGTAGCCGTACTTGTCGCGGTAGTAGGGGTGGATATGAATGGGGATAAAGTGCACCGAGGTGCCGATGTTGCGCGCCCCCAGCTCCTCGATGAACTGATCGCGGCCGATGCGCAGGGTCTCGGGGTGCAGGCGCAGCACGTAGAGATGGCGCGAGGGCTCGGCCCAGGGGCGGATGGTCGGCGTCTGGATGGCGTCGCAGCCGGCGAAGGCGGCGTCGTACCGGGCGTGGATCTCCGTGCGGCGGGCCTGGAAGCCGTCCAGCCGCTGCAGTTGCCGCAGGCCCAGGGCCGCCTGCATATCCGTCATGTTGTACTTATAGCCGGGCATCACCACTTCGTAGTACCAACTGCCGCCCTTGGCATTGCGTTTCCAGGCGTCGCGGCTCATGCCATGCAGGCCCACCACGCGGGCGCGGTCGAGGAAGTCCGGCTCGCCGGTGAGCATGCCGCCCTCCGCGGTGGTCAGGTTTTTCGTGGCGTAGAAGCTGAAAGACGTGGGGTTCGCCCCGGCGCCGATGTATTCGCCCTTGTAGCGCGCGGGCAGCGCGTGGGCGGCGTCTTCGATCACCGCCAGGCCGTGCGCCCGCGCGGCGGCGTTGATGGGGTCCATATCGGCGGGGTGCCCGCCGAAGTGCACGGGGATGATCGCCCTGGTGCGCGGGGTGATGGCCGCCGCCACCTGAGCGGGGTCGATGGTGAGGATGTCCGGCTCCACGTCCACCAGCACCGGCGTGGCGCCGGTGTGCTCGATCACGTTCACCGTGGCGGCGAAGGTGAGGGCGGTGGTGATGACCTCGTCGCCCGGGCCGATGCCCAGCGTGATGAGCGAGGTGTGCAGCCCGGCGGTGCAGGAGTTGAGCGCCAGTGCCCCCTGCGACCCCAGGTAAGCGGTGAAGTCGCGCTCAAACTGCTTCGCCTTCGGCCCCGTGGTGATCCAGTCGGTGCGCAGGGTGTCCACGACCTCGGCGATTTCCTCGTCCCCGATGCAGGGCGGCGAAAAGGACAAAAATTCACGGCGCGCCATAATGTGCTCCCGACCTACCCCCCCGACCCCCTCCCTGGAGGGCAGGGGAGATACGTCTTATGTTGACCGTTTACCGCCTCCCGCGCGGGAGGGGGCTGAGCGTAGGTCCCAGGTGTATTCGTTCATCGCGCGGGCCCCCGTCGAGGTGACGGTGCGCGCGAGGCGGAACCCGAGTTTCGTGTAAAAGGCGTTCACGCCGTCGTTGGCGCGCGCGTCGGTGGTCAGCGTCACGGCGGTGGCGCCCCCCCGCGCGGCGGCGGCCAGAAAGGCGCGCACCAGCCGCGAGCCGATGCCGTGTCCGCCCGCCGCGGGGTCCACCGCCAGCGAAGACAACTCAGCGGCGCCGGGGGTGGATTCGTGCCGGCGCACGGCGCGCCCGACGGCGTGGCCGACCAGCCAGGGGCGGCGCAGCAAACCCAAGAGCAACGGCCCGATCAGGCGCGGCAACGCGCGATAGAAGCCCGTCGGCTGCGTGAAGCCGGCCACGAAGCCGACGAGGCCGGCATCACCCTCCGCCACAAGCAGCACCCCCGCGGGGTAGGCCAGCACCTGCCGGTAATACGCGTGCAGGAAGCGCGGCCCCAGCGCGGTGAGAAAGAAGCCGGGAAACGCCGCCTGGTGCACCGCGACGATGCGGGTCAGATCGGCGGGCCGGGCGGGCCGCGGCGAAGAATCGGTCATGAGCGTCCTCCGGTCTGCACCTTCCGGAGGAAGAAGGCCCTTCCGCCTTGTGCAGCGGAACGCTCTCAGTATTGCCGACCGCCGCCTCGTACAAACCCCGCCGCGTCGGATAGTTCATTATACGCGGCGGCGGGCGCTTTGTCGATGGACGAGCGCCCGCCGGGGCTTGCACAGCAGTATGGAACCCGCCTTACACCTCCGGTGCGGCGGCCTGGGCGGCGCCGGAGGGGCCGAGGTCGTCGCCGGCGGCGGTGATGGGGGGTTGCTCGGCGAGAAGCGGGTGGACGAAGGCCAGCGGGAGCACCTGATCCATGTGCGACACCGGGCAGAGTTCCATTTCGCGCTTGAGGAAGTCCGGCACCTCCGCCAGATCGGACGTGTTGTCAAACGGGACGAGCACGCGCTTGAGGCCGGCGCGGTGGGCGGCGACCAGCTTCTCGCGCAGCCCGCCGATGGGCAGCACGTGGCCGCGCAGGGTGATTTCGCCGGTCATCCCCACATCCTTGCGCACCGGCACGCCGGTGAGGGCGGAGATCATGGCGGTGGCGATGGTGATCCCCGCCGAGGGGCCGTCCTTGGGCGTGGCGCCGGCGGGCACGTGCACGTGCAGGTCGTACTTCTTGTAAAACTCCTCTTCCAGGTTGAGCGCCTGCGCGCGGGAGCGGGCGTAGGTGAGGGCGGCGCGCGCGGACTCCTTCATCACGTCGCCCAGCGAGCCGGTGAGGATGAGTTCGCCGCGGCCCGGGATGAGCGCGACTTCGATGGGCATTGTCTCGCCGCCCACCGGGGTGAAGGCCAGCGCGGTGGCCACGCCCACCTCGTCCTGCTCCTCCGCGAGTTGATGGCGGAAGCGCGGCGGGCCGAGGAAGGTGGGTAATTGGGCGGCACGCACGCGCGCGGGCACTGCCTTGCCCTCGGCGAAGCGGCGGGCCACCTTGCGGGCGACGGTGCCGATCTCGCGCTCCAGGTTGCGCACCCCCGCCTCGCGCGTGTAGGCGTTGATGAGCTGGCGCAGCGTGTCGTCGGGGAAGGCGGGTTTGTCCGGGGGCAGCCCGTTC
This sequence comes from uncultured bacterium, assembly GCA_903928345.1. Classification (GTDB taxonomy): domain Bacteria; phylum Armatimonadota; class Hebobacteria; order CAIYQO01; family CAIYQO01. The sequence continues at coordinate 9,314 of CAIYQO010000129.1, read as the reverse complement.
TCCGTGCGCTGGCGCGGCACCAGGTAGCGCTTGGCGATCTCCAGCTTCTCCCCTTCGGTGTAGCCGGCGAGGGTGATGATCTCCATACGGTCGAGCAGCGCCGGCGGGATGGGCTCCAGCATATTCGCGGTGCAGATGAAGAGCACCTTGGAGAGGTCGAACGGGATCTCCAGGTAGTGATCGCTGAAGGAGAAGTTCTGCGCCGGATCGAGCACCTCCAGCAGCGCCGCCGAGGGGTCGCCGCGGAAGTCCATCCCGAGCTTATCCACTTCATCGAGCATGAAGACGGGGTTGTTCGTGCTCGCGCGGCGGATTCCCTGGATGATGCGCCCGGGCAGCGCGCCCACGTAGGTGCGCCGGTGGCCGCGCACTTCCGCCTCGTCGCGCACGGAGCCGAGGGAGATGCGCACGAATTCGCGCTGCATGGCGCGCGCGATGGACTGCCCCAGCGACGTTTTGCCTACCCCCGGCGGGCCCACGAAGCAGAGGATGGGCCCCTTCATATCCGCCTTCAACTTGCGCACGGCGAGGTAGTCGAGGATGCGGTCCTTGACCTTTTCCAGGTCGTAGTGATCCTGGTCAAGGATCTTCTTGGCGGCCAGGATGTCCAGCCGGTCCTCGGAGGATTTCGTCCACGGCAACTCGAGGATCCACTCCACGTAGGTGCGGGCGACGGTGTATTCCGGCGAGGCGGGGTTGATCGTCTCCAGCCGGTTGATCTCGCGCTCGGACACGCTGCGCGCCTCGTCGGTGAGCGGCGCGGTCTGCAGCTTCTCGCGCAGGTCCTGCACCTCCGGGCGCAGGCCGCCCTCCATCTCGCCCAGTTCGCGCTGGATGGCCTTCATCTGCTCGCGCAGCACGTATTCGCGCTGCGTCTTTTCCATCTCGCTCTTCACCTGCTCCTGGATATTGCTGCCGATCTCCAGGATTTCGATCTCCCGGTTGAGCAGCTCGGTGAGGCGGCGCAGCCGCTTGCTCACGTCGTTCAGGCGCAGCAGCTCCTGGCGCTCGGGCAGCTTCAGGTTGAGCGTGGAGGCGATCACGTCCGCCAGGTGCCCGGGATTGCGGATGCTGTTGGCGAAGACGAGCAGGTCGTCGGGCAGGTAGGGCGCCAGGTTCACCACGCGCTCGAAGAGGGAGAGCACGTGGCGCACGGTGCCTTCCAGCTCGATGTCCTCGGCAGGAATGATCTCCGGCACCACCTCGACGCGGGCGCGGTAGTAGGGCTCGGTCTGCGTGATTTCCACCAGCCGCAACCGCTGCAGCCCCTGCACGATGAGGCGCATGGTGCCGTCCGGCGCGCGCAGCATCTTGGCGATGCCCGCGGCGGAGCCGTATTCGAAGATATCGGCCGGGGTGGGGTCTTCGGCATCGTTGCGGATGGCAAAGAGGCCGATGATCTTGTCCCCCTCCAGCGCGTCGTTGATCAACTGCACGGAGCGCGGTTTGCCCACCGACAGCGGCGCGATGGTGCGCGGGAAGACCACCGTGTCGCGCACCGGCAACAGCGGGATCTCCTCGGGGATGCGCGTCTCGCCCTCGAGCACGTCCTCCGGCACCGGCAGCTCCGGCCCGCCGGCCTCCGGCTCACCGGCCTCCGCCCGCCAGGGCAATGTCATATCGTCATGCATGGCATCCGGTCCTCTCGGTGACCTACCCCCGGGCCCCCTCTCGCGAGGGAGTGTAGGAAGCACAATCGCCGTTCACGAAAATATACTCTCAATTCCAACCCCTTCCCGCGCGGGAGGGGGCTGGGGGTAGGTCATCTCCCCTTCCCGCGCGGGAAGGGCCGGGGGGCGGGTCACGGCACGTCGAGCATGATGCGCCGGGGTTTGGCTTCGGGAATCTTCGGCAGGCTGACGTGCAGGAACCCGTCTTCGTAGCGGGCTTCGGCGCGGTCGGCGTCCACCGGGGCGGCAAGCGGCACGGTGAGTTCGAATTCGCCGAAGGGGATCTCCATCTGGTGGTAGCAGCCGCGAGCAGTGGGGCCAGGCTCGTCGCGCGTGCCGCGCAGGATGAGGCGGTCCTCCTCGATGCGCAGATCGAGGGCCTCCCGGCGCATCCCGGCGATCTCCACCAGCACCAGCAGGCTTTCGCCGTCGTCGTAGATGTTGGCGAGCGGCGCCCAGCGCGTGCGGAAGGCAACGAGCGACGGTTGCTTGGCGCGCGCGTAGTGGTCGAAGAACTTGTCGAAGTCCTCCTGCATCTGCTCGAAGGTATCCCAGAAGCGTTTCCGCATCTCATCCATCGCTGCACCCTCACTGCCGACCGGCTAGCCTTATTATACGGAACAACCGGCGTTTCCGCCAGACTTTCCGTGCAGTCGCGCCGACAACACGACGACAGCCGGCCCGTAAACGGACCGGCTGTCGACTGGGTGCGTGTGTAGTGCGCTTACTTGCTGCCGAACATGAGGTTCTGCACGTTCGTCGTGATGGTGAAGTAGTAGTAGTTCGTGCCGATGCGCAGGTAGGTGGGCTTGTTCCAGGTCGAACCCGCAATGACCGACGCGCTCTGCGTGAACATATTGGCGTAGTTGCAGATCACCTTGCCGTTGTTCATGCAGACGATGGACAGCGGCATGTAACTGGCGTCGAGCCCGTAGATCTTACTCCCGGCATCGGCGGTGGCGTACAGGGCGGGGGCCGGGGTCGGATTGGGCACATCCCAGTCGTACGTCCACTGATACATGGCCGGCGTGGCCCACTGATCGCCGGAATTCGGCCGATCCGGGTTGGAGCTGTCGAAGGTGCAGGACTTGATCAACCCGGCATTATCGTACCGCCAGTTGTAGTTGGCGGTGTTTTCGCGCCGGAACCAGGCGATGGGGTTATTGTTGTTGTCGAAGATGGCGAAGTCGCTGGACCCCGTGCCGGGGTCGCCGGCGGTCCAGGAGGTGCGGAGATACTGGATGTTGCAGGCCACCGACCACCAGTAGGTGGGGGGCGTCACGGTCAGCGTGTCCTTCATCCAGCACCAGTTGCCGTCGCCGTAGCCGGACTGGGACAGGGAGCTGCTGGAGCCTTTGCCGAAGGTGGTGGCATTCGAGCTGCCCATCAGCGTGGTCCACCCGCCGCCGGTGCCGGCGCCGGTCAGCCCGGTGCACAGGTTGGTGGTGCCGATGCAGAGGCCGGTGAAGTCGGTGCGTTGTTCGACGTGGCCGTCGGCGCAGGCGACGATGCCCTTGCCGGAGTGGCGGGCGTCGACGTCGGTGGGCAGGTACAGGATATTGTTGCAGGAGACCACCGCGTCGGCGGACATAATCACGTTCTCGGGACTCGGCAATTCGCCCAGCGCCAGCCCGGCGATGTTGCCGTCGAAGCCGTAGCCGTTTTTGATCTTGGTGCCGGCGGTGGGACAGATCAACACGCCGCGGTCCAGATTGATGGCGCCCCAGACGTTGTCGGCGGTGGGCAGCAGCTCGTTGTTGTCCTGCGCGTACATGAGCAACGCGGTGACGATCTGCTTCTGGTTGTTGGTGCACGCCGTCTGCCGCGCCTTCTCGCGCGCCTTGGCGAACACGGGGAAGAGGATGGCTGCCAGGATCGCGATGATAGCGATTACAACAAGCAACTCAATCAAAGTAAAGCCTTTGCGCATGTGGCACCTCCAATGGGAAACGCTAACCGGATATTACTATCTTAACCGATTTTCTGTCAAGTAAGTCGGGCGCCCCTTGTGGATTGCGCCGATCGCGCTGCCGACCACCCGCGCCACGGTGGAACGAATCCCCTTTTCGCGCGTATAGGGGATTAACGCTTCGATGGCGAAGAAGAGGGGAACCTTTCGACCTGGAGTAACAAAAGGGGGGCGCCGTGAAACGTCTCGCGTTAGTGCTGCTGTTGTGGCCGCTGCTGGTGAGCGCGGCGAATGTGCCCACGGGGGTGCGCGTGGTGGACGTGCGCGGCATCGTCGGGCAGCCGGAGCTGGACACCTGGCTCGGGTCGCTGCAGGGCACGCTGAACCGGCAACCGGCGCAGACACCCGTGTTCGTGGTGCGCACCGACGTGGACGCGCTGTGGGCGGACACGCTGGTGCGCATGTACCACCTGACGCGGGAGACGCTGGCCCCCGGCACGCTGCTGGCCGCCGCGAAGCCCGCCCTCACCGGACAGGTGCTCTACGACCCCAAGCAGCCGTGGTCGCGGCTGGCGGCGGTGGTGGAGGCGGCGCGCGCCCCCGGCGCGGCGATCGCCAGCGACGTAGACCTGGGGCTGCCCACCGTGGCCGACCTGCGCGGGCGCTGGGCGGATCACGCCGCGGCGCTGCAGGCGGCGCTGGACGCCGCCGCGCACCCCGCGGGAGTGATTTTGGCGCCGGAAAGCGGGCACCTGCTGGCGGACGCCATCGCCGCGCGGCAGTGGCCGGCCTTTTCGCTGCAACCCGGCGACGCCGACGACAACGCCAAACTCACCGCGCTGCTGGCGCGGCTGCCCGCCGACACTCCGCTGCTCGGTGCCCCGGAGCTGCCCGCCGACGACAAAGGCGCCGCCTTCTGGAACCTGACCGGCAAGCTGCTGCCCGGCGGGCAGGCGCTGCAGCACGCGCGCTACGCCGCCAACCTCTCCGCCTGGGCGCGCTTCCCCGCCACCCGCCCGCTGTTGCAGGGGCACGACGAAGTGACGCAAACCGGCTCCGGCCCCATGCTCGTACTCGTCTATGACGGCGGCGACGGGGTGAGCGACGGCGCGCAGTCGTTGGACTACGCCGTCAACACGCTGCTGCCGCTGCTCAGCGACCCCGCGCTGGCCGCGTTGCCGGTGGGGATCGAAGTGCCGATGAGCCTGCACGACGCCGCACCGGGGCTCTACCAGGCGCTGCTGGCCCGGCAACGCTTCACCGCCGCCGAAATGGTGGCCGCGCCAAACGGCGCCGGCTGGACGCTGCCGATGCTGCTGAAAGACCCCTCCGCCTTCCTGGCGCGCACGGCGGCGCAGGCGCAGGCGATGGATTTGACCGGCGTGGTGCTGCACGACATCGGCGACACCGCGGCGTATGACAAAGAGCTGACCGCGCTGGCGGCGGGCGGGCTGCGCGGCGCCCTGGTGCGCCCGGTGGACACCAACAGCCTGCCGGATAAAAAGGTGCGCACCAACCGGGCGCTGGGCAACTTTGTCGCGCTCACCGGGGACACGCGCGTGCACACCGGCGAGGAATTGCGCACCTTCGTGCAGGCGCGCGCCGCCGCGCTGGGGCGCGTGAACGCGCTGCAGCAGGACGCCGACACGCTCTACACCGTCATCTTTCTCGATCCCTACGGCGTGCCCCCCGCGGTGCTGAGCACGCTGCTGCCCGAGATGCAGCAGACCTTCACCCTGGCCACGCCGTCACAGGCCTTCCGCTCGTATGCGGAGTCGCGCCTCTTTCTCCCCTGGCTGCAGGCGCAGCCGGCACCCTCGCCGGGGGCCATGGCGCAGCGGAAAGCCCCCCTGCTGCACGTGAGCGCCCCCACCACCACGGCGGCGCACCCCGCCGCCGACGCCCCGCTGCCCGTGCAGGTGACGATTACCGGCGACGCCCCGGTGGCGGCGGCGCGCCTGCTCTTCCAGGGGCCGGACGGCCGCCTCGGCGCCGCCGACCTGCGCCAGGAAGGCGCCGTATGGCGCGCCACGCTGCCGCCGCTCCTCATCGGGGGCAAGGTGACCATCACCGCGCGCGTGGTGGACGGCACCGGCTTCGGCGAAGCCTACTCGACGCCGCTCACCGTCACGCTGCCCATCGTGGACAGCGACAAAGACGGCGCCGACGACACGCTGGAGGAATACCTGGGCACCGACCCGCACAACTGGGACACCGACGGCGACGGGCTGCCCGACGGGCTGGACCCCAACCCGCTGGTGCCCAACCACGACGTGGCGCCGCTCTGCCTGCCCGTCACCCCGCCGGCGGATGCCCCCTTCCTGACGGCGGCGGGCGCGTCCACCACCGACACCATGAGCCGCACGGTGCCCGCGGGGGGCGCCGTTACCTACCGCCTGCCGCTTACCGCGCTGCCCGCTGGGACCGCCACGCTGCGCCTCTTCACGCTGGGCGCGGGCACAGTGGCGGTGGACGGCAAGGCGGCTACCCCGCTGGACGCCATGCCGAATCAGCCGCTGATGACCGACGTGCCGGTGCGGCTGTCCGACGCCGCGCTGACGCTCACCCTTACCGCGGGCGCGCAACCGCTGCGCCTCTTCTCCTTCGGCCTCGTCACCGGCGCCGCGGGGCCTTACATCCTGCCCGCGCAACTGTCGTCACCCGCCCCCTTCGCCGGAGTGCCGCTGCACGTGCGCGTGACCGTGTATAGCCCCGACGGGGTGAAGAAGGTGCAACTGCGCTACGGCTCGAGCCTGCAGCGGCTCGCCCTGCTGCCGCTCACCCCGGCACAGCAGTTGGGCAACGTGGTATACGAAGGCACCGTGCCCGGGCAACCCGGCCCGACGCTCTTCTACGACGTGGTGGCGGAGGACACAAAGGGCCATACGACCGCGGCGCCCTTCACCGCGCTGTCCGTGGGGCATATCGCGCACCACACGCTAGCGCTGCTCGCCACGCGCGACATGCGCGGGAGCTGGCTGCCGATGCCCATCTGGGGCGTCTACGGACGGGCGCTGCTCACCGGCACCGGCGAGGATCACTGCATCCCCTCCGCCTCGCTGCGCCCAGGTAGCTACACCGCGTGGCTGCTGGCGGCGCCGTGGGCGCGCGGCATCGACGTGAGCATCCGCTACCGCAGCACGGTCTTGCATGACAACGACCGCGACTATCTGGCCGCCACGGTGCCCGCCGGGAGGCCCGACGGCTGGTTCCGGCTGGGCGACTTCACGCTGGAGAAGAGCGCCCGCGTCACCGTGAGCGTGACGCCGCACGGCGATGCGGGCTATTGCGCCTACGGCGAGGTGGTGCTCACGCAGGACGACCGCTTCACCCCGCCGCTGACGCACAGTACGGTGGACTGGTTCAATAGCCTGCATATCTCCGGCCTCGTCGACGGGCAGCATGTGCGGGCGGCGACGCCCATCCACGTGCAGGTGGCGGGCAACATCGACGCCGTGCAGCTCATCGCCACCCCCCTGCACGGCGCGGCGCGCGGCAGCAAAGAGATCGAGCTGGAAGCCAACGACGACGGCTCCTACCTGCTGGACCCGGAGAAAATGCTCCCCGGCGAGTGGAAGATCACCGCCAAAGGGCTGCGCGTGACGAAGGAAGACGACGTGGAGGTGTCCACCCCCATCCTCTCCGTGAACGTACTCGTCACGATCGGGGGGTAACGCACTACGGCTCACCTTATTGTAAGTGAACCGTAGTAGAATGGCGCCCTTCCCTATGCCCCGAGACGGTTTTTGCGCTATCATAGTGCAGGTACCACGCTTGCAACCGGTACCTGCTAACTCCTAACTTCTAACTACTAACTCCTCGAAAGGGGTTCTCATGCGCATCGGCATCTGTACCGGGGTCGAGCACGTTGCAGCGGCGGCGGAGGCGGGGTTCGTCTACGTGGAATTGACGGTCGGCGCGGTATGTCCGACGGAGGGCGAGGCCGCGTTCCAGGCGGCAGCGGCGCGCCTGGCGGCTCTGCCGCTGCCCGCGGAGGCCTTCAACTGCTTCCTGCCCGGCACCCTGCACGTCACCGGGTCCGACGTGGACCTGCCTGCGGTGGGCGCCTATATGGAGACCGCGCTGCGCCGCGTGGCGGCGGTGGGCGGCAAAATCGTCGTCTTCGGCAGCGGCGGCGCGCGACGGGCGCCGGACGGTTTTCCGCTCGAGCAGGCGCGCGCGCAGTTCATCGACGCCGCCCGGCTGGCGGGAGAGACGGCGGCGCGCCACGGGGTGACGGTCGTGCTGGAGCCGCTGGTGGCGCGCATGTGCAACATCTTCAACCGGGTGGACGAGGGCGCCGCCTACGTACGCGCCGTCGCCCACCCCCACGTGCGGCTGCTCACCGACCTCTACCACTTCGCCGAAGGCGGGGAGCCGCTGGCGCACCTGGAGCAGAACGCCCCCCTCTTCGCCCACGTGCACCTGGCCACCCCATCGCTGCCCGAGACGGCCTCCGGCACGACCTACGACTTCACCGGCTTCCTGGCCGCCCTGCGCGCCGGCGGCTACGAGGGCCGCATCTCCGTAGAGGACAACCCCGGCCTCCTCGGCGGCAAAGCCGACCTCACCCCCGCCTTCCGCGCGATCTACGCGTATGTGGAAGAGTGCCTGGCATCGCGGGGGAGTTATGAAGGGGCGTGAGGGGGTGAGCGACAAGTGGGGACTGCCACCACTTTTCTCCACCCGTCGGCGAGCCTGGCAGCCGTGCGCGAAAAAGTGGTCTGTCCCCACTTGTCGCGACGCACGTCGGATAAGGAGCATACACATGCAATCCATCACCATCGGTCACGTCACCGTCAGCCGCTTTTTACTCGGCAGCAATCCGTTCAGCACCTTTTCGCACCAAGGGGAGGCGATGGATCTGGCGATGAAGCGCTACTTCACCACCGAGCGCATCAAAGCGGTGCTGCGCGACGCGGAGACGCTGGGGCTCACGGGGCTCATCGCGCGCGGGGATCATCACATCCTGCGCTTGCTGTTTGAGTACCGCGAGGAAGGCGGCACGCTGCAGTGGTTCGCGCAGACCTGCCCGGAGCTAGGCAGCCTGGCGCGCAACGTGGAGTACGCCGTGCAGGGCGGGGCGGTGGCCTGCCACCTGCACGGCGGGGTGATGGACAACCTGGTCGCCAACCACAACACCGCCGAGATTCCCGACGCCATCGCCGCCATCAAGGCGGCGGGGATGATCGCCGGCCTCGCCGGGCACACGCCCGCGGTCTTCCGCTGGGCGGAGGAGCACGTGGACGCCGACTACTACATGTGCTGCTACTACAATCCCATCCCGCGCACCGAGAACCCCGAGCACCAGCGCGGCTTCGCCGAGACGTACCTGGACGAGGATCGCGACGCCATGACGGCCACCATCGCGACGCTGCGCAAGCCGGTGATCCACTACAAAGTCCTCGCCGCCGGCCGCGCCAACCCGGCCGACGCCTTCGCCTACGTCGCCCAACACCTCCGCCCGCAAGACGCCGTGTGCGTGGGCATCTACCCCGAGCAACAGCCCACCATGTTGGCCGAAGACGTGGCACTGTTTACGGCGGCGTGCGGATATGGACGGGGGAAAGCGACGACAGATCAGGTCTGCTCGTAGTCACGCGTACGAATGAGACCACCTTTTGACGGCATAAGGTGCCGGACTCCTCCGGCACCTGGCGTACTCCATAGCCCAGGGCAGCGCCCTGGGACCGGGTCCAGAAACGCGGTGCGTTGGCCGGCGTCCCAGGGCGCTG
>CAIYQO010000128.1 GCA_903928345.1 uncultured bacterium | reverse complement strand
GGCGATGGATCGAAAAAATTATGCGAAGTCAGGGGACGAGAAATACACCTTGCCACTCTCAACGGCTGGATCAGCTTGGCATAATCATTTACTTCACATAAGTCTCGTTATGCAAAGCTTCACATAACGAGACCGCACATGATCCGGCCTCCTCTTCTACATCGTCGGCATTTGACGCCCGCCCCGCCCATCTGCTACCCTTCCCGACGGAGGGCCTCCCATGCCGCAACCGAACTTCCTCTTCATCATGACAGATTCCCAGGGGGCGATGGACCTGGGGTGTTACGGGAATCCGCAGATGCGCACGCCGCGGCTGGACGCGCTGGCGCGCGAAGGGGTGCGCTTTTCGCGTGCCTACTCCACCTGCCCCATCTGCGGGCCGGCGCGCGGGGGCATCTTCACCGGCACCTACCCGCACACTTGCGGCACGTGGGGCAACGAAATGCCGCTGTCGCTCACCGCGCGCACCATGGGGCAGCGCTTCAACGACGCGGGATACCACACCGCCTACGTGGGCAAGTGGCACCTGTCGGGCCAGGACTACTTCGACACCGGCGTCTGCCCCGACGGCTGGGACGACGCCTACTGGTACGACGGCCGCCGTTACCTGGCAGAGCTGACCGACGACGAGATCTACCAGTGGCGGCAGGTGCTCACCACCACCGAGCAGCTCAAAGCCGCTGATGTGCCCGCCGAATTCACCTGGGGCCACCGCATCTCCGACCGCGCGCTGCGCTTTTTCGCGGAAGAACGCGACGCGCCCTTCCTCCTCGCCCTCTCCTACGACGAGCCGCACGGCCCGTGCACCTGCCCGTGGGAATACGTGGCGCCTTACGAGGATTTCTACTTCGATCCCGGTCCGAGCAAGCACGACGACATGCGCAACAAACCCGCGCTGCACCGCACGCTGCGCGAGCGCTTCCGCAACACCTGGGAGCTGACCGACGGCCTGCTGCACTACCCACCCTTCTTCGGCTGCAACACCTTCGTCGACGCGGAGATCGGGCGCGTGCTCGACGCGGTGCCACCGAATACGTGGATCGTCTTCACCTCCGACCACGGGCAATTCGAGGGCGCGCACGGCCTGCTGGGCAAGGGGCTGGTAATGTATGAGGAGTCGGCGCGCATCCCCCTCATCGTGCGCGCGCCGGAGGGCGCGTGGGCGGGCACGGTGGACGACACCCTGGCGAGCCACGTGGATCTCCTGCCGACGCTGCTCGACCTGGCCGGCCTGCCCGTGCCGCCGGTGCTGGAAGGGGAGAGCCTGGCGCCCAACGTGACGCGCGGGGAGACGCGCGACCGCGCGGTGGTGATCGAGTGGAACCGTGCCGACCTGGACGTGCACGACAACGGCGGCCTCTACCCCGTGCGCTGCCTGCGCCGCGGCGACCTGAAGCTGGTAATCAACCTGCTCGACACCGACGAGCTGTATGACTTGGCCACCGATCCGCATGAGCTGGACAACCGCATCGACGATCCCGCCTTGGCCGACGCGCGCGACGCGCTGCACGAAGAGCTGCTGGCATGGATGAACGCCACCCGCGACCCCTTCCGCGGTGAGGCGTGGCGGACGCGCCCCTGGCACACCGCCCCCGCCGCGCTGCTGGTCGGCCGCAAAGTGCGCCCCGACGACGGCTACCTGCCGCCCACGCTGGACTACATGACGGCGCGGCCGGTGACGGAATAGACCGCTTTTCCTTCCGCTGAACCCGGACAGCAGAGAGGACTCCGGCGCGTCCCGCCGAAGTAGGGGATGGAGTTTTCTTCTGGAGGTAGCGGGTATGCGTTTTCTGCAGGTGGGTGTGGGCGGCATGGGCAACGCCTGGACGCCGATTCTGGCCGAGTCGCCGAAGTCGGAACTGGCCGGCTTTGTCGATGTGAACCCTGAGGTGATGGCGGCGCAGGCGGAGAAGTTCGGCGTGCAGGGTGTCCCCTGCTTCACCACGCTGGAAGCCGCGCTGGCCGCGGTGCCGTGCGACGCGGTGGTGCTGGTGACCCCGCCGCCCTTCCACAGCCCGCACGCCATCCTCGCCGCGCAAGCCGGCAAGCACGTGCTGACGGAGAAGCCGCTCGCCGACACCCCCGCCGCGGCCAAGGCCATGGTGGACGCCTGCGCCGCCGCCGGCGTGACGCTGATGGTGAGCCAGAACTACCGCCGCAGCCCCGGCGCCATGACGGTGCACGATGCCGTGCACCGCGGCGTGATCGGCCCGGTGAGCGACCTCGGCCACGTGGCCATCGAATTCTACAAGGCCGTCAACTTCGGCGCCACCAACTTCCGCACGCTGATGGAATACCCGCTGCTCCTCGACATGGGCATCCACCACGTCGATCTGTTGCGCTTCGTGACCGGCGCCGACGTGAAGAGCATCTACGCGCGCAGCTTCCACCCCAAATGGAGCTGGTACCACCACGGCGACGGCCTGACGATGACCTTCGAGCTGACGACCGGCGCGGTGGGCAGCTACCTGGGCGCGTGGAGCAGCGGTGGCAAGGAGACCCCCTGGGACGGTGACTGGCGCCTGCAAGGCCCGTTGGGCGCGCTGCTGTGGAGCGCCGACGGCATCACCTTCGCCGCGCAGGACGGCAAAGCGGTGGAGACGCTGCCGATTCCGGACTTCCCCGTTTCCGGCATCAATCTGGTGGTGCAGCAGTTCATCGAGAGCATCGAGGCGGGCGTGGAGCCCCCCACCAGCGGCCGCGACAACCTGCGCAGCATCGGCATCCAGTTCGCCGCCCTCGAATCCATCCGCCGCAACGCCCCGGTGGAATTGGCGGAGTTGGGGTTGTGGTAGGGTAAACGTAACTCGTCGTCGTAATCGAACTAAACGGCCTGCGAGAAATCATCTCGCAGGCCGTTTTTCTTTTTCCGGAAGCCCGGGTTCGTTATCGAAAGGGTCGATTACGATTACGAGCACGAGCACGAGCACGAATTACGATTCCCTTACCCGAACCGGTACCCCACGTTCCGCACCGTCTGGATCATCGACCCCACCCGATCTCCCAACTTGGCGCGAAGGCGGCGGATGTGCACGTCCACGGTGCGCGTGCCGCCGAAATAGTCGCTCTCCCACACCTGTTCCAGCAATTCGTTGCGCGAGAAGACGCGGCGGCGGTGGGCGACGAAGAACTTCAGCAGCTCGAACTCCTTGTAGGTGAGTTCGACCTTGCGGCTTTCCACCCACACCTCGTAGGTGGCCATATTCATGCGCAGGCTGTCGAGCTGGAGTTGGTCGCGCGGGGCGCGGGCGCCTTGCGTCTTCCACAGGGCGAAGCGGAGGCGGGTGTCCAGCTCGACCGGCGTGCTGGGCAGGGTGATGAAGTCGTGCAGGGTGGGACCGAAGCGGATGCGCGACACCTCGTTGGCGCGCGCGAGGAGGATGATGGGCACGTATTCCCACGCGGCGTGTACGGCGTTGGGGGCGGCGCCGGTGTCCTGGAACTCGCGCATTCCCACGTCGACCAGCACCACTTGCGGCGTGGGGACGCGGTTGACGTGTTGAAAGGCCATTCGCGGAATGACGTGTACGCCGTAGCCCAGGCGGCGTAGTTGCTCGATGAGCGAGGCTATCGGTTCCTGGCGTTCACGTTCCGTGACGATGACGAGATCGGTTGTGGTGGCTCCGGACCAGGTCACTGACGGCATCTCCACGCCGGGGCGTTCCCCATGCCCGGCGAACTCCCACGCGGACCAGGCGCAGGCATCTCTCCTCTGCGAGAGAACGGCTGTTGTGTTCTTCGGTATCGCCCGGCGCTTCCCCTCTTACCGCGTGCGGAAAGTTACGCGGCGGGGGCAGGATCGGGCTCCGCGGGCAGCACGCCTTCATCCGTCAGCACGCCGCGCAAGGCGGCCAGTGCCACCTCGATCTGCGCGTCCTCCGGCTCGGCGGTGGTGAGTCGCTGCAGCAGCAGGCCCGGCCAGATGAAGAAGTAGGTCAGCGTGGCGTTGCGGAAGCGCCCGGACAGGCGGATGAGTTCGTACGCGAGGCCCGCCACGATGGGGATGAGCACGATACGCGACGCGAGCAGCAGCAGCAGCGCGTGCGGCCAGCCGATGAGCGCGTGGGTGACAATGCTGGCCACCACGAACAGGAAGAGGAAGCTGGTGCCGCAGCGCGGGTGGATGCGGCTGTAGCCGCGCACCGCGTCCACGCTGAGGGCGGCGCCGCCTTCGTAGCCGTTCACCACCTTGTGCTCCGCGCCGTGGTAGGCGAAGATGCGACGAACCTCTTTGGAGCGACGGATGAAGAGAATGTAGCTCACCAGCAGCAGCAGCACGATGGCGCCTTCGAGCAGGTTCTTCACCACCGTCGCCCGCGTCGGCACGAATTGCGCCCAGAAGGAGACGGGCCCCGTCGGCGCGGGTGCCGCGATCGGCGCCGCCACGTGCAGGTGCAGCAGGTGCGCGATGGCCGGGGCTTTGGCCGTCACCAGCGTGACCGCCGCGCTGGGCAGCAGGCGAAAGAGGGCGACGGCGAAGACGACGGAAAAGAGGATGGTGAGGAACTGCTGTGTCGAGGAGAGCTTCTGCGGTTGCTCGCCTTCCGCCAGCGCCTGATCCGCCGACCACATGAGCGTGCGGTAACCGAGGGAGAAGGAATCGACCAGCGCAGGGGTGCCGCGCAACACGGGCCAACGCAGCCATTTATAGCGGCGCAACATGCTGTCGGCGTCATCGTGGCGCACGGTGATGCTGCCGTCGGACAGGCGACAGGCCGTGGCGACCCGCGTCTTCCCGCGGATCATCACGCCTTCGATAACGGCCTGTCCCCCATACGCCGCGCGATCCGCGGCCGACTGCTCTGCCATAGGTCCCCCAATTTTGGATGTTGGCTTTTGGATTTTGGATTGGGGTACGTCGCCGTTACAGTCTCGACACCCTTACCGACCCCCGCCGAATCCAAAAGCCAAAAGCTATAATCCAAAATCAAGTATACACGCAATGAACCCTCCGTACACCTTTCGCAACGCGAGGGGTTGGACGGAGGGCTCGATGTGGGCGCGAGCAGTTATTTCTTCTTCGCCGTGGCGGCTTGCTGTTCGCGGAACTTGGCGTAGCGCTGATTGAAGCGCTCCACGCGGCCCGCGATGTCGAGAATCTTCTGCTGGCCGGTATAGAACGGGTGGCATGCCGAGCAGATTTCCACGCGGATTTCCTTCTGCGTGGAACGGGTCTCGAAGGTGCTGCCGCAGGCGCACACCACATGGGTATTCACATAATTCGGATGGATGCCGGTCTTCATGGCCTCTCCTCTTTGGATGCACTGGCGAAAGAGTATAGCACGTCGCAAAAAAAATCGCAACTCTCCGCGGATCGCCCCACAACGACGCGGCGGCACATCGAAGGGATGTGCCGCCGCGGGTGGGGTCGGCGTGGACGCGCACTACTTCGCGTTCACGACAAACTCCTTGATGAGCCCGTTGAGCTGATACGTCACGGTGCTGCCGTGTTCGCGCACGTAGACGACCAGCGCGTATTTCCCCGCCAGGGCGTGCGTCCACTTGGCGCTGGATGCGCTGCCGTAGGCCTGCAGCAGGGTCCAGGCGCTCCCGTTGGAGGTGTAGAACGCATATTCCGGCGTCTTCACCCCGGAGACACTGGCGGTGAGCGTCACGGTGGCGCCTGCCTTGCAGGTCGTCGGGTTGGCGACGAGCACGGCGCGCGGCGCGGTGGTGCCCACCACGTAGGACCACAGCGTGGCGTTGACTTCCCAGTCCTTCGTGCTGCCGACTTTGCGCGCCCAGCAGAGGATGTCGAACGTGCCGGAGGCCGTCGGCGTCCAGGTCGTGTTGGCTTCCGTGCTGTAGGCGCGCAGTTGGGTCCAGCTACCGTTGACACCGATGAAGTACTTGTACTCGTAGGTGCCGGTAAGGCCCGTCGCCGTCAGCTTGATGGCCTGGCCGACCGCCCCGCCGGTGGCGGGATCGGCGACGACGCTGAACTTCGGCGGCGGCGGCACTTGCCCCTGCACCACGGTGGCGCGCACGGCGTCGCCCTTGGTGCTGTCGCCGGTCGACTTCACCTGCACCAGGAAGTTATGGTATGCGTTCGGAGCCAGGGTGGCGAGCGGGGTGACATCGAGGGTCACATCGACCGTCGCGGCCGGATCCAGCGCAACGGCATACCCGTTGCCGGTGATCTGCGCGGTGATGTCCTGCCCGTTGCAGGTGTATTTCGCCGCCCACTCGGTGGTGCCGGCGGTGGCGACCAGGTGCATTGTGTCGGACTTGGCACCCTTGTTCACCACGCGGATCACGAAGCTCCCGGTGGAGATTGAGGCGCTGGTGGTGATGTACTTCATCTGGTTGGTGGCATCGGTGTTGATGACGTTGTCCCCGGTAAAGTCCGTCTCGGCCGCGGTGCGGATGAGCGCGTCGGGCTTGTACGGCGCCGGATCGCCGGCGTTAGTGGTAAAGGTCCAGGTTTCGGACATCTGCAGGCTGGAATAGGTGTTGCCCGTGCCCGAAATCACGTGCCACCAGTATTTCGTATTCGGCTTGAGCACGCCGATGCCCGCATGAAGCGTTGTCGTGGAGATACCCTTGATGTCGATCGCCGGCGAGGTGAACTTCTCGTCGTTGGCAACCTGCACCCAGTAGGTGGTGGCGCCGTCGAGTTTATTCCAGGACAATTCGGCGGTGAGGCCCACGCCCGTCGCGATGTTGGCGGGGGCGACCAGTTGCACGTGCGCCAGCGGGGCGGTCAGGTTGGCGATGGCACGGCAGGCGTCGGTTTTCTTGCCGTCGCTGCAATAGAAGCCGACGTTCGCGGAGGCGCCGGCGGCCACGGTGTGATCCGGCGTCAACTTCACCAGGATATCCACGGAATGCCCGGCGGGGATGGTGAGCTTCGCCCCGTCACCCGTCATGGCGCTGGAGATATCGGTGCTCTGCCCCGCGGCGTCGAGCTGCCCGCAGGCGACCGTCCACCCGGTCGGGAGGTTGACCGCCTTGACGGTGATCGTATCATCGGCCGTGGCGGGGTTTTTCACGCGCACGACATATTGAAACGGCCCCGCGGTCTGGGCGAGCGTTCGGGTTTCGAGGGATTCGTCGAAGATCCCTTCGCCGACGAAGGTGGCGTCCGCGCTGCCGCGGATCATCACGTCGGGCTGGAAGACGGGATCGGACGCCGGCGGGTTGGCGACGGTGCTTAGCTGTAGCGTCGCCTTGGCGATCACCTTGTCGGCCTTGCTGGTATCTTTCGTCGAGATGGCATACACGAGCACGGAGGCGGCGGCGCCGGTCTTCAGCGTGGTGCCGGGCACCAGCTTTACCGTCACGTCGGCGTAGGCGCCGGCGGCGAGCTGCACTGGATGACCGTTACCGAGCACGTCGCTCGAAATGTCGGTGCTGGAGCTGTTCGTGCCGGCAACGCTGAAGGTCAGCGTCCAGCTATCGATCTTCGACGCTTTGACGGTGATCGAGTCGGCCCCCGAGCCGGCGTTTTTCACGCGCACGACATAGACGAACGGGCCAGCGCCGGTCTGCGACACCATTTCGTTCGGGTCGAGGATCAGCTTGTCCCCCACGAACGCCGTGTCCGCGTTGTTGCGGATCGAGGCGTCCGGCTGATACGTGGCTGCGGCGGTTCCGGACGTTCCGTCCGTCGCATGTACCACGCTGATGGCCCAGATGGTGCAGAGCACGACCAGGGTCAGTACGAGCACTCGCTTCATCATGGTCTCCTTTAGCTGTGTTTGGCCGGCATCGGGGGAAGCAATGCGAGGCCATAATCACCATACTATACCACAACTGAGCAAGCCTGTAACTTCCTCACTCGTCTTTTCGGCGGTGATTTTTAACAATTTATTGACGGCTTGTGCCGCTTAGAGTCAGAAAGCGATGGACTCTGAGATAAGCATGGGCGCGTGGGCGGAGTAAGCCAGACCGATGTCGCCCCAGCCCACGCCCACGGTGAAGCCGTCGGTGGAGTTGTAGCCGCCGCGCAGCGCCAAATTGTTGGGCAGGCGCGTCTCGATGCCCAGCCGGATCTGCGGCCGGTCGTACGCGCCGGACAGGTCCACCCAGTCGGCGGCGAGTGTCAGGTTGTCGTCGACGTACGCCGTGCCCAGGCTGTAGGAACGCGGGAGTACCTGGCGGTCGGCGGGCAGGAAGGCCGGCGTGGGGCCGGGGAACTGGATCGTTTTCGGCTGCACCAAATCGTCGATGACGAAGGCGTAGCGCATATGCGTCGTATTCGCCGGCATGTAGGTGAAGCCGAGGTCGGCGCTGAAGGAGGTGGTGCGCCGGGAGTCCATCCCCTGCATCTCCGGCGCCAGGGTCGGCGCCCCCCCCGCCACCGTGGCGGCGTCGATAATGTAGTGCGTGTAGTAGACCTGCGTGCGCTTGAAGCGCATCCCCATCGCCACCATGCCGGTGGTCTGCGGGTTGACGGGCAGATAAAAGCCCATGCCGAAGCTGGGCCAGTTAGCCATGCCGACCCCCACCGCGTCGGCGCGGGCGTCGGGACTGAGGGTGCCGCCGTGCTGCTCCCAGTCCTGGAAGGCGGCGTTGGGGAGAATCTTCACGCGCAGCGCGGCGTTGGCGCGGAAGTCGCTGTTCGGCAGCAGCAACCCCACGCTGCCCGAGGCATCCATGGTGATGTTCTGCGACCCCAGCGTGGTGGCGAAGTTGGCGGCGTCGCCGGCACTCAGCACCGGATTGCCGACCAGCCGGAAGGCGTCGGCGTAGCTGCCGCCGGCGAACGTGGTGGTGATGGTCGGCCACTCGATGCCCATACGCGCGCCGGCGTCGGCGAGGAGCGCCGGGTTGAGGGCGGCGCCTTCCGACGCATCGCCGCTGGCCAGTCCCGCGCCGCCCATGGCGATGGCGCGGGCGTTACCGCCCAACGTGATGTCGGCGCGCGCCGACAGCGCCGGCACGAGCAACAGCGCCAGGGTCAGCACGAGGGGGAGGGTGGGCTGTGAACTGAACGGCATACGGTTTCCTCCGCCCCCATTATCGAGGGAGCGCCTCGCCGCGTCAAGCGCAACCGCCCACCCTCCCGGCGGTTGCGTCGGTTACACCGCGCCGCGGGGGACAGGTGGGGGGGCGAGCTTACCGCCGGGCGCGGCGCAGGGCGATATCGCTGATGAGGGTGATGGCGAAGCTGATGAGGCAGAGGAGGGCGCCGACGGCGAAGAGGGCGTGGTAATGCGCGCCGCCCTGTTCCACCTCGCCCATCTCGACGGCGAGGGTGGCGGTCATGGTGCGCACCGGCCCGAAAAAGCCGAAGCCGGAGGTGACCAGCGTCTGAAACTTGGTGAGCAGCGCCAAGCTGCCGTCGCCGAGGAAGGCCAGCGGCATTTCGCGCGTGTTGCCGGCGACCATGAGCACGGTCATCGTCTCCCCCAGCGCGCGGCCGATACCGAGCATGGCGGCGGCAACGAGGCCGGAGCGCGCGGCGGGGAGCACCGCGTGGCGGATGGTAGCCAGCTTGCTTACCCCCAGCGCCAGCGAGCCTTCGCGGTACGTCGCGGGCACCGCGGAGAGGGCGTCCTCGGCGATGGAGATGACGGTGGGCATGGCCATCAGCGCGAGCATCAGCGAGGCGGTAAGCGCGGTGAGGCCGGTGGGCAGGTGCAGCAGCTCGCGGAGGATCGGGTTGAGCACGATCATCCCCACGAAGCCCATCACCACCGACGGGATGGCGGCGAGCATCTCCACGGTGGGCTTGAGGATCTCGCGCACCACGCGGGGGGCGATCTCCGCCAGGTAGACGGCGCAGGCGAAGCCGATGGGGATGGCCAGCAGTGAGGAGCCGACGGTGACGATAAGCGTACCGACTACCAGCGCCACGATGCCGTAGAGGGGCGGGTCGTAGTCCGGCCCCCAGGCGGTGCCGGACAGGAAGGGCCACACGCCCACGTGGTCGCCGAAGAAGAGGGGCAGCGCGTCGCGCAGCATGAAGACGAGGACCAGCACCACGGAGAGCACCGCCACCAGCCCGACCACCAGCAGCAGGTGCTCGATGATCCATTCGCCGATGTAGCGCCGCATCGCCGCCGTCGCGGTGTAGCGGCGCTCGGGTTTTACCGGGGTGGGGGCGGGCAATTGCAGCCCCTCCTCGGTGTCGACCGGGTCCTGTGGTGTCGATTGCGTAGGCACGCGCGTCTCCTTGGGCCGTCGAAACAGACCATTGTCATTGTAGCAGGAAATGATTAAGGCATCATCAACATCGCCGCCGATTACGTTAAAGATTGTTAATGTCACGTCGGCGGGCAGGCAAGAAAAAACCCCCTCTCCGTGCGGAGAGGGGGTAGGCGGACAACCGCTATTTCAGGGGGACGAAGTCGAGGGCGCGGACAATCTTCTGCCCGTCGGCGCTCAACACGAAGTCCACGAAGCGCTTAATGTCGCCGGAGGGCTTGCCGTTGGTGTACCACTGCAGCGGGCGGGCAACGGGGTAGGTCTTGTTCATCACCGCCGCGATGCTCGGCATCACATAGCCGCCGGTATCGCCTTTCACGGCGAGGGCGCGCACGGCGTCGGTCACGTAGCCGAGGCCGACGTAGCCGATGGCGTTGCCGTTCTGGCTCACTTCGTCCACGATCGCCTGGGTGGTGGCGTTGGCACGGGCCGAGGTGGCGTAGTGCGCCTTCTTATCCTTGTGCTGGATGATGTGTTCTTCGAAGAAGACGTGGGTGCCGGAGTTCATGTCGCGGATGAGCAACACGATGTTGGCGTTCTTGCCGCCCACGCCGCTCCAGTTGGTGATCTGGCCGCTGAAGATCGCCGCCAACTGGTCGGTGGTAAGTTTTTTCACCGGGTTGTTGGGGTTCACGATCACGGAGACGCCGTCCCAGGCGTTGATGACGCGATACGGGGTGACGCCCTTCTCTTTGGCGTCGTTAATCTCTTTGTCGGTCATCGTGCGGGAGGCTTCGGCGATGTCGGTGGCATGGTTGATCAGCGCGGCGATGCCGACGCCGGAGCCGCCGCCGGCCACGGAGACGGGAATCTTTGTCTTCGCCGAGAAGGCCTGCGCCCACGCCTGGCCCAGGTTGATCATGGTATCCGACCCCTTCACGGTGATCGTCTTGGCGCCGAATGCCAGGGTGGTCAGCCCGACCAGCAGGGACAACGTGGCGAGCGCGGAGGCGATCGTCATCAACTTCTTCATGGATGCTCCTTTCAGCATGGGCCCGGCACCGTCGGCCGGGAAGGCGCGCGTGCGCCGTCATTAGTGTAACCGGGATGGGGGCGGCAATTCTTAAAACTGGGTAAAGGTGCGCTTAACGTCACCTTAAGGATCGCCGGGCGGGGCCGGGGGTTCCGCACCCCGCCCGGCGTACGCGGTCTTCGCTGCGCGAAGACCGCGGGCTAAAACTTCTCCTGCAACTGCAGGCCGAACAGGCCGGTGGGGCCTTTGCCATTGGTCTTCGGGGTGTTGGCGAAGTTCGGATCGGTGATGATCTGGTACTCCGCCGTCAGCTTCGTCGTTTCGCCAAGCATCACGTTGGTGCCCAGCGTCACGCGGTCGCGCGCGGCGGTGTCGGTGGTCAGGTTATTCGTCGCGTAACCCCCGAGCTGCTCGTAGCGCGCATAGGCGCCGACCGTCGGGAGTACCTGGTAGTTGCCCAGCACGTAGAAACCCTGGCGGGCGATCTTCTTGCCGGTGGTGATCGCCGCCGGGTCGGACAGCGTGTTCATCGGCATGAAGGTGCCCGACGCCGCTACGTAGCGCGCGAAGGTGCTCTGCACATACTCGCCGGTGAGCGTCGCCTTGCCGTAGTTACCGGTGGCGTAGCCGTCCACGGCGTAGTCGGACAGGGTGTTGGTGATGTAGGACGCGCCCACGGTGCCGGTGCTGCCGAAGACGCGGGAGACGTCGGCCAGGATGATCTTGTTGGAGTTCGTGTCCTGGAAGGCCGCCGCGTCCTCACCCCCGCCGTTGGCCAGCGTGACGGTGGCCTTGACGCCGAAGGGGATGATCGCCGCGCCGGGCGTGAAGGAGGCGCCGGTGACGTACTCGGGAATGAGCACCAGCGTCGCCATAGACCGGTCGAGGGTGGTGAGTGACGCCGACGACTGCTGCAGCTCGTAGCCGAAGGGCGTGGCGATGCGGCCGACGGTCGCATAGACTTCGGGGAAGGCGTACGAGATATACGCCTTCTTCATCACGATGCCGGACGCGCCCGCGTCGAGTTCGGTGATGGCGCGCGCGTTCTCGTCGAGGGTGGCCGTCACGTTGAGGCGCACGCGGCGCAGGTAGATGTTGGGCACGGGCGCGAAGTAGCCGTAAATGCCCTTTAACTGATCCTTGGTGCCTTGGGCGGAACCCTGGGAGACCCCGACGGCGTCGGTGAAGCGCGCCTGGGTATACCCGCCGATCTTGATGTCGATGGCGTGCCCGGCAGTGATCGCGGCCAGCGTCGAGGCGGCGACGATGAGGGAAATGGTGCGTCGCATATGGATACGACTCCTCCTTCTAAAGTGGTGTCTTAGATATACAACATATCAAGGCGTCGTCTATCAAGCGGGCAATAAGTTCGGGTTAACCGCTCTTGAGGAAAGCGGCACTTTTCTCAAGGAACCATAATGTTGTTAACCCTTGGGAGGCGGGATGGGTTAAGGTCGGGGATTAAGGAGTTCGTGGCGACGGCAAAAGGCGGTTAATAACGGCATACGGCGCATTAATGACAGGTGAATAACCTCAACAACCTGCGGGGACCAACGCCAACCGCCCCCGGCGCGAGGCGCCGGGGGCGGAAGTGTTGCGGTCGTGCGGATCGGTTAGAAGGAGACTTGCAACTGACCGGCGACCTGGCCGTGCGTGGACGTTACGGTGGAATAGGCCGCATTGTTGACCTTGCCGATCCCCTGGTACTCGAGGGTCACGCGGGTGAACGGATTCAGGAAGTAGTTGGCGCCGAGGGTGATGCGCTGGAAGTAGTCGCCGCGCGAGGCGTTGGCGACATTGGCGTCATACACATCGTAGCGCGCATACGGCTGGCAATTCGGCACCAGGGACGGCTTGTAGGCGAGGGTCAGGTAGCCACCGTCGCTCGTCACGTTGCCGTTCTTCGCCTGGATCAACTCAGTCTGCACCGTGCAGGGGCCGACCTGGGATTGCCCGTCGAAGCCGAGGATCTGCTCGCTGGCGTTGTTCAGGCGGCCGTTATAGAGGGAGACGCCCACATTGCCCCACTTGGTGTTGTCGCCCACACGCATCACGCCGTTTACCGTGTTGTCGGTATTGGCGGGGGCGTAGAGGTTCGCGCCGTTTACTACGGCAGCCACCAGGTTCGGGCCGGTCTTCGGCATATAGCCAACGCACACGCCGCGGTCGAACGCGTAGTTGTAGACCTGGGCCATGGAGATGGCGGAGCGCTCCAGGGTGATGAGCTTGGAGGAGCTGAGCGGGTTCTCATACCCGAAGGGGATTCCGACGAGGCCGGCTTTCACCGCGTAGTTCCCCATCGCATACTGGCCCCAGGCCTCGATGAGGTTCAGGCTGCCGGTATCGGAGGAGGAGGCGGTCTGTTTGGCCACGAGGCGGGCGGACACGTTGTCGCCGATCTTCGCCGTCGTGATGAAGTACCCGCGCTGCAGCGCGAAGCCATCCTGCGCTTTGGTGGTCGTGCCGATGCCCTCGAATGCGCGTGCCTGGATGTACCCATTGAAGGTCAGCACGGGCATGATCGGGGCGGGCGCCGCGGCGGGCGCGGTCTGCGAGAAGGCGGGGATCGCCAGCGCGAGGCCGACGAGGGCTGCCCACAGCAGCCGAGTTGCTGAAGTCTGTGCCATGACGTAAGCTCCTTAGTGTAGTGTGATGTGAGCCGTAGGTTAAAGAATTATAACAATGGGTGTCGGGAAATGCAAGCCCTGACTGAAAAAACGATAGGTAAGTGGTCATTACGCCCTTCTGCGCGACGGCGGGCACAAAAAAAACCGCGGGGCTCGGAAAAAATTCCGAGCCCCGCGGGCGCGTGGTTCGCGGTCTTCGCTACACGAAGACGCGGGCGTTAGCGTTTGCGCCGGGCGGTCTTCCCGCCGGCGGCGGCGCGGCCCGCAGCCTTGGCACGTTCGACGGCATCGCTGGAGGCTTTCGCCACCGGCCCGCCGGACGGGGTGGCCAGCACCGGGGCGGCCACGACGGAGGCTTCCAGCAGCGTGGCGGCAGGTGCGCCGGCCACCGGGGCGTCGAGCGGCAGCATGACCTTCTCCGAGGGCTTGGCCCAGCTCACCAGCAACTGGCTGGCGATGAAGATGGAGCTATACCCGCCCACGGTGACGCCGATGAGCATGGCGACGGTGAAGTCGCGCAGCGTCGGGCCGCCGAAGAAGAAGAGCGCCAACAGGGAGAAGAGCACGGTGAGAATGGTATTCACCGAGCGCGCCATCGTTTCCAGCAGCGCGGTGTTCACCACCTCGGCAAAGGTGCGGCCCTTGCGCAGGCGCATGTTCTCACGGATGCGGTCGAAGATGACGATGGTATCATGGATGGAATACCCCAACACCGTCAGCAACGCGGCAATGAAGGGACTGTTCACCTGCACGTAGGCCCGCAGCAGGGCGGTCATGCCGACCAGGGTGAGCAGGTCGTGCGCCAGCGCCAGGATGCCCGCCACCGCGTACTTCCACCCGAACCCGCCGATGTTGTAGCGGAGCCAGATCCAGCACAGGATGAGGATACACCCCAGGATGACGGCGAAGATCCCCCGGTGGATGAGTTCGCTGGAGACGATGCCGGAAACCAACTCGGTGCCTTCCAGCTTCGGGGCCTCGGTGATGTGATGCGCCGTCAATACGTCGCTCACCGTTTTAGTGATCGTCACCGTCTGCGTGGTGAGCAGGTTGTCCTCGTCCTCGTTGGTCGTCGCATTGTTCCCGCGCAGGGTGCGCACCAGGATGACATCGCTGGTGTCGTGCCCCAGGCCGAATTCATGCGAGCCGGCGGAGATCTGCACTTCGTTCTCGATGCCCGCCTTTTCCAACGCGTCGCGGATTTCCCCGATGATCTGCGGATGGTCGGCTTCCGGCAGCGTGCCCGCCACGCGGTACGTCACCAGCCCGCCGCCCTTGAAGTCGATGCCCTGGTGCAACCCGTACATCGCCCAGGAGATCATACCGGCGAGAATCATCAACCCGGAAATCACGTAGTACAGCCCACGTTTACTCACCAGGTCCCATTTACGATAGCGAAAGAGGTCTACCACTTCGTCCTCCGATTTCGGATTGCGGATTGCGGATTGCGGATTATCCGCTTGCGCGACGTCACCGTCAATGCCAATCCACGATCCAGAATCTCAATCAACCTATACTCCGATTACGTCCGAGCATTGCTCAATCCGCAATCCGCAATCTACAATCCGCAATTGGCTTAGATGCCGTACCAGGCCAGGTTGTGCCCGGCTTTGGAGCGGATCATGAGCTTCATGAACAAGCGCGTCACGGTGACGGCGGTGAACAGGGAGACCACCACGCCGATAATCAGCGTGACGGCAAAGCCCTTCACAGCGCCCGTCCCGAGCGTCGCCAACACGGTGCCGGTGATGATGGATGCCATGTTCGAGTCGAGAATGGCCGTCCACGCGCGGGAGAAGGCCACGTCGATGGCGGTCTCCAGCGGCTTCTTCGTGCGCAACTCTTCCTTGAGACGTTCGAAGATAATCACGTTGGCGTCCACCGCCATCCCGATCGAGATGATGATCCCCGCGATGCCGGAGAGGGAGAGCGTAACGTCGCAGAGTTTCAACACGCCAAGCGTCAGCACGACGTAGACGACGAGGGCGAGGTCGGCCATCAGGCCCGGCAGGCGGTAGTAGGCGGCCATGAAGATGAGCACCAGCCCCAGGCCGACCAGCCCGGCGAGCATGCTCATCGAGACCGAGTCCTGCCCCAACGTGGCGCTGACGGTGCGGTTCTGTACGATCTTCACCGGCACCGGCAAGGCGCCCGCCTTCAGCATGACCACCAGGTCCTGGGCTTCCTGCGGGGTGTAGCTGCCGGTAATCTGCCCGTTGCTGCGGATTTCGCTCTTAATCACCGGCGCCGTCTGGATTTTTTCGTCCAGCACGATCGCCAGTTGACGGTCGACGTTCGTCGCGGTCGTATGCGCGAACTTCTCCTGCGCTTCCGGCTTGATGACGAAGTCCACCGCGGTTTTGCCCGTGCTGTCCATGCCCACCCGGCAGCCGTCGGGGTCCAGGTCGGTCCCCTGGATCACCAGGTACGATGACTGCAACACTTCGGCGTCCGTCAACTCCTGCGACGTGCCGGTGGCGCCAACGCGCGACGCGGTATGCGTACCCTTGTCGTGGTCTTCGTTGATCCGGATATCCTGCGGGATGAGCCAGAACTGGAGTTGGGCGGTGGTGTGCAACAGCTTGCGTACGCGGTCGGGATCCTTCACGCCGGGGATTTCCAGTACCACGCGGTTATTCGAGTCGTTCGTCACGCGCACTTCGGAGGTGCCCGATCCGTTCAGTCGCTTCTCCATGATGCTGGCGATCTGGTTCTGCTCGTCCTGCGTCACCGGCTTGTAAATGCTGTCCTTGGCCGGCTCGGTGAAGGCGTTGGCGTTGTCAAAGGCCTTCGTCATCGCCGCGGTCATTTTATTGACATCATTCTCCGCCGCCGCCTGGGATTCCGGCTGAATGATGGTAATCGTCGCGGTGCTGCCATCGACCACGACCGACACCTTCGCCGGGTCCTTCGCCGCCGCGCCCAGAATCTCCGGTGCGGCCAGCGCGTCCGCCAGCGCCTTTTGCTTGGCGCCGATTTCGGCGAGGTCGGTCAATTGCGTATTGAGCTTGAAGACGTACTCCGCACGGTCGGGGATCTCCAACACCACGCGCATACCACCGCGCAGGTCGAGGTCGAGGCGCAGATCATGCTGCGGGGCGTAGAAGTAGAGCCCGAAGCCGCTGCTGATGGGCACGGTGGCTTTGGGGGCTTCGGTCGACGCGAACTTGTCCACAAACAGCGGGCGCAAGAACTGCGAGGGGTCGCTGGGATCCCGGCGCGGCTGGAACGTCAGCGGTTTGAACACGCCGAGAAAGGCGACGATCGTGACGACGATCACCGCGGCAAGCCACAAGGATAATGTATTACGCATCCGTCACAACTCCTACAGCACACACGCAAGATCGGCGTACGTGCGAGTGAAACACCTCGAAATACCGGCGGCCGTGACCTGCGGCCACAATAAATCCGAAGCGATCCGCTTCGGCTCGCAACATTATAGCCGAGGGCAGGTACACCGTCAACAGAAGGCCGCCGCATCTTCTTCCAAGGTCGGATTACGGCGGCGCGAGGGTGCTTTGGCCCCGTTCTGCCCTGAATCGCCCGGCGTCAAACCTGCACGCCCACGGGGCGGCGCTCGCTCACACCGGGCCTGTCAATACACGCATCGTTGCCGAGAACGCAATTTTACCTCATTTTTCTCCTCAGCAGGAGGTTTATTTTCCGCCGACGCGAATATTAGGTTAGCTGTGCGTGCGCCCGTATTGCCGATTGCGCCCCCCGCGGCTTCACTCGATCGCCCCCGCGCCGCCGGTGCGTGGGGTTTTTGTATCCTCCCGCCCACACCCCCGCCACATTGTCGATTCCCCGTGTGCCCTTTGGGACGCTGAACCGGTTTAATACAGCCGGGCAACGTCCCGACTGCCGTCGTGACCACCGAGCCGTCCGCGGCAGCGCGATGCGAGAGGAGTACCGAGGATGGAGACACGCATGGATGCGAAGCGTCGCCGAGGGTTTACCCTCATTGAATTGTTGATCGTAATTGTCGTGATTGCGATCCTGGCCTTGATCGTCATTCCGCGCGTCATGAGCGCGGGCCGCAAAGCCAAAGAGGCCACCCTGCGCAGCAATCTGCAGCGCATGCGCGGCGCGATCAGCCTGTTCCAGGGGGACACCGGGGTCTGGCCGAACGGGATAACGGACGTGGTCGCCGCGGCGGGCACCAACCCGACCGGCACCCCGACCGGCACCTACAAGGGGCCCTATCTCACGCCGAACGGCGGCGTGGGCAACATCGGCATCCCGGCAAACCCCTTTTCCGATCCCACCGCCGCGGTGGCGACGCACTGGACGTATAGTAACGTAGACGGCAGCATCGTCAGCGCCGTCAGCGGCACCACACTGGACGGCATGGCCTACACGCAACTGTAACCCATTTCCCCGCGGTGGCCGACAATGTGCGCAGCGTCGGCCACCGCTGTCCTCACAATCTTCTCAACTCTACTGCGAAGATGATAAAAGCCCCCTCTGGTATGGAATATACAGGCTAGCTGCTGCCTGAACCTATGGTGTGGTCCCCCCCCCACCCGGCGACACACGGCAGCTGAGGAGGGGAAAACAATGTCCATTACCAACCAGGCGCTGCGCCGCCGAGGGTTTACCCTCATCGAACTATTGATCGTGATCGTGGTGATCGCGATTCTGGCGCTGATCGTCATCCCGCGCGTGATGAGCGCGGGCCGCAAGGCGAAGGAATCCACCCTGAAGAGCAACCTGCAGCGTATGCGCGCAGCCGTTGCCCAGTTCCAGGCCGACACCGGCGTCTGGCCGAACGCCATCGGCGACATCGTCGCCGCGGCAAACACCAACCCGACCGGCACCGCGAACAGCGCCTACAAAGGCCCGTACCTGACCCCGAACGGCGGCGTGCAGAACACCGGCATCCCGGCCAACCCGTTCGGCGATCCCACCGCCGCCGTCACCACGCACTGGACGTATAGCAACGTGGACGGCAGCGTCATCAGTGCCGTTAGCGGCACCACGCTGGACGGCCAGGATTACTCCACACTCTAGCCCGGATGATTCACGATGTATTGGACTGCCGGGCTAGCGGCGGCATTATTCGAAATGTTATGAATAATGCAGGGCTAGCGCCGTACCCCACTTCGTGCGCCGACCGCCCCGCGTGACCGGGGCGGTGGCGCTCGCTACACCGACACGTTTGTGCACGTTTCCACCCCGGAGCACACCTTCGTCTGCCCAGATTGCAGTTTACGGGTATGCATGCTACACTTATGGGTATGATCCCGCTGGTCGTCAATGCTCGCGTGGTGTACGCGAGCCGGGATTGTCCGATGACCGAACATGCAGCCCTTCGGCTGTGCCGGAAAGGAGCACGCAATGCCGCGACTTTTACGACCGTCAACGCGTCGGGGGTTCACCCTCATCGAACTGTTGATCGTCATTGTCATCATTGCGGTTCTCGCCCTCATCGTCATCCCCCGCGTCACCAGCGCAACGCGCCGCTCCAAGGAAGCCGTGCTGAAGGATAACCTGCACTCGATCCGCACGGGCATTCAGCTCTTCTACGCCGACACCGGCGTCTACCCGACCGTTCTGACCGACATCGTCGCCGTGACGGCGCCGGGTACGGGCTATGACGACAGCGGCGCCTCGCGCCCCATCCCGGCCTCCACCTTCAAAGGGCCGTATCTGAACATTCCCGGCGGCATCGCCAATACCGGCATCCCGGTCAACCCGTTCGTGGCCGCCTCGGTGGCCGATGTCACGCAGCACTGGACCTATCCCGCCACCAGCGGCCAATGGGGCACGGTGCAGAGCGCCGTCAACGGCACCTCGCTGGACGGCGAACCCTACTCCGCCTTCTAATACACGACCCGCGTGATTCTACCAAGTTGCTAACTTCGCAACTAAAAACAACCATAACAGTTCTCGTTCAACGTTCAACGTTCAACGTTCAAAGTTCAAAGTTCAACGACCTGAAACGCGGGAGGCAACACGTTGAACGTTGAACGTTGAACGTTGAACGAAGCCTTCGAGCGATGGTACAGGTTCTCGATATTAGCTGCACGGTGAACGCACGCTGGTCGTGTATTCATCCCGGCGGGGAGAATTCTTGCACGGGCGCGCCTTGACGGCGCGCCCGTGCTGTTCCCGGTGCCCTATTTATGATGACGCGAGAGGCGATACTGGCGGCGGAGACGGGCGCGCAGCGGAAAGATCCGGGCGGGCGGCTGCGCATCGCGCTGGCCTACCCCAACACCTACGCGGTCGGGATGTCCAACCTGGCCATCCACACGCTGTATCGGCTCTTCAACGCCCGCCCCGACGTGGTGTGCGAACGCGTCTTCCTCCCCGATGCCCCCACCACGCTGCTGCGCACGCTGGAAAGCGGCACCGCGCTGGCGGATATGGACGTGGTGGCCTTCTCCGTCGCCTTCGAACTCGACTACCCCAACGTCATCCGCATGTTGCGCCTGGGGAGCGTGGCGCCCTTCGCGGCGGCGCGCACCGGCCCGCGGGTGATCGCCGGCGGCCCCGCCATGAGCTACAACCCGGAGCCGCTGGCCGACGTGTTCGACGCGATCCTGGTCGGCGAGGGGGAACACAGCGTGGACGCGCTGGTCGACGCGCTGCGCGCCGACACCCCCGACGCGCTGGCCGCCGTGCCCGGCGTCTACGTGCCCGCGCACGGCACTGTCCCCACGCCGCGGCTGGTGGTGGGCGACCTGAACGCCGTCCCCGTCGCCACGACGATCTACACGCCGCACACCGAATTCGGCAAGATGGCGCTGGTAGAGGTCGGACGCGGCTGCCCCTACGGGTGCCGCTTCTGCGTGGCGAGCCATGTCTACGCGCCGGCACGCTGGCGATCGTTCGACGCGCTGCTGCCGGTCATCGAGGAAGGC
Organism: uncultured bacterium; assembly: GCA_903928345.1. Lineage (GTDB taxonomy): Bacteria > Armatimonadota > Hebobacteria > CAIYQO01 > CAIYQO01. Next base: position 25,323 of record CAIYQO010000128.1, on the reverse strand, counting down.
CTGCGACATCGGACGCGCATCGGCCTGCTCGGTGCCTCCGTCACCGACCACCCGGACATCCTGCCCCTTTGCGAGGCGATCCTCACGCGCGGCGGGGAACCCTCCCCGGCGTCGATGCGCGCCGACGCGCTCACCCCGGAGCTGCTGGCGCTGCTGGCGCGCGGCGGGGTGCGCACGGTGACGCTGGCGCCGGAAGCGGGCACGGAGGCGTTGCGCCGCAGCGTGGGCAAGCGCATCAGCGACGACGCGCTCCTCGCCGCCGCGGCGCGCGCACGGGCGGCGGGCATCGGGGCGCTGAAGCTGTACTTCATCCTGGGCCTGCCCGACGAAACCCCCGACGACCGGGCGGCGATCCCGGCGCTGGCGCGGCGCCTCGCCCACGAGACGGGGCTGCGCGTAAGCCTGGGATGCAGCATATTGGTGCCGAAGCCCGGCACGCCCTTCGCCCGCATCGCGATGCCCCCGGAAGCGGCGATGCGCCGCGCGCTGGACGACCTGCGCCGCGCGCTGCGCGGGGTGACGCAACTGACGCACGAGAGTCCGCGCTGGGCTTATTGGCAGGCGGTGCTGGCCCGCGGCGGGCGCGAAGTAACCCCCGCGCTGGCCACGATCGCCGACGGAGCGGACACCCCCGGCGCGTGGGCCGCCGCCTTCCGCGCGCACGGCCTCGACGCCGACGCCTACGCGCTGCGCGCCTTGCCCCCCGACCTGCCCCTCCCCTGGGCCCACATCGGCGCCGGTCGCTGTCTGTCGCCACCCGAGCGGTGATAATTCGCCCGGATGTGGGTATAATGCAGAGAAGTCAGAAGTCAGAAGTTCGGAGTCAGCAGAACCGCAGGGACGCATTTGGTTTACGCAACCAGCATACGCGTGCGATCCTTATTCTAAATGGGGAATTCATCTGCGGACGATTGTGCCGGTAACGACGACAGAAACGGCAAGCACGCGTCTTCTAACTCCTGACTCCTGACTTCTAACTCCTTCCGAAAGGATCCTCGATGGTAGTGACCGAGCTGACGCTGTGGGTGGCGCGCTTTGGCATGCTGGCGTTGATGTACGGGTTTCTCCTCCTCGTGGTGTGGGCGGTGCTCGCCGACGCGCGGGCGACGGCGCGCCCCGCGCGCGCCGCGGTGCCGGCGAGCGCCGCGCTGCGCACGCTGGTAGTCACCGGCGGCACCCCGCCGGAGAACGGACGCAGCTTTCCGCTACTCGGGCCGCTGGACATCGGCCGCGAGCCCACCTGCGCCATCAGCATCCCCAGCCGCTTCATCTCCAAGGTGCACGTACGCATCTACCCGCACAACGGGGGCTGGATGGTGGAGGATCTGCAGAGCACCAATGGCAGCGCCCTCAACGGCGATCCCTTCACCGGTACCCGCGCCTTGCGCCCCGGCGATCACCTGACGGTGGGCGATACGGAGTTCACCGTGCAATAACGCTCCCCCGTCCGGGGGCATAGCGATTGACACCGGATACGCGGATACGATATTCTGTATACCTACCTGAAATGGAAGAAGAGGTGAAGCGGAGTACCATGCAACTTGCGGACGCCCTGACCCTGGAGCAACAACACCTGATCTCCCTCTATACGCGCACCCCCCTGCTGGTGACGCGCGGCGAGGGCATGTACGTCTGGGACGATACCGGGCGCCGTTACCTCGACTTCTGCAGCGGCGGACGGGCCGTGGGCGCGCTGGGGCATTGCCACCCGCGCGTCGTGGCGGCCATCTGCGCGCAAGCCGGCGTGCTGCTGCACACCTCCAACGATTACTATACCGAGCCCTACCTCAAACTCGCCGCGCTGCTCTCGACGCACTGCGTGTGCGACAAGGTCTTCTTCTGCAACAGCGGCGCGGAGGCCATCGAGGCGGCCATCAAGCTGGCGCGGAAAGCCGGGAAGCGCGACAGCGCCGACCGGGTGGAGATCGTCACCACGCTGAAGTCCTTCCACGGCCGCACCATGGGCGCCATCACCGCCACCGGGCAGCCGAAGTACCAGCAGGATTTCGCGCCGCTGGTGCCGGGCTTCCGCTACGTGCCGTATAACGATTTGGCCGCCATGGACGCCGTCATCACCGACCGCACCTGCGCGGTGCTGCTGGAGCCGGTGCAAGGCGAGAGCGGCGTCTACCCCGCCACGCCGGAATACCTGCGCGGCCTGCGCGACCTGTGCGACGCGCGCGGGGCGCTGCTCATCCTCGACGAAGTGCAGACGGGCCTCGGGCGCACGGGCACCCTCTTCGCGTATGAGCAATACGGCATCGCGCCCGATATCATCACCCTGTCCAAGGCCCTCGGCGGCGGCATGCCCATCGGCGCCATGCTGGCGAAGTCCGATGTGGCGGCCGCCTTCGCGCGCGGCGACCATGCCTCCACCTTTGGCGGCACGGCCATCGCCGCGGCGGCGGGCTTTGCCGCGGTGTCGACCATTATCGAGGAAAACCTGCCCGCGCACGCGGCGGAAGTCGGCGCATATCTCGTCGCGCGGCTGGCCGCGCTGCGCGCCACCTCCCCGCTGGTGGGCGAAATCCGCGGCCGGGGCTGCATGGTGGCCGTCGATTTGACGGAGCCCGTGGCGGGCTTCGTGCGGAATACCGTCCAGGAGCAGGGGCTCCTGATTCTCACCGTGGGCGAATCCATGTTGCGGTTGTTGCCGGCGTTGATCTGCACGACCGCCGACGTGGATGTCGCCGTGGAGGCGATAGCACAGGCTCTGACAGCGGCGCCGCACGCCGCCCGCGCTTAATCTTTTTTATTCACGCGGGGACGGCGGACATGCCGGGGCACGACAAGCGCAGACGAAGCCGGTCGATGGCGCCTGATCTTTATCGGTGCATTTCATGGTTAATAATAAGGCACCACAACCGAGTCCAGGAATACCGCACCTTGGCAAGGACCGAGAAGGTCTGGTCATCGAGCGGAGTAATGATCCATTACAACTCCTGGCAAATATCCTGACGGCGACGGGCACGCTGGCCGCCCAGTGGGGGGAAGAAATCCTCCTGCATCTGCGCGTGGCTGCCTTATGGGTCCGGATCGGTAAGAAATCCAAGGCCGTCGACTACGTGACCTACCTGGCCACGCTGCACGCGATTGACACCTTTCACCTCGGCGCCCCGGGGGTGAAGTTCCGCATCGACCTGATGCGCTTCTTCCTTACCAAAATCGGCGTGGACGAGGCGAGCATACGCATCGCCGAGTTGGCGGAGCGCGCCAAGAACACCACGCCGATCATCGGGTGGTTCCAGAAGAACAAGTTTATCTCCAAAATGCTCCCCGGCATGGATATCGAGGCCAACCTGCTCACCCCCGAGGAGGAGCAGGAAGTGCGCGAAATCATCGCCCCGACGATGAGCTGGCTGGAAAACGTCTACCTGACCCCCATCCCCGCCTCCTGCCGCGAGGCGCTGGCGGTGCAGATCAGCAGCATCAGCGAATACGGCCAGCCCGACGAAATCGAGCAGCGCCTCTACGCCATCTTCGACCAGTGCCGCCGCTGGCACGAACGGCAATCGGACACCCCCATCTGGGTGCACGACCTGGACGACATCGGCCCGCGCACCACCTACCTGGCGGTGACCATCGAGCGCCCGCAGATCATCATCACCTACATCGAACGCTGCATCGACGCCCTCAACGAGCGCCCGCTGGCGCTCATGCCCAACATCGCCGCCGCCATCGGCGGCCTCGTCTACATGGCCAAAGCCCTCCGCCGCGACGACCTGCTCCACCGCGCGCTGGACACCCTCCCGCGCCTCCCCGAACACGAACAATGCATCGCCGCCCTCACCCTGGTAGAAGTCCTCGTCGAACGCGGCGGCACCGCGTCGATGCACCGGGTGTGAAGGCTTTGGGAGCGCGAGCGTACCCGCGAGCCACGCGTAAGAACGCCGCTAACGAAACGAAAAGACGGCCTGCGCACATGGTTCCCCCACACGCACAAGCCGCCCGTTCCTGCGCCATCAATCCAAAATCCCAAATTGCCCCTACCCCACCACCGCTTTCGCCTTCGCCAACTGCTCCCGTACGCGGGCGGGCGCGGTGCCGCCGGGGGAGGTTTTGGCGTTGACCACGGCTTGCGGGGTGAGCAGCGCGGGCAGGTCGGCGTCGATAAGGTCGGAGTAGCGGCGCAGCTCGTCGAGGGTCAGGCCGTCCAGCCCCACGCCGCGACCCTCCGCGTAACGCACGATCTCCCCGCTCACGTGGTGGGCGTCGCGGAAGGGCATCCCCTTGCTCGCCAGGTAGTCGGCAATCTCGGTGGCGGCGCTCATGTCGTGCGCCAGTGCGCCCAGGGTGCGCGCGGGGCGGAACTTGAGCCCGCGCACCATCCCCGCGGTGATCTCCAGACAGGCAAGGGTGGTGTCCAGCGCGTCGAAGGTGGCCTCTTTGTCCTCCTGCAGGTCCTTGTTGTACGCCAGCGGCAGCCCCTTGAGCACGGTGAGCAGGCCCAGCAGGTGCCCGTAGACGCGCCCTGCCTTGCCGCGGATCAACTCGGCGCCGTCGGGGTTCTTCTTCTGCGGCATGATGCTGCTGCCCGTGCAGTAGCCTTCGGGGAGATCGACCCAGCCGAACTCCTGGCTCGCCCACAGGATGAGTTCCTCGCAGAAGCGCGACAGGTGGGTCATCACCAGGCTGCACGCGGCGAGGAACTCCACCGCGAAGTCGCGGTCGGCCACCGCGTCGAGGCTGTTTTCCAGCACCGCTTCGAAGCCCAACTCGTCGGCGACCATCTGCCGGTCGAGGGGGAATTTGGTGCCCGCCAGCGCGGCGGCGCCCAGCGGCAGCCGGTTGATGCGCCGGCGTGCGTCGGCCACGCGCTCGCGGTCGCGCGCGAGCATCCACACGTAGGCGAGCAGGTGATGCGCCGTCAGCACCGGCTGCGCGTGCTGCAGGTGGGTGAAGCCGGGCATCACCACGTCCGGGTGGGCCTCGGCGCAGGTGATAAAGGCGCGCTGCGCCGTTTGCAAGGCGGCATCCAGATCGTCGCAGCCCCGGCGCAGGTAGAGGCGAAAGTCGGTGCACACCTGGTCGTTGCGGCTGCGCGCGGTATGCAGCTTGCCTGCCGTTGGGCCGAGCAGCGCGCGTAGCGCGGATTCCACCAGGGAGTGGATGTCCTCCTGCGCGTCCACCGCAGGGCCGTTGGGCGCCCACGCCGCGCACAGCCCCTCGAGGCCCGCGATCAGCGCCGCGGCGTCTTCGGCCGTCAGGATGCCCGTGGACCCCAGCATGCGCGCGTGGGCGATGCTCGCGGTCAAATCCTCGCGCCACATGCGCACATCGAAGGGCAGCGACGCCTGAAACTGATGCAACGCGGCATCCACCCCGGAGGTGAAGCGGCCGCCCCAGAGTTTATCGGTCATGGGTATTCACATTCTTGCCCGAAGGGCATATACAGGAACGGGGGCAGGCCGGTTGGCCTGCCCCCGTATTATAGCAGCTTTCACGCGCCCGGTTAAATGTCCAGGTTGGTGACTTCCTGGGCGTAGCGGGCGATGAAATCGCGGCGGGGGGCGACGGCGTCACCCATCAGGGTGGTGAAGATCTCGTCCGCCTTCACCGCGTCCTCCAGCTCCACGCGCACCAGGCGGCGGGTTTTGGGGTCCATGGCGGTTTCCGCCAGCTCGTCGGCGTCCATCTCGCCCAGGCCCTTGTAGCGCATCACGGTGACGCCACGCTTGGGCAGATCTTTCACCAGCGTGTTGAGTTCCTCTTCGGTCATCGCGTATTTCGTCTCTTTGCCGTGCTTCACGCCGAAAAGGGGCGGCTGCGCGATGAAGACGTGGCCGTGCTCGATGAGCGGCTGCATGTAGCGGAAGAAGAGGGTGAGCAGCAGGGTGCGGATGTGCGCGCCGTCCACGTCCGCGTCCGTCATGATGATGACACGGTCGTAGCGCCGCTTTTCCAGGTTGAAGGTGCTGTTGCCGCCGTTTTCTTCGTCCTCGCCGCTGGGCGCGCCGGTGATGATGCCCGAACCGATAGCGCGGATCATGTCGGCGATTTCCCGGTTGCCCAGGATGCGGTCGAGGCGCGCGCGCTCCACGTTGAGCACCACACCACGCAGGGGGAGCACCGCCTGGAACATGCTGTTACGCGCCTTTTTGGCGGAGCCGCCGGCGGAGTCGCCTTCCACCAGGAAGATTTCGCACGCGCTCGCGTCTTTGCTGCGGCAGTCGGCCAATTTACCGGGCAGACTGGTGGAGGACTCCAGCGCGGACTTACGCTCCAAATCCATGGCCTTGCGGGCGGCGGAGCGGGCGCGGCTGGCGGTGAGCGCCTTATCGATGATCTTGCGGCCGGTGCCGGGGTTCTCCTCCAGAAAATCGGCCAACCCTTCGCCGACGATGGAGTTGACGATCCCCTCCATCTCCATGTTGCGCAGCTTCACCTTGGTCTGCGACTCGAACTGCGGCTCGGGCAACTTCACGGAGATGACCACCGTGAGGCCTTCGCGCACGTCGTCGCCGACGAAGTTGGCGTCCTTCTCTTTGAGCAGGTTGTTCTTGCGCGCGTAGGCGTTGAGCACGCGCGTCATGGCGGTGCGGAAGCCGGAGACGTGAGTGCCGCCGTCGATGGTGTGGATGTTGTTGGCGTAGGCGAACAGGGTCTCCTGGTAGCCGTCGTTGTACTGCAGCGCCATTTCCACCTGGATGTCGTCGCGCTCGCGGTAGACGTAGAGCGGCGCGTGCAGGGGATCTTTCAGCGTATTCAGCTTCTCCACGAAGGAGACCAGGCCGCCGGTGTAGTGGTAGGTTTCCGTCTCGTCCGTCAACTCGTCGTGGAAAATGATTTTGACGTTCTTATTCAGGTAGGCGAGTTCGCGCAGGCGGCCGGTGATCGTTTCCGGGTGGAAATGGATCTTGTCGCCGAAGATGGTGCGGTCGGGCTTGAAGGTCTGCGTGGTGCCGTGGCGCGTCGTCGCTTCCAATTGCACCAGGCCGCTGGTCGGCACGCCGCGCTCGAAGCGCATCTGCCAGTGGGAGCCGTCGCGGTAGACGTCGGAGATGAAGGATTCCGACAGCGCGTTCACACAGGACATGCCCACGCCGTGCAACCCGCCGGACACCTTGTAGCCGCCGCCTTCGCCGAATTTGCCGCCCGCATGCAACACGGTCATCACCACTTCCAGCGTGGAGATGCCCTTCACGGGGTGCGGACCGACCGGGATGCCCACGCCGTTGTCGGCGACGGAGATCACGTCGTCGGGGTGCAGGGTGACGAGAATCTCATCGCACCGCCCCGCCATCGCTTCGTCGATGGCGTTGTCGATGATCTCGTTGAACAGGTGGTGGAAGCCTTTGAAATCGGTGTCCCCGATATACATGCCGGGACGCTTGCGCACCGGCTCCAGGCCTTCCAACACCTGAATATTACGTTCGTCGTACTGCATCTGGTCTGCGTTAGCCAACAGAGAACTCCTCCCGTACCGTGGTGGGAATCTGTACGCCTGTATTATAACAAATCCGGCCCGCCTTGTCCACGGATTCATGCAAACAGACGTATCTTTCTCGCCGCCGATGTGACCTTTTCCACGCAACAGGTAGCGCGGTTCCCACAGGCCGAGCACTAGCCGGCGGGTGGGCGCCGGTCGGCAGGTTGCAGCGGTCGAGGAGGTATCGCCGGTGGGGTAGGGACGAGATGAAAATACAAAATGCAAAATGCAAAATGGTGGGGGTAGTGCGGCTCGGGGATGCATATCACGCCGCGTAGCGGGGCATATACGAAACAATCCGCAGGAAGGAGTCCCGCCATGCGCCTGCATGTACTCCAACACGTGCCCTTTGAGGATGCTGCCTACATCGCCGATTGGGCGGCGACGCGGGGGCATGCGTTGGTTGTCACCCACCTCTACCGCGGCGACGCGCTGCCCGACGCCGCCGCCAACCTGACCGTGGTGATGGGCGGGCCGATGGGAATTTACGACGAGGACGCCCACCCCTGGCTGCGCGCCGAGAAGGCGTTCCTGGCGCGCGTCGTGGCCGGCGGAGGGTACGCGCTGGGGATATGCCTGGGGGCGCAGTTGCTGGCGGACGTGCTGGGCGGGCCGGTGACGCGCAACCCCGTGAAAGAGATCGGCTGGTTTCCGGTGACGCGGCTGGCGGAGTCGCTCCTGCTCGCCGGGCTGCCCGACGCCTTCTCCGCCTTCCACTGGCACGGCGACACCTTTGCCATCCCGCCCGGCGCGGTGCACGCCGCCGCCAGCGCCGCGTGCCTTAACCAGGCCTTCGTCTACGCCGACCGCGTGCTCGGTCTGCAATGCCACCTGGAATCCACCCCTGTCAGCATCGACCGTCTCATCGCGCATTGCGGCGAGGAGCTGATCGACGGCCCCTACATCAAACCCGCCCTCACCCTGCGCGCCGGCGATACAGGGACATCGAACCGCTTGATGCGCACCGTGCTGGACAACTTCGCGCAGCGGATCGGGTGAACTATGCACCTCTTTTCGCCGTATGACCGCAGGCAGCGAAACAATGGCGCGCATAAAATAACGCGGGGCAGAAAGAAAGCCTTTCCACCCCGCGTTAGCATCTGAAACGGACCCTGTTAAACACCTAACACTTTTTTCTTTACCTTGAGGTCATCGATGTACAGTGTCTCGGTGCCGGAGAGGGCATTGAAGATCCAATTGGTGCCGGGACTGCAATAGGAAATCGTGAATGACGTCGGTAGCGGGCCGCCATTCGTACTGCCTACGGCGGCGATGGGACCACCATATCCTGGCACGACCAGGTCCATAAATGGCACCGGCTTACCCGCAGTCAGCCAATTCGTTTTATCCATCGTGGTGAACGCGGCCGTGGACATCGTATTGGTATAGGCTGATTGAAGATTCAGGGAATTCAACGCGCTAATGTCCAGATTTTTAGCGGTGGTATTGTCATAGTAATCGTACGGAGTACTTGTGCGCGGGAACACGTTACCATAGGTGCCGAATCCCCCTGCGGTACACGCGGAGATGCGCCGCGCTTTGAACGTGACAAACACCTCCCCACCTGTCATTGACTTCCAATCATTGACGATTTCATTATAATACGCGGTGCCAAAATTTCCATTTAAACTCCAGCGCATGTCGCCACCGGAGGTGGCCGTCATCGTAAATTGAATCACATGATTGCCGTTGACGACGATGTTGGTACAACTGCCCGATGCGCCGGTGCCTTGCGCAGCCGACGAAACGGTAAACGGCACGGAACCATCTTCGAAATCAGACGTGGAAATGGTCAACACGTTGGCGGTATCGAGATCGCCCAGCAACGAGTAGATGCCCACGTGGCCGTCGGCGAAGGCGGCGATGATCTTACCGCCGTGGTTGGTATAGTTGTAGTCCGCCGTGGTGTATCCGACATTCGCCAGCGGCGCCGCGGCGGTGACGGTATGGCTGCCGTCGAAGGTCAACTGTGCGATGGTGGGGTCGGGAATCTCACCCAGCGCCGAACCGCTCCACGTGTTGTTGAAGCAGTAGGCGTTGCTGACCTTCGTGCCCGCGCTCGGGCAGATGAGCACGCCCTTGTCCATGCTGATGCCGCCCCACGCTACGTCGGCGGTGGGCAGCATCTCGTTGTGATCCTGCGCGTACATCAGCAACGCGACGGTGATCTGCTTCTGATTGTTCAGGCACGCCGTCTGCCGCGCCTTCTCGCGCGCCTTGGCGAAGACGGGGAAGAGGATGGCAGCGAGGATCGCTATGATGGCGATGACGACGAGGAGTTCGATCAGCGTAAAGCCTTTGCGCATGGCATGTCTCCTTCCACGGTTTGATTCTCTGCAAATCATATTATATACCACGGCGCTGGTATTGCGTCAAGGAACTACCGTAGGTTTTCTTATCATGATCTACATTGCCACGCCAGGGGCAGGAGGATACACAGCGGTCGCGCGCTGCCCCATTAGGCGCTAATCCGCGGCGAGGCACCCGCGTGCCGCTGTGGGCTCCCTCACAACCGGCATGACCAACCGCCGTGGTGCACCCACATTATCCAGCACAAAAGCCACGTCAGGGGAGCGAAAACCATCGACGGAAGAGCGGTGAGGGGGAGCCTTGACGCAATACAAAAACGGCCTGCGCGTGTTGTACGCGCAGGCCGTGTGTCATTTTTCCGTAATGCCCCGTCTACAGCACCTTGATCCGCTGCGGCGGCCAGAAGGTGGCGATGGCGACGCCGCGGATGTTGCTGAAGGGCACCACGCCCCAGTAGCGGCTGTCGAAGCTGCCGTAGGGCGAACGGTTGTCGCCCATTACGAAGACGCTGTTGTCGGGCACGATGAAGTCGCCCTCCTGCACGTGCACGCCGATGCGCGTCGCATACAGCTCGCGGTCGTACAGGGCTTTTACGATCGTCTCCATGAACATGGCGGTGTCCGAGGTGCCGTGCGCCGTTTCGATCACCATGTCCGGCGGCGGGCGCGGGAAGGCGATGGTGGAATGCGGATCGCCGGGCAGCAGGTACGGCTCGGGCAACGCCTTGCCGTTGATGAATACGTCGCCGTCCTTCTGAATCCGGATATGGTCGCCGGGCACGCCGATGACGCGTTTGATGAAGTCGTCACGCCGGGCGGGCACGCTGTGCAGTTTCCCCAGCATCGCGTGTTGTTCCGTCGCGGTGAGATCCGGGAAATGCTGCGCGATCACTTCGGGCTTGTTCTCCAGGAAGTAGCGCATCTGCAGTTGGATATCGTTGCCGATATACGCCTCCACCGGCGGCTGGAAGACAATGATCTCCCCACGCCGCGGCGGGCGGAAGTGCAGCACGAATTTATTGGCGATGAGCTTGTCGCCACTGTGCTTGGTGTCCTTCACCAGCGCGCCGGGATACAAGCCCGGGTTGTCCGGGTCGTATGGCCCGAGCAGCTTGGGCTCCATGCTGCTGGACGGGATGAAGAAGGTCTGCAGCATGTACGGGCGCACGATGCCGAACACCAGGATGAGCGCGATGAGCAGCGTGTCGATGACTTCCAGCGTCATGTCCTTCGGTTTCGGCTTGGGCGTCAGCGGCTCGATGTCCTTCTTGCGCTTCGCGCGCGGCAACGGCTCCTCCACGGGGGCGAAGGCGTGCCGCATCACGTGCGTCCACAGGAAGCGGATGCCGATGGTGACCACGACCAGCGACCAGACGATGATCGGGTCTTCCAACAGCGTCAATATTTGCATCAGGACATTCGTATTCGCCATGCGGTTTCCTGGTTATGCCACCGGCACCGTGCCGGCGGCGCACATTTGCTAGGTCTTATTATACACGTTCGCGCGCTTCCGCGCGCTGGAAGCGGATCAGCGAATCATCCCGGCGCGGCTGGGGGGCCAGAAGATGAAGACGGCTTTCCCCACCACGCGGTTGCGCGCCAGCAGGCCCCAGCGGTGGCTGTCCAGGCTGAGGTTGCGGTTATCGCCGAGAACGAACAGATACCCCGGAGGCACCAGCAACTCGCGGCCGACGATATGCGGCGTCACCTCGTTGCGCACCACCTCCGGCGCGTCCAATTGCAGGTCGCCGTACGCGTTCATCGGATAATCGTATTCCGGCATCGCGTGCGGGTAGGTCTCGGGGAGCAGCTTCCCATTCACGTAGACGCCCATGTTCGACACCACGCGCACGCGGTCGCCGGGCAGGCCGATGACGCGCTTCACGTAATCCACCGGCTGGCGCGCGTCGTTCGGCTGGTTGGCCATCTCCAGCGCGTGCGCGGGGGCGTTGAACACCACCACCTCGCCGCGGCGCGGCTCGCGCAGGTGGTAGACGTACTTCGTCGCCAGCAACTTATCCCCTTCCTGCAGCGTGGGGAGCATGCTCCCGGTGGGGATAAAGAACGCCTGCAGGATGAAGGGGCGGATGAGAAAGAAGACCAGCACCACCGCGATGATGCCGCTGTCGAGCAACTCGGTGAAGAAGCGCGCGGGCGGCGCGGCGTCCTCGTCCAGCGCTTGCGGCGCCGCGGGGGCGGTGTCCAGCGCGGGCTCGTCCACCACGTCGTCGGGCGCCAGCGGCAGGGGGGCGGCTTCCAGCGGGGGCGTCAGATAGCGTTTGGTTACGGTCAGGACGAGTCGCATGACGACCAGAATCGCCAGCAACGCGAAGGGAAAGGCGGGTTCATCAAGATTGAACATGCGCAATCGTCCTGTGACCTACCCCCCTGCCCCCTCCCTCGAGGGAAGGGGTGAAACGGGTGGGTCTCCAAATTCAGTTTTATCCTACCGTCGTCCTCCCCTTCCTCGCGGAAGGGACAGGAGGTAGGTCTAAAGCTGCGGGAGCGGGAATTCTCCCGCTCCCGCAGAAGCGTACCACGCGACGGCGGTGCGTCGGGGGTATTATACCCGACCGCGCTCTTTGATACGCGTGGCGCGCGCGCCAATGCGATCGCGGAGGTAATACAAGCGGGCACGGCGCACTTTGCCCAGGCGGATGACTTCCACCTTGTCGATGCGCGGGGAGTGCAGCAGGAAGACGCGCTCGACGCCGACGCCGTGGGTCACGCGCCGCACGGTGAAGCGCTCGCTGAGCAGCCCCTTCTGGTGGCGGATCACGACGCCTTCGAACAACTGGATGCGTTCGCGCGCGCCTTCACGCACTTTCAAGTGCACGCGCACCGAGTCACCCGTGCGGAAGGTCGGGCGATTCGGCTGAATCTGCTCCTTCTCCAGCTCCATGATCAGACCGGTGTTCACTTTTTTCATCGGTAGCTCCAACTGAGAGGTCGGCGTGTAAATTTTCCCCCTGCCGACGTTCAGTCTCCAGGCGATCTAACAGGCGCACATCCTCCTGGGTGAGCGGCGCGTCCGCCAGTAAATCTGGCCGCCGGTCCAGGGTGCGGCGGAGGGATTGCTCCCGGCGCCATTTCCGGATCGCTTCGTGATGGCCGGAGAGAAGGACCTCCGGCACCGCCCACCCCCGAAACACCGGTGGGCGTGTGTATTGGGGATACTCCAGTAGCCCCGTGACAAAACTCTCGGTTTCCGTGGCGCCCTCGCCGCCGACCACCCCGGGCAGCAGCCGCGCCACCGCGTCGATCACCACCAGCGCGGGCAATTCCCCGCCGGTGAGCACGTAGTCGCCGATGGAGATCTCCCGATCGGCCAGCTCCGCGTGCACGCGCTCGTCCATCGCCTCGTAACGTCCACACACCAGGATCAGGTGGTCGACGCCGTCGGCCAGCTCCTGCGCCAGCGCTTGCGAGAAGCGCTCCCCGGTGGGGCTCAGTACCACCGTCAGCTCGCGCGGCCCGCCCTCGCGCAGGGCCTCCACGGCCTCGAAGATCGGCTCCGGCTTCATCACCATGCCGACCCCGCCGCCGTAGGGCGTATCGTCCGTGATATGATGCTTATCGTGCGTATAATCCCGCAACTGGTGCGCCCGGCAGGTTACCAGCCCCGCGGTCTGCGCCCGGCCCAGGATACTCTCCGACCAGTACGCGGCAAAGGCCTGTGGCAGCAAGGTAATGACGTCGATCCGCACGTTATTCTGCCACCGGTACCGCGGCGTCCACGTCCAGCAGCCACCCGTGCGTGTCCGGCAGATCACCGTACTGGATGCCTTGCAGCCGTCCGAACAGTTCGGTGAGCACCGGCCCGGCCGTGTCGGCGGCGCCGAAGCGATACACTACGTCGCCGTGGTGCACCGCGCTGATCGGCGTGATCACCGCCGCCGTGCCGCACGCGCCGACCTCGGCAAACTGCCCCAGGTCGCTCACGGCGATGGGCGCGCTTACCACCGGCAAGCCCATATCCGCCGCCAGTATCTGCAGGCTGTCGTTCGTCACGCTCTTCAAAATCGACGACGACGACGGCGTTTTGTACACCCCGTCGTGCGTGATGCCCATGAAGTTCGACGTGCCGAACTCGTCCACGTATTTATGCTCCGCCGGATCGGTGAACAGGATGATCGGGTACCCCTGCTCTTTGCCGAGATGGCTGGGCAGCAGGCTGGCCGCGTAGTTGCCGCCCGTCTTCGCCCGGCCCGTGCCATACGGCGCCGCGCGGTCGTACCCCGCGAGGACCGCCGCTTCCACCGGCCTGAACCCGTCCTTGTAGTACGGCCCCACCGGCGTGACGAGGACGATGAACATGTAGGTATCGGAGGCTTTCACCCCCACCGTCGGCTCGGTGCCGATGAGCAGCGGGCGGATGTACAGGCTGGCCCCGGTGCCGTAAGGCGGCACGAATTCGCGATTCGCCTGCACCGCCTGCACGCACACGGAGATGAACAACTCTTCCGGCACCGGCGCCATGCACAGGCGCTCCGCCGACAGGGCCATGCGCCGGGCATTCTGCTCCGGGCGGAAGAGCACGACGCGCCCATCGCGCGTGGTGAACGCCTTCAGCCCCTCGAACGCCTCCTGCCCGTAGTGCAAACAGCTCGCCGCGATGTGCAGGGGAATATACGGCTCGGTGCGTACTTCCGGCGTGCCCCACACGCCCTCGGCATATTCCACCACCAAGTAGCCGTTGGTCGGCATATATGCAAATGTCAGATTCGGCCAGTCAATTGCCATCCCATTCCCCCTGTTCCGAATTTTGAGTTTTGAATGATGAATTTTGAACTAATGAGCAGCGCGCGTTTGCGCTCAATCAGCACAGATCCGCGGGAGCCTTTTCATTCAAAATTCAGAACTCAAAATTCAAAATTTACCAAGCATCCTATTTTACACGGCGCGCAGTGTATCTGGCAAGTCGCATTGCTCCACCCGTCAGCGCTCGCTCTTTTTCAGCCCGGGCATCGCGGTCACGATCATGCGGCCCGCGGCAAGGTCTACCTCGCGCACGAAGGCCTTCACCGCGGGGATGAGCGCCAGCGGCGTCTCGTAGACGTCGTTCGCGCCCGTCTCGAAGATTGCCGTGATCGGCCCCAGCGCCTCGCCGTCGGTGGTCACCACCTCCAGCCCGAGGAGCTGGGAGTGGTAGTACGTGTCTGCCTCGAGGGGGGGCGCCCACGAGCGCGGCATCACCAGCTCCGTGCCGCGCAGCGCCTCCGCCTGGTCGATGGTATCCACCCCCGCCAGCGTCAGCGTGATGCGCGTGCCGTTGACACGGCCCGAGCGAACGGCGACGCGGCGCACCGTGCCATCGCGGCGCAGGCCCACCTCGCGCAGTTTGGCGATGCGCTCCGGGTCGTCCGTAAACGGGCGCACCCGCACGGCACCTTGCAGGCCGTGCGGGGCGGTGATCGCGCCGATTAGTAAATCCCAGGGTTCATCACTCACCGGGACGCAGGACTTTCGGTTCCGGGATCAAGATATCCTCGGGGCGCACGGGCAGGTGGCGGATTTCCGTCACCAGGCCGTCCTTCACCACGAGTTGGATGCCGGCGAGCTTCTCGAAGAGGTTATCGCCCAACGCGACTTCCGCCTGCCCCTCGATGGTGCCGCGCGGGTATTCGCTGCCCAGCTCCAACGCGTCGATCTCCTTGCGGCGGTCGACCAGTTCGTGCTTCACCGCGTCCAGCCGGCGCTTTTCGGCGTCGATCTGCTGGCGGGCGGCCATGGCACGGGTGAGGTCGGCGCGCTGCAATTCGGCCAGCGCGTGGCGAGCACGAAAGTCGAACTGATCGATCTGCCGCTGGATCTCTTCCCCGGCGGCGTTCAACTCTTCCAGCAACTGAGTCTTCAGCTCCTCGGTGACGATGAAGATCAGACTCACGTCCTGGCGTAGACGCAACGTTTCCATACCTATCCTTTACCCGCGTTAGCGACCGCGGCTGAAGTTAAAATCGACCCAAATGGCTTTGTCGTGCAATCCGCCGGCGGCGCGCATGAGCACACGCAGCGCGTTGGCGGTGCGACCCGACTTACCGATGACTTTCCCCATATCCTCTTGATCCACGAAGACGATGTAGGCCACGTTCTTCTGCCCTTCCGTCTCGCGAATCTGGATCGCCTCCGGGTGGTCGACCAGGGAGGTGACGAGGTATTCGAGCAATCCCTTCACAGGTGCTCCTTTCCTTACTCGGCCGGGGTCTCGTCCGCCTGGGCGTCGGCGACCGCGGGCTCTTCAGCAACGGGCGCGGCCTCTTCGACCGGGGCAGCCTCTTCGGCTACCGGCGCGGCCTCTTCGACCGGGGCAGCTTCTTCGGCTACCGGCGCGGCCTCTTCGACCGGGGCTTCTTCCACCACCGAAGCGGCTTCCACGACCGGGATGGGCTCGGGCGGGGCTTCGCCGGTGAAGGTGGCCCACACGCCCTGGCGCACGAGCATCTTCTTCACCACGTCGCTGGGCTGCACGCCATTGCTCAGCCAGTAGAGGGCGCGCTCGGCGTTGATCACCACGGTGGAGGGCTCGGTGAGCGGGTTGTAGTGCCCGACGATCTCGACAAAGCGGCCGTCGCGCGGGGCGCGCGCATCGGCGATCACGATGCGGTACGCGGGTTGCTTCTTGGCGCCGACACGGCGCAGACGCATTTTCAATGCCACGGTTTCTTCTCCTTGTATGAGCTGCGGGGCCATGCCCCGGGCCGGGTGGGCGACTGTTCGCCGGGCCGGCCTCCACTGCAGTAAAGCTTGCCGATTTTGGATTGACCCGGGCGTCGCGGCCGGCACGGTCCCGCGGGACCAGCGGCAACGCATCACCCGATGCCCATCAAAAATTCAAAATTCGGACCGCGCCCGCCACCGGGCTATAGCGCCGTCCCCCCAATCTAAAATCGAAAATTGTCACAATCCGAACGGCAATTTGAGCTTGTTCAGCGTGCCGCGCTTTTCGGCGGTGGCGATCTGGCCGAACATCTCTCGCATCTGCTCGAACTGTTTCAGCAGCAGGTTCACCTCGTTGACGGTGGTGCCGCTGCCGAGGGCGATGCGTTTCCGCCGGCTGCCGCGCACGATCTCCGGGTGGTGCCGTTCCTCCGGCGTCATCGACGACAGGATGGCGCGCATGTGCCCGAACTTCTTCGGGTCCATCTGGATCGCCTGCCCGCCCATCGCCTGCTTGATCTGCCCCATGCCGGGGATCATGTCGAGCAGTTGATCCAGCGGGCCCATCTGGGTGAGCTGCTCGAGCTGCCCGGCGAAATCTTCGAGATCGAAGGAGCGCGCGCGGAGCTTCTTCTCCAGCTTCTCCGCCTGCTCGGCATCCACCGAGGCTTCCACGCGTTCGATGAGCGTGAGCACGTCGCCCATCCCCAGGATGCGCGAGGCCAGCCGGTCGGCGTGGAAGGTTTCCAGCGCGTCGTACTTCTCGCCCAGTCCCAGGAACCGGATCGGCTTGCCCGTCACCTGCCGAATGGAGAGCGCCGCGCCGCCGCGGGCATCGCCGTCCATCTTCGTCAGGATGAAGCCCGTCACGTTCAGGCGGGCGTTGAACTGCTCGGCCACGTTCACGGCGTCCTGCCCGGTCATGGCGTCGAGCACCAGCAGCACTTCCTGCGGGGCCGCCGCGTCGCGCACGGCCACCACTTCGCCCATCAGCGCGTAGTCCACGTGCAGCCGACCCGCCGTGTCGATGATGACGTGGCTGAAGCCGTTCTCCCGCGCATGGATGAGGGCGGCGCGCGTGATATCCGGCGGGGAGACGCGTGTGCCGAGTTGGAAGACCGGCGTCTTCACCGCCTCGCCCACCACCTGCAACTGCTGAATCGCCGCCGGGCGCGCCACGTCGGTCGCGACGAGCAACGGCTTCTGCCCCTGCTTGCGCAACAGCGCGGCGAGTTTGCCGCACGTAGTGGTTTTACCGCCGCCCTGCAGACCGACCACCAGGTAGACGCTGGGGCTGCGCGGCGCGGTGGCCAGCGGCCCGCCGTTTTCGCCCAACAGCGCCATCAGCTCGTCGCGGACGATCTTCACCACCTGCTGAGTGGCGTTGAGCCCGGCGAGCACGTCCGTCCCGATGGCTTGCTCTTTAACGCGGGTGACGAATTCCTTCACCACGCGGTAGTTGACGTCGGCCTCGAGCAAGGCCAGGCGAATCTGCCGCGCCGCTTCGGTGACGTCCGCCTCCGTCAGCCGGCCTTTTTTACCGAGCTGCTGGAAGAGCGATTGCAGTTTTTCCGACAGGCTTTCGAACATCGCGCTCCTTATATGTGCGGGAGGAAGTATACCAGCCGCCGCGCGATGGAGCAAGGCGCGGCGGCGCCCACGTGTGTACGCGGGCGCCGCCGCGAGTGGGTTATTTCACTTCGGCCGTCGCGCCGCCTTCGATGAGCTTCTTCTTCATGTCCTCGGCGGCGTCCTTCTGGATGCCTTCGGCGACCGTCTTGGGGGCGCCTTCGACGAGGTCCTTGGCTTCCTTGAGGCCGAGGGAGGTGAGTTCGCGGACGACCTTGATCACGTTGATCTTCTTGGCGGCGTCGAAGCCGGTCAGGATCACGTCAAAGGTCGTCTTCTCTTCCTTCTCTTCCACTTCGACCACCGGACCGGCGGCGGCGGGGCCGGCGGCCACGGCCGCCATCGGGGTCACGCCCCATTTGTCCTGCATCGTCTTGTACAGGTCCACGATGTCCAGCAGGCTCATCTGCTCGATGGCCTCGATGATCTGATCTTTGGTCAGCGCCATGTGAATGCTCCTTGTAGTCAAATAGTGCGGGCCAGGCCCGCGAACTCGGGATTCGACGAACTCGCAGTGCGAGCCGAAGCTGTTACGCTTCGCGAATTCAACGGGCTTAGGCCGCCTCGGCCTGTTGCTGCTGGTAGGCCTCGATGGTGCCGACCAGGTTTTGCAGTACGGCGCCAATGGTGGAAACCAGGTTGGCGGCGGGGGACTGCATGGTGCCCAGCAGGTTGGCCAAAATGACCTCGCGGGGCGGCAGGGTCGCCAGGTTGGCGACGTCTGCGGGGGACATCACGCGGGCGCCGAGGAAGCCGCCCTTGATCTGCGGCAGTTCCTTGCGCAGCTCTTTGATGAACTGAGCGAGGATCTTGGTGGCCTCGACGGGATCGCCTTCGGAGAAGAGAACGGCGTTGGGGCCTTCCAGCATGTCGCCCAGGTCGGGCAACTGCTGAGCGGCCATGGCGCGCTTGAGCAGGGTGTTCTTCACCACCTGATACCGACCGCCGACGGGGCGCAGCCGACGGCGCAGCGTAGAAATCTGCGCGACGGTCAGCCCACGGTAGTCGGTGACGATGGCGCCCTGGATGCGGCCCAGCTCCTCCTCCATGCCGGCGATAATCGCGGTCTTATGTGGGGTTGGCACGGGTGTCACCTCCTTTTCGCTAAGATACGGTCCCGCCCCGACTGGCATAAAAAATACCGCTGCCCGGTGGACAGCGGCGTGGAAGGCACGATGGCGCCGCGCGCGCACGCTACGGCATTGTCGCTCCAACCTCGGCAGGCGGCCCGAAGGCCTTATGCAAACGCACCTGCTGTCTCCGGCGGGTGAAACCAGGGATAAGAATACGAGAATCACGGGCGCGTGTCAAGAGCCGGGGGGAAGATGGCCGCCCACCGGTCCCTTTGGGAGGGCGAGCGTCCCCGCGAGCCGTGGGCGGGTGCATCATCACTAATATATGAAGAAGGTCTGTGCGTATGATCGATCACACGCACAGACCGTTTTTCTACTGTCGCTCACGGTTCACCCGCTCGCGGCTCGCGGGTACGCTCGCCCTCCCAGCCTTTTTCGGGGGACGGTTACCGGTACGTTTACCGCACCTTGCTCCCATTCGGCACCGCTTTATCCGGTGAGAGGACGGCGATGCCTTCGCCGTCGGAGGCGGCCAGCAGCATCCCCTGGCTGATCTCGCCACGCAGCTTGGCCGGCTGCAGGTTGGCGACCACGATGATCTGCCGCCCTACCAGCGCCTCGGGGGTATACACGGCGGCGATGCCGGCGATGATCTGCCGTGGCGTCTCTTCGCCCAGATCTACCTGCAATTTCAGCAGCTTGTCCGCCTTCGGGTGCTTCTCGGCGGTGAGAATGGTGCCCACTTTGAGTTGCACTTTGGCGAAGTCGTCGATGGTGATCTGTGCGATCTCCGGGGCCGGGGCCGGGGCTTCGGTCGGCGCGGGGGCCGGCGCGGGGGCCGGGATTTCGGGTGTCGGTTCCACGGTGGGTGCTCCTGTCTCTAAAATGCGCGGGAAGATGGGTCCCGCGGCGGCAATCTGGGTGCCCGGGCGCAGTCCGCCCCACGCGAGCGACGACCACGTCCACGTCGGATGCGCCCAGCCGATCTGCGCGGCGATGCGCGCCGCCGCGGTGGGCATCACGGGGTAGAGCAGCACCGCCGCGTGGCGCAGGCCTTCCGCCAGCGTATACATCACGCGCGCCACCGCGTCGGTGTCCCCCGCCTTCTGCAGCTTCCACGGCGCCGATTCCTCGATGTAGCGGTTGAGATAGCTCAGCAGCTCCCACACCGCCTTCAGCGCCTCCATGTAGTTCACCACGCGGCCGCCCAGGTGGGCCTCCACCAGCTTCGCGGCGTGCCCGGCCTCGGGCAACACCTCCGCAACCGCGGGGATGACCCCGCCGCAATAGCGATCGATCATCGTCACCGTGCGGTTGACCAGGTTGCCCAGGTCGTTGCCCAGGTCGTTGTTGTAGCGGCGGTAGACGGCCTCCAGCGAGAAATCCCCGTCGGCGCCGAAGGGCATTTCGCGCAGCAGGAAGTAGCGCAGCGCGTCCACCGCGATGTCGAAGGTGCAGCCGGCGGCGTCCGTCAACTCCTGCGCCAGGTCGAGCGGGTTGATGCGAAACCCCTTGCCGCCGTGCTTCGATTTGCTGATCTTCTCCCCGCCGATCGTCCAGTAGCCGTGGGCCACCACCGTCTCGGGGAGCGGCAGCCCGGCGGCCATGAGCATCGCCGGCCACAGCGTGGCGTGGAAGCGGGTGAAGATGTCCTTCCCCACCAGGTGCGCGTCCGCCGGCCACCACTGCGCGAACTCCGTCGGCGCGTCCGGGTAGCCCGCAGAGGTGATGTAGTTGATCAGCGCGTCGTACCAGACGTAGATGACCAGCCCCGCCGAGTTGGGCAGCGCCGCCGGCACCGGGATGCCCCAGTCCGACTTGCGCGTGATGTTCACGTCGCGCAGCCCGCCCTTCAGGAAGGCGACCACCTCGTTTTTGCGGTACTCCGGCTGCAGCCAGTCCGGGTGCGCCGCGATGTAGTCGAGCAGCGGCTCGGTGTATTGGCTCAGCCGGAAGAAGTACCCCGGCTCCTTCATCCACTCCACCCCGCGCCCGCACTCCGGACAGTTGCCCTCGGTGAGCTGCCCCTCCAGGTAGTGCGTCTCGCACGGGATGCAATACCAGCCCTCGTACTCCGCGTAATACACGTCGCCGCGCGCGTACAGCGTCTCGATGAAGCGCTGCACCGCGGCGTGCTGACGCGGCTCCGTGGTGCGCACGAAGTCGTCGTACTGGATATTCATGCGCCGCCAGGTGTCCTGAAAGGCCGCGGCCATGCCGTCCACGAAGGCCTTGGGCTGCTCGCCGCGTTGCAGCGCCACGCGCGCGACCTTGGTGGCGTTTTCGTCGGTGCCGGTGGACATGCGCACCAGATCGCCCATCATCCGATGAAAGCGCGCCACGACATCGGCCGCCACGGTCGGATACGCCGTGCCGATGTGCGGCACATCGTTGACGTAGTAGATGGGGGTGGTGACAAAGTACTTGCCCACGGGTCAACCTCCTCGAAATGTCGGCAGGGCAGGCCACGGCCTGCCCTGCACGGGTGCGGGGATATTGTAGCAGAAATCGGGGGCGTTGTCTGAACGAGGATCGGGCCTGAGGGACGAACGACTGCGGGCGTTCGCGAGGTCGGCTGGCGCGGTGGGTGGATAATTCACAGGGATGAAAGGGATGGGTGGGATTTTTGGGGATGGCGGGTGCTGTTTTCCGCACACGGGTTATTGAAGGGTCTGAACCTTGATTCGCCGGATTAACGGATCACCATGATTCAGCGCGTGCTTCCATCAAGGTAATCTTTGAATCCGAGGCATCAAGGTTCAGACAAACAGTCACCCCGCCCCCACCAGCGTTTTGGCCACCGCGACGACGGCGGCGAGGACTTCGGCGACGAACAGGGCGACGCAGACGGTGGAAAGCATGCGCGGATAGATGTTCATCAGTGCACCCTCCTGTCCCGCGGGACGTGGTAAGATGAAGGCAAGGTTAACGGTTAATCCATCCTTCATGTGATGTTAACGGTTATACCACAGAACGCCCCCTTCCTCAACGCGTCATCAAGTTAAATACTCTTAACAAAGGGTCGTATCGCTCCAGAAAACAGGCGTTTTGATGATAACTTAACTTCGCATCGTCTCCTTCCCTGTCGTCGGTGCTCTACGACGCCCGGTTGACGCCGAGACACACGGGGGATAAGCTGGGACACTCAAGTAAAGGAGCTGTGCCATGTCGGGTTTGGGTCGTGTATTGCGTGTGCTGGTCTTCGGGTGCGTGCTGCTCGCCGCGGCGGCGTGGGCGCAGGTGACGGAAACCGTGCTGCCCAACGGGCTGCGGGTGCTGGTGAAAGAGGTGCACGCCGCCCCGGTGGTCACCGTGGACCTGTGGATGCACGTGGGCTCGCGCAACGAGCCGGAGGGGATGACCGGCTCCTCGCACCTGCTCGAGCACATGACGTACAAAGGCACCAAGGAGTTCGCCAAGGACGACATGCGCAACCTGAACAAGCGCAACGGCGCGGTGGACAACGGCGCCACCTTCTTCGACTACACGCACTACTACACCACCATCGCCAGCGACCGGGTGGACCTGCCGCTGCGCATGGAGGCCAGCCGCCTGCACAGCGCGCTCATCCGCCAGCAGGACCTGGATTCCGAGATGACGGTGGTGCGCTCAGAACTGGAGGGGCGCGAGAACGACCCGGGCACGCAGCTCTTCAATGCCGCGATGTCCACCATCTTCATGTCCTCCCCCTACCATTGGCCGGTGGTGGGCTGGCGCGCGGATATCGAACACGTGAAGGCCGACGCCCTGCGCGCGTACTATCATAAGTATTACATGCCGAACAACGCCACGCTGGTGGTGGTGGGTGACGTGAACACCGCCGCGGTGCTGGAGCGGGTGCGCGCCGACTTCGGCCGCCTGCCGCGCGGACCGCAACCGCCGCAGTGGGTCACCCCGGAACAGCCGCAGGTGGGCGAGCGTCGCATCACCATCGTCCACGAGGGGCGCGTGCCCATTGAGGAGATCGGCTGGCGCGTGCCGTCCATCACCAGCCCCGACGCCCCCGCGCTGCTGCTGCTGGAGCAGATCCTCGGCGGTGGACGCTCCGCGCGCCTCTACCCGGCCATCGTGGAGAAGGGGCTGGGCGTGGAAACGTGGGCGAATACCTTCCTGTTGAAGGACGCCGGGGTCTTCTTCGCCGGCGGCGTGGCCGCCCCCGGCAAACCTCTCGCGCCCATCGAGGCGGCGATCCTCGCGGAAGTGGCACGTCTGCAAACCACGCCACCGAGCGCCGAGGAGATGGCGCGCGCGCTGCGCCAGACGCAGGCCCAATTGATCTTCTCCCGCGACAGCGTCACCGATCAGGCGGAGCAACTCGGCTTCTACGACACCGTGGCCGGCGACTGGCGCGCCCTCGACCGCCTGCCCGCGCAACTGCAGGCGGTGACCCCGGCGGATCTCCAGCGCGTGGCCAAAACATACCTTATCGACACGAACCGCACGGATGGCATCTTCCAGCCCATCGGCAACGGCGGCCCGCAGGCCGGTCTGCCCCGGGCGCGCCCCGCCGGGTATCACGACGGCGATCCCTACCGCACCCCCGCCCCCCTCGCGCGGGAAGGCACGGGCGGCACGGTGCGCGCGGCGACCCCCGCGGAGAAGGCGCCGGTGAAGCGCGCGCGCTTCCTGCTGCCCAACGGGGTGGTGCTGATCGTACAGGAGAATCACGTCAACCCCACCGTGGCGGTGCGCGCCAACCTGAAGGCGGGCAAGGCCTATGACCCGGCGGGCAAGGTCGGCGCGGCGGACATGGTCGCCAACCTGCTCGACCACGGCACCACCACGCGCACCTCGGCGCAGATCGCCGCCGAGTTGGAGGGCGCCGCGGCGTCGATCGACGCCGGCACCGGGTGGGAGACGGTGGGCCTCAGCGGCAAGGCGCTGAGCGGCGATACCGAACTGCTGGTGCGCAACCTGGCCGACCTCATCCGCAACCCCATCTTCCCGCCGGAGGAAATCGAAAATATGCGTGGCCAGGCCCTCGCCGGCCTCGCTGAGGAGCGCGATCAGCCCGCGAGCGTCGCCTACCGCACCCTGTACCGCGCCGTGCTGCCCGTCGGCCATCCGTACCGCATGGCCTCCTACGACGAGGAAGAGGCGGGGATCAAGGCGCTCACCCGCGACGATCTGCTCGCCTTCCACACCGCGCGCTACACGCCGAAAACCCTCACCATGGCCGTGGTCGGCGACGTGTCGGTGGACGCCGTGCACGCGCTGGTGGAGAAATACTTCGGCGACTGGACCGGGCCGGAGCCCGCGCTGCTCACCTTTCCGCCCGTCCCTCTCGGCGCGCCGCACCGCATCGCCGTGCCGATGGCGGACAAATCGCAGACGGCCATTTACCTGGGCACCGCCGGCGGGCTGCGCCGCACCGATCCCGACTACTACGCGGCGGAGATCATGAATATGATCCTCGGCGGCGGCGGGGCGCTGGACAGCCGCCTGGGCGACGTGGTGCGCGATCAGCACGGGCTGGCCTACACGATCGACAGCGCCTTCCACGCCTCCACCGGCGCCGGCCCGTGGTACGTGTCGCTGGGTGTCAATCCCGCCAACGCCGACAAAGCCATCCCGCTGGTGCAGGCGGAGATCGTCCGTATGCACGACACCGGCGCCACCGCGCAGGAGCTGCACGACGCCGTGGCCTTCCTCACCGGCAGCCAGGCCATCGCGCTGGAGACGAACGCCGCCCTCGCCGCCACCCTGATGGACGCGGAATATTTCCACCTGGGGCTGGATTACCCCGAGCAAATGGGCAAAATCTACGCCGCCGTCACCCTGCCCGAAGTCAACGCCGCCGCGCAAAAATACCTGCACCCCGACGCGCTGACCACCGTGGTCGTCGGGCCGGACGCGAAGTAAAACCCGGGATTCAGGATTCAGGGGGAACGGAACTCCGCCCGTAGGGTATGGGCGCTGTCCCATGCCATTGGTCGTCGCAAACCTGATCCGATGGAGCTGCCAGATCAGGTTGTCGCCAACATTGGGAGCGCGAGCGTACCTGCGAGCTACGAATACAACCAGAGACGGTCTGTGCCTATGAACCACTCACGCGCACGGACCGTCTTTTTGGCAGACACACCGCGCCTAAGAAGCCGTTTGAATGAACTTCCCCTTCGTTGGGTAATTTCCTGCCCAGGTGGTCACATGGAGGAGAGACAAGGGCTTTCGCGACCCGAACAAGCCCCCGAGTCCCTGTGTAGCCATCTTCGCCGATCCGATGTCC
>CAIYQO010000127.1 GCA_903928345.1 uncultured bacterium | reverse complement strand
CCGGTGGTGGCCATGTTGTCGATGAAGTAGTAGGCGGTCTCCGTCGCTGTGAGCGGACCGGCCACGCGGATCATGGCGTGCTCGTCGCCGTGCAACCCGCGTTCACCGCGACGACGGCGGACGCAGGAAGACTCCACGGGATGCATGCGGCCGACAGTGATGCGCACCTGCACGCGGCGCGTGTGATAGCGGCGGTGAATCTCGGCGGCGAGTTCGTTCGCCAGTTGGCGGTTCGCGTCCACGGATCCCGTGGACGATGGGACAGGCATTAACACGATGACTGTGGCAGGTGCCTCGGCGGCGTCGACCAGCGGGGCCAGGTCGTGGGCGGCGATCTGGCAGGCCTCGGCGGTCGGCACTTTCAGGGCGTACGCCACGCGGCGCACCTCTGCTTCCTCCGGTGTCAACGGGCGGGAACGCGGGCTGACGTACTTGTGTGCGGCGATGATGCGTTGCGCCGGCCCGAAGCCGGCGGCCTTGGCGGTGCCTGCCGATAGCTTTCTGGACGGAGGATCCAGAGCCTTCAAAGGACTGAGTGAAGATGACCCTTTCATGTTCCCTTTCTCCTTTCGCTGAAAAGCCGCCGTGTTCATAAGTGCCTGCCCCCCGTCCGTTGACCGTCGCCTTCACCCGGCTGGAGGCGATGGGCAACGGATGTGGGGGCAGGCACACGGCGGCGAGCGAAAGGTGAAAGGGAACGGTGACCGGAGCGCAGAACGGCGAAGATGCGGGGGGCGTGACAGGTGGCGGGTGTATGCACCCGACGCCTGGCGCGACACCTGCCGCCGGGCGGCGCGTAGGGCAGAAAGGGACATCGGAACGAAGACGTGAAAGAACAGTTTGTGGCAGGTGCGGAGCGCCACTTTCTGGAGCCGCGAGCACGCTCGGAGGGAATGGCGACGCGCCGCGGCGTGTGGCAGGTGGCAGCGTATGCGCTGCCGCCTGACCGCTACATTCTGGGGATGGGGGTCCCCGGAATGCGTATTTCTGCGGCGGGTGAGGTAGCGCCTTTACCACGCGCCGCGTCAGCGGCGTGTCGCTGCGCAGCAGCAACGCGCGTAGCGCGAAACGGCGCGAAGCGACACGTGCCACGAGCACGCCGCAGGCGACGGCGCCCGCGCGATCTGCGATGAGGACGGCCAGGTGTGGCGGTGATGACGGTGCGCATTGTGATGAGCGCTGGCTGGTGGTTGGCGGCTGCGCGGTATTCCGCCGGCAGCCGCGGTGTTGCGCGCGCGCTAATCTTGCGGGGTGTGGGGGGAACCCCCACTGCCATGCTGTGCAGGTGCGTCCGCGCGCGAATGCCGGCGGCGCCGGAAGGTTCTGGGTGGCGCGGCCCGTGGCTGGTGTAGTCACCAGCACGGGGCGTGACAACCAGAACCTGGAGCACAGCCAACGTGCCCGCCCCCTGTACTCGGGGGGCGAAGGCACAAGGGGGGACAACTCTTGGAATGGGTGCGCATCGCGCACACCATGGAGGAAGCCGCCCGTGTGAGACGCGTCGAGCCGGGCGGCGCCGACCCTAAGCCCCCCAAAGAAAGGCCGG
>CAIYQO010000126.1 GCA_903928345.1 uncultured bacterium | reverse complement strand
GCTCGACACCGAGTTCGCCTGACGAACCCCACCGCCCGCGGTCACCGGGAGGATAGCCCCGGACCGCGGGCGGTCAAATCAGGTGAGCAATACGTGGCGTGAAGCGTGAGCAGCTACACGATAACTCTGATTTAGGCATACGATCTTTGCGCCTCCCGTTTGCCGTTATGTATGGATTGGCTGGTGACCATATTTCAGCATTGGATGTTATTCAACTAGATCTGACTAATACAATGAATCGGCGATCCTTTTTGACAGATGTTACTCTGCAACAGTTGGAAAACGATACGATTTGCAATATATCTTATACTGGAATATCAGAAACGGAATTGCTGGAACTCGTCAATGAATATCTAGAGCGTCTGACAACTGATATGAAAACAGCAAATGGGAAAGTGAATACGATCCCAATTCGCAATACATGCATTAGGCTTCTTACGGTACTCGGAACTAAAGAAGACACAACAATAAATATGCTATTGAAAAGGAGATGTTTAGATTCTATAGCACAATTATTCACTGATGTAACCCCTTGTGTGTCAGGATCGATGAAGGATAATCTGTTTGATAGCACTTTCGTCATAGTTATGGCGAAATCAAACAGCAAGCTTGTCGATGACATGCTTTACTCGCAGGCATGTCGTATGATTGATGCATATTTGCAAGTTGAAGAACGAGCAAGAGTAATTACCGCAATTAGCAATATTGAGTTCTATCTGAGAGCAACTAAAATCCCAGATAAGGAGCGGATATTGACACTCATACACACGAAATATCAATATCTACAACATGGAACTGATACAAAGCAATAACTGTTACTACGCCGACAAATTGTATTGAAGGCAGAGTCCAACAGGCATGAAGTGGATGCGGTTGCCCCTTTATCCCCTTTGCTATTGTCGGGGTAGTTACTATGCTTGTCAGTATGGTCTGTCATGCCGGTGAGGATACAGTTGTGCGACCCCTGAATCCACGTTGGCAAGGTGATAGCCTTCAGGTCGCGCATCCTTACTCTGCTTGTGGCTGTTTACTAGATATTGTTTAGGCAGGCGCCTACCAGTGTGAAATTAGCCTCTCCGATGAACCGGGTCTCTAGCGGAACGACTTGGCATGTTGTCTTCTGGCTTGTGTTGCCTTGCGTCAACACCCAGTGCCAAGGCATAGTGCAATATAGCGCGCGTGTAGCTGGTGGGATTATGGTACTATGCTGCCCAACCGTTCTGGTTGGGCAACTACTAGAGAGCATATTGACAAACCGCTTACTCCAATATAGACTTGCTACATCCCTTTGGGACGCTTCAGCGCTAGGCTCGGTTCATCAACAGGAGGTTACCCATGATCCGCTTTTTCTCGCGTGTGCTCCTTGCATTATTCATGCTGTGTGGAGTCGTCCTCGTCGGATGGGCAGATGGACAGGCGGATCCGCTGGCACCGATTCAGGCGGCGATGCAGGCCCAGCGGTATGGCGAGGCGGAGGCGGCGCTGACGAAGCTGCTTGCCGCGCAAGAAGCGGCGGAAGGGCCGACAGACGTCGCGCTCATTCCGTTGTTGCTCCAACGCGCGACGTGCTATCAGGCGCAGAAAGTGCCGGCGAAGGCGGAGACCGATCTGCTGCGCGCGGTATCTATCGATGATCAACAGCCAGCACCGCAACCGCAACGCCTCTCCAACACCCTCGTGCGGTTGAACAGCTTCTATCTCTCCCAACAAGCCTACCCCAAGTGCGTCGCCACTCTTCAGCGTCTCATGGACGTCACCAAAAAAGCGCAAGGTGACACAGACCCGATGGTGACAACCCTCACCCAGCAACTCGCGTCCTGCCAGGTCGCCCAGCGGCAGTTCGATGAGGCGGCGAAAACACTCAGCACGCTGCTCGCCCAGCAGGAAGCCCAGTTCGGCAAGGACGACTCGCGCCTGCTTGCGGTATTGGGGCAGTTGGCCGATGGGTGGATCGCCGCGCAAAAGTACCCGGAGGCGCAGGGAGTGGTGGCGCGTATGCTCGCCATCGGGCAGCAAGCCTACGGTGTGGAGGATGCCCACATCCTGCCTATTGCAGGCCGCTTGCTGCCGATCTACCGCGGGCAGCAAGACACCGTCAAGCTACTCGACACGCAGCAGAAGCTGGCGACCCTGGCGGCGAAGAACCCCGCCCTCCCTATGGGGGAGGTGCAGGGGTACTTTTTTCAGTGGGCGGACGGGTGCCGCGCCGCCGGGAAACTCGCGGACGCGAGCGCGATCTATCCACAATTGCTCACCATCACGGAAGCTCGGTGCGGTGCAGCGGATGCCGCGTTGCTCCCGGTGCTGTTAGCGCAGAGTGAGGACGCCGGACGTACGGGACACCCCGACGACGCCGCCAAGGCGTCACAACGAGCGCTGACCATCGGCGAGAAAACCTTCGGCGTGGGTGACCCCCGTCTGCTGCCGGTACTCAGTCGTCTCGCGCTCCTGGCGATCACGACCAAGGACGATCCCACCGCGCAAACCCTCACGACCCGCATCGCCACCCTCGGCCCAGCGCAACCCGCGGTCGTGCCGTCGGTGGTCAGTGCGCTCGAGGGGATCGCGACAGCGTATCAGTCCCAGAAACGGTTCCCCGAAGCCCAGGCTGTGCTCACGCAGGCCGTGGCGCGGGGGGAACAGGCGTATGGGGCCAATGATGTCAAGCTGCTGCCCACCCTGCGCCGGCAGTGCGCGCTGGCGCTCGCCCAGCCGGCACTCGACACGGCGGATGCCCTCTCTACGCGCATCCTATCAATCAGTGAAGCCGCGTATGGGAAGACACACGTCGCGCTCATCCCGGCCCTGTACGACCGCGCCGAGGTGTTGGCATCCCAGAAGAAGGCGGATGAGACGGAAGCGGTGCTGCAGCGCGCGCTGGCGATTGCTGAGCAAGCCGGGGGGGCGCAGGCCGTCTCGGCGCAAGCCCGTCTGGCGGCCTGGTATGCCACGCACAAGGCGCCCGCCAAGGCGGAAGCGCTGTATAAACGCGAGATTGCAACGCTGGAGGCGACGAAGGGCAAAGACGACCTGACGCTGTGCGGTCCCCTGCTCACCTTGGCACAGCACTACGTCACGGCTCGCCAGGCGCCAGAGGCCATCGCCGCCTTGCAGCGCATCACGGCGATTGCTGACCATGCGCCCACCCTCGATCCGCTGGGCGGCGCGCAGTTACGTTTGCAGGTGGTTGACGCCTTTACGGCCTTGGGGCGTTACGACAACGCCGCAGCTCTGCTGAAGGTGGCGCAAACCGCCGTGGAAGGCGTGAAAGGCCTAGAGGATCCGGCGCTATTGCCGGTGCTCGCGCGGGCGGTGACTCTGGCGCACCTTCAAGGACGGACCGAAGAGGAAACGGTTGTGAAGAAGCGGATGGCGGCACTGCAGACGCCGACACATTGATACCGGGATACTTGCAGTTGTGTAATACTTTCTCACATAACCCCTTGACAGGCTGAACAAGTCTTTGTATTGTAACTTACACACCTTTCGATTCCGTCTCCTCACGATGAGGTAGGTTTATGGATTGCTCGGAATCTCTCCGGCTCATGGATGTCGTTCCCGCCGACGGCGGACAGGCCATCGCGTGCCCGCCCTCTGTCGCCGGTCCACCGCGTCGCGTCTCCTCCGGTCAAGTCCACGCGCTGCTTCACGCCTGTGGTGTCATGCAAAGGAGTCTCCCCATGCTACGACTGCGTCTGCTGTTCGGGTTTTTCTCGGTAGTGGTGCTGAGTGCGCTCTGGGGCGCGCGCCCGGCGGCGGCGCAAGGCATGATCAGCTTTGCCACGCCCGTGGCGGTCGCGGCGACGGCGCCGCCGCATCAGCGCGCCTTCACGATTCCGGTGACTATCACCCCCACGCAGCAGGGCGCGACGATCAATGCCCGCTCGATCTGGGTGGTTGATCAATACACCAATCGGACCGACTTGACGGTCACCGATCCCACCGGCAACGACCACGTCTACACCGCGGCGTGGGCGCCCTTCCACGCCGGTCCGTATACCATTTATGTCTCAGCCTACGACACCGCGATGGGGCATGATGACCAGGCGGCGTCGTTCACCGTGGGCAACGTCGCCCCGCAGGTGACGCTCACCCTCGCCCCGGATCGCCAGGCCTCAGGCAACAGCTACCAGACCACCGAGCCGCTCACGCTGCAGGCGGACGTCGCCGACCCGGATGATTATCCCTACCCCTCTTTTACCTATCGGAACACCGATCCGTATGCCTATCCGAACTGGCCGCAATCCCTGTATCCGGTCACGCCAGTGACGGATGCGCAGTTTACCGCCACCTGGAGCCTGCACACGCAGGAAGGCACGTATGAGCTGGCGGCG
Organism: uncultured bacterium; assembly: GCA_903928345.1. Lineage (GTDB taxonomy): Bacteria > Armatimonadota > Hebobacteria > CAIYQO01 > CAIYQO01. Next base: position 1,686 of record CAIYQO010000126.1, on the reverse strand, counting down.
GAGGACTGGGACAGCGGCGGCGCGGTGCGCGATACCAAGACCGTCATCCTGGTCAACCCCGCCCCGTCGCTGACGCTGCTCGACGCACAACTGCTGCCGCTGACGCCCCAGCAGCCCCTGGTGGACCGCCGGCAGGTGACGCTGATCCCCGACGCCGTGCCGAACGATGGCGGCTACATCTCCGCCATATATGTAGATTGGGGGGATGGCAGCCCGTGGAGCTACAATCTCCCCAATCGGATGGCCACCACGCATTGGTATCCGACGGCGGGCGGAACCTTCTATCCCACGGTCTACGTCAGCGATGAAGCGCTGAAAACGACCCCGTTTACCTATACGGTGCAGATAGCGCCGAAGAACGCCATCGGCCTCAGCTACACGCCGGCACCGGCGGTGACGGCCGCCAACGGCAGCCGGTCGGTGACCGTGAGTCTGCAATTGACGGATACCGACCTGTCGGCGGGGCTCACGCCGTCGGTCTACGTGAGCGCGTACAACGCTAATCGCAATTGGAGCTGGTACGGCGCCACCCAGACGGCCACATGGGATGCCCTCGCCCAGCGGTATACGTGCACCGTGACGATCCCGAATGTGCCGACGGGGGACCTCAGTCTCTCGGCGACGGCGTGGGATCCCGAAGGCGGCTACGGGTGGCAGACGAGCACGCTGACGGTCCCGGACCTGCCGGCGGCCGTGCAGTTGTCGGTGACGAAGCTCACCAACACCTACCCGGGCACGCTGACCACGGACACCTTCCTCCTGCACGCCACGGTGACGGACCCGGACAACCTGCCGTCGATGCCCTGGTTCACCTATCAGAATACGGATCCCATGGCGTATCCGAATTGGGCGCAGTCGATCTACCCGGTCCTCAGTCAAAACGGCGGGTACGAGGTCACCTGGGGCCATGTGTCCGCGGGGACCTACACGGTGGACGCCCAGGTCTGGAATGACAACGAGCCGTCGAGTGGAGATCCGCACACGCTCACGCTGGTGAATCCCACGCCGACGGTGACGCTCACGGATGTGAACCATACCGCCGTCACGACCCCGCCGGTCACCCGCCGGCAGGTGGCGTTCATCCCGGTCGTCGATGTCCACGATTACGGCTCGGTGATGAGCCTGTCGGTTGACTGGGGCGATGGCCAGGGGCCGACGTCGGCCACCAATGGGCTGCCGGTGTCGCACAGCTACCCGTGCACGGGAGGCGCGTTCCACGTGACCATCTCCGGGTGCGATGAAGAAGGCCAGCCCTTCTCCGCCGGCTACGACGTGACGATCCCGGCGAACCAGCCGCCGGAGCCGGTGCTCAAAACGCCGCAGTCCCACGAGATGATCGCCAATGCCCCGGGCACCTATCCCCTGACTGCCTCGGTGACGGATACGGATGGCGATGCCGCCATTGCCTGGGTCACCTTCGCGGTGCAGAATACCGCGACGCTGCAGACGACGTGGTATGCCGGCACGTTTACGCCGACCGCATTGGACCCGCATCAGTATACCGCCGCCTGGGCGCCGCTCACCCCCGGCACCTACGCGGTGTGGGTAGAGGCGTCCGACGGCGAAATGAACGGGTGGAAGTCGACGTGGATGACCCCGGCCCAGCCGGTCACCGTCACCGCATCGGCCCTCGGGAGCCTGGACTACTCCACCGATGGGGGGATGATGTATCTGCCGGTGCCGACG
>CAIYQO010000125.1 GCA_903928345.1 uncultured bacterium | reverse complement strand
TGATGCGGGGAAGACGCAAGCGCGTATAATGCCGCGTGTGGTCGGAGATGGTTCCATTGTGCGTCAGCAAAATTGGAGGAGCACAACAAATCGGGTGGTTCTCCGCGTCATTCCTCGCGCTTCCTCGCGATGGCCAGCGCGTATGCCCCATCAAATAGGTCACCTGCCGATCTATCCCAAGGAGCCAATCCAGATAGGCGCCCGACTGCACAAACTGGCGGGCGGGCAGCGGTTCCTTGGCCACCTGCATGCTGCCATCGCGCTTCACCCAGGCGACGCCGGTGGCATGGGGACCACGGTGCTCCGACAACAGCAGCATCCTGGTGAAGGTGTCGGTGAGTGCCTCGATATCCTTTACGCGTCGTTTCTCTCGACGCCCAATGACAATGCCAGCCAATCCACACATCACGCACCGCCTTTCTCGTCGGCCACGAAGCCGGCGAATATGCCCTCGGCATACAACCGCCGGTTCTCGCGCAGCCAGGCGGTGGTCTCGTCATAACCCCACAATTCGGCGATCTCGATCACGCGCGGACGGTCGAGCATGTTGGTCAAGCCTGAGCGACGGACGGCTTCCAGGCCCTCAAACACGTCGGCAGGAATCAATACAGGTTGCTTTTCCATGATGGTCTCCCCTCTTAGCACGAGGGCTGGAGCATCTCGGCTCCAGCCCCGGTCGTGTCTTCGGTTTTCTTCGCCTTCCCGGTCTTGCCGGTGGGCCTCCCATGCTTGAAGGCGCTGTCCCCTGGCATGAGCGTCAGCAGGTGTTTGCGCGCAGTTTTGAATTCGTCACCGTTCATGCCAAGCGCGCTGATCAAAAACACCCGAAAATCGTATTTGGCTGACGCGGGATCATAGGTGCGCTTCTTCGCGGAGGCGGCGTAGGTATTCAAGGCTTTCGCGAAGAGCGCCATGCCGAACTGGATGGCGGCCTTCACCTTGCCAGCATGCAGGCTGCCGGCATACGCTCTCATCTCCACGGCCCCTCTCAAGAAGTAGGCGTTCAAATTCAAAATCGCGTACCGGCTGCTGTCATAGCGCTGGGGTGTCGGGTTATAGGTGCCGTACCACATGCGGTTGAGCTGTTGAAACGAGGTTGGGGTGGTGCAGGTCACGCGGTCGATGAAGGCTTTGTTCATCGGGCGGCAGTAGCGTTCCATGCGTTCCCGCGTGACGCCGAGTGCGGCGTAAATCAGCTCTTCCTGCTTGAAGATCGTTTTGGCGAGATTCGCCAGCGCCTTCGGAGTGACCGACGGATGACTCAAGTGCAGATGTAGTCCGCACCGTTCGTCACAGCGGCTTCCAGCTTCACGCACTGCCCGCACTACCTGCTGCAGCAAGGGGATGTCGTCGTAGCAAAGGATTGGGCTGACGATTTCCGCGCGCTGGTCGGCGGGAACGTTGGTCAAGCTGCTGTCAGCGACCACCTTCCACTCCAGCCCGCGGGCATCGGTGACGTGGTAGGGATCGTAGCAGGCGGGGGTGCCGATATGTACCACGGTGCCCCCGACGACGGTACGGATGGCTTCGGCGACTGCGCGCCGGGTCCGACCTACGGTTTCGATCTCCACCCCGAACCGGATTTCCTGGATTGTGACGGCCATGATTGGCTCCTTCTTCGAGTTTTCACACACATTTGTGTGCAACACATTCATCACTCAACGCGCCGAAGTTATGCGCTGAGAATGCTTATGTCGCGAACACCGGGTGTTGGTCCACATTCATGCTTGGCGGGGCGAAGAAGTCAAGGAGTTCGCGACATAATCTTCCGACTGCTGGGCAGATG
>CAIYQO010000124.1 GCA_903928345.1 uncultured bacterium | reverse complement strand
CCACAACTCGCCCGGCAATTCCGAAGACATTATGCGCCTCGGGGGGACGGGCGGGCCGACGTATAAGATTTTCAACTTGTGCGGCGGTTCCTATGACAACTGGTATGTCGTGAAGGAGTAGCCGATGGCCGAAGTCAGTCTTCTCGGTGGCACGGTTGATCTCCCGCTGAACGGCATCGGTCGCGCGGACGGCATCAGTGAGGTGTATACCGGATCGATTTTTCCCGTGGTGGTTGCGAGCGCCGGCGGCTTGTGTGGATGGGTGAGCAATCTGCTGTCCGCTGCCCAGGGGGTGACGACCGTCATCCCCGGCGTGCGCCAGGGGGTGTTGGCGGCGATGCCGGGCGGATTGGTCGAGTGGACCGCGTGGGAGTTGAAGACGCGCTTCCTCCCCTGGTGCAGCTTCGATCCTCCGGTCGTGCGCTGTTTGACCGTGAGCGTGACCCCGTTCAGTAACGATCCCAGCGGATTGGAAATTACGCTGAGTATCGAGTGGGGTGACGGAGTCACGACGCCGACGTGCCCAGCAGGATTACCGTCCGCACACACCTATGCCGCCTCCGGGCGCTACACCATCACCGTGCGTGCCTCGAATCATCTGGGCGACAGCGCCGGGTTATCCCGCGATGTGGTGGTGGTCGCCTACCCGGAACGGTCGGGTGGGTGGCGCCCAGGTCAATCTCCCGGCACGTTATCAACCGAAACTGAGCCCGACCTGTACGGTTCGTAAAGGAGCAATCATGGCGTTTGTCGTGTCAATCTCAATCACCGCGCATGACGAAGATGGCGTAATTAGCACTGGCGTCGTGCAATGGGGCGATACCCAGGAAACCGCCTTGACCCCGGGACAAGTCGCTACCCTCAATGGCGGCAACAGCGTTGCGCTGCAGCATACCTATGCCAATCCTGGTGATTATACGGTCGTCTTGCAGGTGACGGATGATGCCGGCGCCACCGGGATGAGCGGTGCACTTGTGCATACCGATAATGACCCGCCACTGGTGGCGCTGTCGCTGGTGAGTAACACCCCCGGCAATGGGCACGTCTCCGTCATCCCGACCGTCACCGATGATGGCACCGGGCCGATCACATTGGCCATCCACTGGGGAGATGGCACCACCACCGATGGGTGCGTCTCCGGGCAGACCTATCCACACACTTACACCTATACGAGCCATTTCCCGGTGATGGCGGACGCCACGGATGCGCAAGGGGCGATGGGGTCGGCGATGCTCGACGTCTATGCCACCATCACGCCGATCCTGGATATCCAGCACGTCGCAGTCACCGGACGACACCTCGATATCACCATCAATTACAACACCTTCGGTGCGTGGCCCGATCTGGTCGAGTTGGCGGTGACGCGCGCGCATGCGCCGTTCACCAAGTATTACGTGATGTTGCCAAATCCTTACGGCGATGGGGTCGAGACGCTGCCCTTCGACGTCCCCAACGAATGGGAAGATGCCTACGTCGTTTCGCTCACCGCCCACTTCACCGCGCATCCAGCGGTACCGGGTGGAACGTTGTCTGATACGGAGAATGTGACCATGACCTATCCCGGCGGCAACACCGTCACCATCGACCAGTTGACGAATCCGTTCCAGTTCGACGCCCAGTTGCGCTACACCGCCACCGATTATCGCGCGAGTATCAATACCATTACGGTCAATTGGGGCGACGGGCACACGGACACCGTGCCTCCCGGACCGTCGATGGATCGCTATCACACCTATGCCGCACAAGGCACCTATACCGTCACTGTCACCGTCAGCTACACGGATGGGGAACCCGCGCACAGCGCCAGTCAGGCGCTGGCCATCAACGTGGCGCCGGAAGTGTATGTCAACGCTTCGCAGCAAGGCTATGGCCGCATGGTGGATATCTGGTACTCGGCCACTAACCCGGATGGCGACTTTATTGGCGGCACGCTGACCGCGCAGGCCACCGGTGGCGCTTTGCACCAGCTTGGCACAGTGACGCCGGGTTATCAGATGCTGACCGTCACCATCCCGGATGAATGGGGCAAAACCGACTACACGATTGTCCTCACCGTCGACTACACCAACAATGGGCGGAAGACGGCGCAAACGACGGTGACCGTCAGCCCGCCCATGTCCAACATGATTTACGTCTATGGCAATGCGTAT
>CAIYQO010000123.1 GCA_903928345.1 uncultured bacterium | reverse complement strand
GCGTGAACAACGGCGCCGCGGGTCAGTGCTACTGGCCGAACGGCAACGCCAAGTATCGCACCACCTTGATCAACGCCTATCCGAATGGTGGTCCGAACACCACCACCGTCACCAACTGGCCGACGGCGCTCATGCGCACCATCTTCATCTTCGCCGGTGGTGATGGCACGACCCTGTTCGCCGACAACGCCGCCAATGAATTGACCTTTGGCCCGCAGTACGCCTGCAGCTATTGGTAAAATCCAGGTGGCCTTTCGAGGCTGACCTTCCCGCTTTCACGGGGCAAACGGAGGGGATCGATTCTACGGAGTCGATCCCCTCCCGGCGTTTGGTAGAAGGGTATTGGTGATGCCGTGCGCAGTTGGAATTTAACTACTGCAGCTATTGGACCCTGGCGTATGCTTAGCACGGTTTGGAAGCCGACGCCCGTCGCGCCCCGTGACCGCTGATAGGATCACCGGCGAAATCTGGCATCCTGTCAAAAGAACGGTGCGGCATCGGCAACCTTCCCGCGGAACTGGTTACGGAGGTCGAGTAGAGGGATCTGTCATTCTGCTGCACCGGTGTCTCTGGTTGCCGCACTCACGCGTCGGATGCGCCGCACACCGGATTCCTTAGACAGCCTGCCAGTCCCTCCCTCACAGAACCGGACGTGAGGATTTCCCTCATCCGGCTCCTCCAAACCCCATTCGTGGCTCCTGCGGGATCGGTTACCAGGCGTGCACCAGCTTCGGGCGGGGAAGCGGATAGCGCTGCTCATAGAGCACAAAACGCTCCCACGTCCACCGTTTCCGCTGGCTGCACCGGTTCAACCATTTGAACGCCAACTGACGGGCGCAACGATCGAATCGGTGCAACGCCACTGCATTGAACGACACCCCGTAGTACTGGTAGTGACCGCGCAACTTATCCTTCAGCTTGCTCCACAACTCCGGCAAGGGCAGGCGGTGGCGTTCCGCCTGGAGCCAGTGCTGGAGTCCCCGCACCTTTTGGCGGAATTTCTTCCCGCTGGTGCGATGCCGCATGGACCATTTGCCCTGCGCCGTCTTCGTCCAATAATGGGTGAACCCCAGATAGTCGAAGGTGGCCACCGGCAGGTCGCTGTGGCGGGCGCGGTCGTCCGCGTACCGGCTGAAAATGATCAGCCGCGTTTTCTCCTCCGCCAGGGTGAGACCACACTGGGCCAGGCGCGCACGTAACGCGGCCAGCACTTGGTGGGCCTCCGCTTCATGCTGAAAGCCGATCACAAAGTCATCGGCATACCGGTTGAGCACCGTAAAGCCCCGCAGCGTCGGCTGCACGGTCACGGCAAACCAGTGATCCAGCGCAAAGTGCAGGAAGATGTTGCTGAGCAGCGGGCTGATGACGCCGCCTTGCGGGACGCCCTCCTCCGTGGCCGGCAGCCACCGTCCGTCCTCCTGAATCCCTGCCTTCAGGAAGCGTACCAGATAGCGGAGCACCCGCTGATCCTGTACGCGTGTCGTCACACAGGCCAGCAACGCCGCGTGCCCGACGTGGTCAAAGAAGCCTTTGATGTCCGCGTCCAGCACGTAGTTGACTGGCTGTCGGGTCAGGGCGTGCGCGAGCGCCTGCAAGGCTGTATGGCACCCGCGCCCCGCGCGAAACCCATAGGAGCAGTCCAGCATCAACGGCTCGAAGAGCACCGTGAGTACCCGACGCAATCCCTCCTGGACGATTTTGTCTTCGAGCGCCGGGATGCCCAGCGGTCGCCGTGACTTTTCGTCTTTCGGGATATACACCCGGCGCACCGGCCAGGGGTGATACCCCATCCGGTGAATCCGCGCCGTGAGGTCGGGTAACCGCTCATCGAGTTGTGCGGCATACTCCTCCCAGGTCACCTGATCGACTCCCACCGCCGCATCTTTCCGCAGGGCGTGGAAGCATTCCGCGAGCAACGCGACGGTCAACAACGACAACAGGTTGTCGAACGTCGCCATCGGCTCCCGCTGCGCACGAGCGACGAAGCGTTGCCAGCGTGTTTCCACCTCGGGTCCATGACTGAGCATGGGACGTGTCTCCTTGCAACGCGCGAGATTTGGCCAGCCCCTTCGCGTGCGACCCCCCTGTCGCGCACCGGGCATTACCCCGGCTACCCCGCTACTATGCGCTGGTCCGACGACCACCCGTCTGCCGCCCGGTCCTCGCTCTTCACTTGGACCGGACTTCCCGGCGCTCCCGGACACGGATGGCCCTCCCAGGTTCCTGACGTCTCCGTATACTGTCCCGCTATGGCCTTCGACCCCGGCCCGGTGCAGACGCCTCGCCATTGGTCTCGGCGTCTCCACGATAGCTTTCCCGCGTCGCGACACGTTGAGCCGGTTGCTACCCACGCATTTCGGGGCTCATCTGCCTTCACTTCCGTTATGGCTGAACAGCTCCCTCCCCCGGCACACTTCCGGCTGTTACCAGACGAAAGGCGGGCTCGGTGCTGGGCGGTTGGCTAGACCTTACCCAGGTCGGACTTGCACCGACAAGACACGCCAGGCTTTGCCTGGCGCACCGCGACTGGCGTCGGCTTCCAAACCGTGCCAAGCGTCCACCTGATACTTTATCGACTGCCGAATTTCGTTCCTCCGCGTCCTCAGCGGTGAAATCAGTATGTTTCACCGGTGTTGCGCGAAGAGCCAGGGGAGCAAACCCGGTTCCCGCAGCGCGCGCGCGCCGGCCTGGTTGTGATCGGCGCCGGGATATTCGGTGTAGCGCGGTTGCCCGCCCGCGCGACGCAATGCCCGGATCATGGTCAGCGCGAACGTTCGCGG
>CAIYQO010000122.1 GCA_903928345.1 uncultured bacterium | reverse complement strand
TACACTCTTTCCCTACACGACGCTCTTCCGATCTCCCGTCGGGGCTCGGTCTTTTCTGCGCGTACCCCACGGGCTCACGCCCGTGGCTAGCAGCGCACGCCCCTTCGGGGCAACGGGAGTTTTACCCCACCCTGAACGTCCCCTCCACCACGTTGCTGCTTTGCGCCGGGGTGGGGGTGTAGCCGGGCTGGCGGCCGCCGAGGTAGAGGGTGAAGGTGCCGGGTTCGAGGAACGCTTTGCCCTCGTCGGTGTAGGCGACGAGCTGCGCCGGGGTCAGGATGAAGGTGACGGTTTGCGTCTCCCCGGCGCGCAAGGAGAGGCGGGTGAAGCCCTCCAGGTGCAGGCGCGGCACGGGCACGGAGGCGTCCACGTCGCGGACGTAGAGCTGCACCACCTCGTCACCGTCGCGCGCGCCGGTGTTTGTCACGTCCACGCTGACGGTCAAGCTCTCGTCCGCCGTGATGGTCGCCGCATGGCGCAGATTGCTATACGCGAAGGTGGTGTAGCTGAGGCCGTGGCCGAACGGGTAGAGCGGCTGCCCGGCGAAGAAGCGGTAGGTGCGCCCGACGGGGCTGTATTCGCCGTAGGGCGGCAGTTGCTCCAGCGACGTGTAGCAGGTGACGGGCAGGCGCCCGGCGGGGTTGTAGTCGCCGAAGAGCACGTCGGCGATGGCCGCGCCGCCCGCTTCGCCGGGATACCACGCTTCCAGAATCGCCGGTGCATGCGCCTGCGCCCAGTTCACCGACAGCGCGCCGCCGTTGAGCAGCACCACCACATACGGCTTGCCGCTCTTGTGCACGTGCTCCAGCAGCGCCTGCTGCGGCTTGGGCAGGTCCAGCGTGGGGCGGTCGGGGCTGCCGGCGCCCTCCTCGTTCTCCAGCGCCGGGGAAAGGCCAAGCACCAGCACCAGCACGTCGGCCTGGGTGACGATCTCGCGCGCCTCATAAAAGACGAAGTCGGTGTCGCCCGACAGTTCGCACCCGGCGTGGTAGATCACGTTCGCCGTCGGGTCGAGGGCGTCGGTGATACCCTGCAGCGGGGTGATCGCGCCGCGCGGGTTGCCGTTGTAGTTGGCAAAGAGCACGTCGGGCACGTTGGCATCCGGCCCGAGTACGCCGATCACCGGCGTATCCTTCCGCAGCGGCAGCAGGCCGTCGTTTTTCAGCAGCACCACCGACTCACGCGCCGCCTGCCGCGCCAGCGCGCGGTGGGCATCGCACGCCACCACGTCGTAGGGGATCGTCGCGTAGGGCACCTCTTCGTCGGGGTCGAACATGCCCAGCCGGAAGCGCGCGGTGAGCAGCAGCTCCAGCGCGTGGTCGATGGCCGCTTCGTCCAGGTATCCCTGCTCGACGGCGGCGACCAGGCCGTCGTACGCCTCGCCACAGCAGAGCTCGCACCCGGCGGTGAGGGCGTGGGCGATGGCCTTCTCCTTGATTTTGATCACCTTGTGGTTGGTATACACGTCCTCGATGGCGCCGCAGTCGGAGACCACGTAGCCGGTGAAGCCCCACTCCTCGCGCAGAATGCGCGTGAGCAGCGTAGGGCTGGCCGTGCACGCCTCGCCGTTGAGGCGGGTGTAGGCGCTCATTACCGACACCGCGCCGCCCTCCTGCACGGTGGCTTTGAAGTGCGGTAGGTACGTCTCGTACAGATCGCGCGGGGTCACGATGGTATCGAAGGTGTGGCGCTCCCCCTCCGGCCCGCTGTGCGCGGCGAAATGCTTGGGCGTGGCGACGAGTTTCAGGTACTTGGGGTCATCGCCTTGCAGCCCCTTCACGAAGGCGACACCCATGCGGCCGGTGAGGTAGGGATCTTCGCCGTACGTCTCCTGCCCGCGGCCCCAGCGCGGATCGCGGAAGAGGTTCACGTTGGGCGACCAGTAGGTCAGCCCGAAGTAGCGCGCGTGGTAGCCGCGGCGCGCGGCCTGGTGATACTTCGCGCGCGCCTCGTCGCTGATGGCATCCGCCACGCGGCGCATCAGCCCGGTGTTCCACGAGGCCGCCAGCCCGATGGCCTGCGGAAACACGGTGGCCAGCCCCGCGCGCGCCACGCCGTGCAGGCACTCGCACCACCAGTCGTACGGTGGAATCCCCAGCCGCTCCACGCCGGGCGCCGCATGCAGCATCTGCGCCGCCTTCTCCGCCAGCGTCAACCGTCCGATCAGGTCGGTCACGCGCGTCGGCACGGGCAGGGCGGTATCGCGAAATGGCAGCGTCGCCTGGGAGGTTTCGGTCATGGGTGTGCTCCTTGTAGGAAGAATGTTACCGGCACTCACCACCGGGTGAACCCGGTGGCCTCAGGTTTATCCTAGATCAAGCCACCGCCCCCATATCCGAGGGGTCAAGTGCCGTGTCGGTCTGGGCGGTGGGTCACGTGCGAAAAAAGCCTCTGCGGGGAATGAGAGGGTACCACCCACTCTCACGACACAGAGGC
>CAIYQO010000121.1 GCA_903928345.1 uncultured bacterium | reverse complement strand
GTCGCGTTGTGCCTGCGCGCGCGGGCGATCGGCACGTCATTGTATGAGGCGTCTGCGGCGTTATGGCACGACTATCTGAAAAACGAACTCCGCAATCCTACTATTACGGCGGTGGGGTGTGCATAAGCGAAAGTCCTAATAGTATAGATGTCCTCGGGGGGGGTAGCATATGAAGCGCGTTTGGGGAATGCTGGCGCTGGCGCTCGGGCTGGTTTCGACGGCGTGGGCGGCGGATGGCGGGCTGTTTCACTTCAACATCATCGACCGCGCCAGCGACGGCTGGCCGTTCACCAAGATCTACTACGCCTATGTGGTGAGCAATCTCCCGCAGGAGACGGTGATGCCCGCGGTGTGCCGCGACGCGCTGCTGGTGCGGCATCATAACAAGGCGCACTGCCACTACATCCCGCTGGCGTGGGTGGGCCGCTATGGCCGCAAGCTGCTGCCCTTCGACCCGGCGGAAAGCCGTGAGCTGGTGGTGGTGGTCGACCGCAGCACGTTGACGAAGGTGGAGACGGAGGCGCTGGCGCAGTTGCAACAGGCGTACTTCCCCACGCACCCGGCGCCGGCCACCCCGCAGAACGTGCTGCTCTTTCTGCAGAACGCGGGCGACACCATGAAGGAGTATCAGGTGCTGGTGAGTCTGCCCGCCGCGCGCTGGCTGACCGCGGCGGCGGAGGCCTTGTGGGCGGTGCCGCTGAACGACCTGCCGGAAGGCTCGCTGCGTACCCTCACCATCGAGCACGGCACGGGCACCACGGCGCTGCTCTGCAACGACACGGTCACCCGCGAGGCGCTGCGCACCGCGTTGCCCTTCCACGACGTGACCACCTACGATCTCCCCAATCTGGACGCCTACCTCGACTCGAAGCCGACGCAGCGCATCGTGGCGCTGAACTGGAACGGCGACGCGGCCATCACCCCGGCACAAGCGGCGCAGCTCCTCCCCGTCGGGCTGCGCGCGACGATGGCGGCTGATGCCTGGGCGCATTTCTACCGCGAGGCCACCGCGCAGCGCTATCTGGACGACCACGGCGCCACCTGGTGCATCACGGCGCCCACCGCCCGCCACCTGCAGGCGCTTGCGCAGACGGTGATCGCCAACGACTTCACCGGCGGGCCGTACCGCCTCCCGCTGGTCGACCTGACCACCCTGCAGACGCCGTCGGTGGGCATCTACGCGCCGCCGCAGGAAGATGGCGCCTCGGGGATGGACGAGGGGGCCTTGCAGCGGGGGCTGGAAGATCAGACGGCGGCCCTGCTCAACGTGCACGTGCCCACGCTGGCGGACACGCCGGAGTGGCCGGACGCGCTGGCCGGCGCGCTGGACCCCAACCCGCTGGCGGAGGCGCCCTTCACCAACCTGCCGCGCGTGCAAAAATACGCCACGGGCGACACGCTGCTCCTCTTCTGGGTGAAGCGCGCCCGCCCCACGGTCACCTACGCCTTCCCCGCCGAACGGCTGGCAACCACCTACGCGGAATTCGACGAGCCGGAGCCGGTGTGCCCCGTCGAGCCGGACCCCGAGGAGGTCATCGTCGTCGGCACCTTCCGCTTCCCCGGCAGCAGCCACGAAGGGCGTATGCACTCGCACGAATACGGCGAAGCGTGGCGCCACTGGCATGACGAGGAGCTGGTGCGCTACGAGATCGCCCACCGCATGTGGGAAGAGCGCTATGCCGTCTGGCTGCATGAGCGCCGGCATTACCGCGCGCACTACCGCTACCAGGTGCAGGCTACCGGCGGCGTGGAAGTGACCGGCTACCTGCGCATCATCGACCTGCGCACCGGCAAGGCGCTCACCCGCACGGTGGACTACACCCAGCACGCCACCGGGGAGACGAAGATCGTCGGCGCGGTGCCCGCCTGGGTGGACGGCGACGAGATCCGTCCCGCCCTGCCCCACGCGCTGCACGACTACACGCCCGCCGACACCTGGCGCGACTGCGAGCGCATCCTGGGCGCCCCCGCCATGGCACGCCTCTGCCAGCAAGCGCTGAAGGCCACCTTCACCGACGCCCTCACCCACCTCGCCGACACCGCCCTGCGCGCGGGGGATGTGAAGGGGTGGAATAAGGGCGGATAACGTATCCGTGAAGAACAACAGCACGGTGTGGAAGCCGGCGACCGCCGCGCTCCGGTAATGGTGACTTGCATTCGTAATTGACAAGGAGAGAAACTGCTCTCCTTGCCGACAGCGAATGCAGGTTGCCGCACCCGGAGCGCGGCGGTCGCCGGCTTCCACACCGTGCTGGCAACAGACCGGCGCTGTATGCGATCCCTACTTGATCTCCACCGACGTAATCACATCGCCCTGGCGGATCTGCTCGGTCACGTCCAGCCCGCCGACGGTGTTGCCGAAGACGACGTAGCTGCCGTCGAGGTTGGAGACTTCGTTGAGGGTGATGTACCACTGGCTGCCCGCGGAGTTGAGTTCACTGCTGCGTGCCATGCCCAGCGCGCCCTTGATGTGCTTGAGCGGGCTCTGCTCGAAATTGATGCGGTAGCCGGGGCCGCCGCTGCCGGTGCCGGTGGGGTCGCCCGCCTGGATCACGAAACCGGCCACCACGCGGTGAAAGGTGACGCCGTTGTAGAAGCCGGCCTGCGCCAGCTTCACAAAGTTCGCCACGTGCATCGGCGCCGCCGTGCCGTCCAGCTCCAGCGTGATGTCGCCCTTGTTCGTATGCAGCACCGCGGTGAACGTGCCCTTCGCCTGCGCCGCCGCCGCCTCCTCCGCCGTGGGAGCCGCAACCTTCGGAATATCAGCCATACCATCCTCCTTTGGCGGCAAGGATACCACATTTCACGGAGAACAGACCAGCGGCCTTTATTCCTCCTGCCGCACCACCTGGCACACGTCACCCTCCACGCCCAGGTGCAGGTGGATGCCGCCGGCGGGGGCGGGGGAGTGCAGGTAGGGGAGGACCAGCGGGCAGAGCTCTTGCTCCACGATGCGCTCCCAGTCGGTGGGGGTGGTGTTGGCGGTGCCGCGGGCTTCCAGCCAGGCGGCGACGCGGGCGTCGAGGGTGAGGTGAATGTTGTGCGTGCGGAAGCGCCCGCACAGGTCGCGCAGCAGCGCCTCGCGCAGCCAGTGGCGCAGGTCGGCGTGCGCGGCGCGCGCCGTGCAACAGAAGACGTCCGCCTGGGCGGGCAGCGCCGCACCGAGTAGCGCTTCAATATCCTCCCGTGCGGGCGCCGGCGCTGGGGCATCGTGCGTGGTGAAGCCCAACGGCGCCCCGGTCAGCGACGCCGTGTCCGCCGTGAGCACCACCACCATGTCGGTGAGGTAGACGTGTTTCCCGTCCGCCAGGTCGAGCACGCCGGTGTCCAGCCCGCGCGCCAGGATATCCCGCGCCAGCGCGTGCCCGGCCTCCGGGTGCGCCACCTGCAGCACGCACCACGGCGTCTGCGCCGCGTCGTGCAGCGCCACCCGCCCGCCATAGCCCACGTAACCCGGCGGCGCGCCGATCAGCAGCGTCAGGTCCGCCGGGGTCGCGATGCGCGCCAGGTCCAGCGTCACCACGCGGTGCGCATCGTCGAACAGGCTCTCCGCCAGCACGCCGCAGATCAGCGCCCCGTGCTCCGCCGCTTCGCCCGCGAGCAACAGCACGGCGTTGGGCCGGTTGGCGCGCAGGTCGCACCCGTACAGCGTGAGGGTCAGGCGCTCTACCAGCGCGGCGATCGCCTCGTGCGGCAGGCAGGTGCGCTCCTCCAGCCCGCGCGCCAGCGCCGCCAGCCGCGCCTCCACGTCCAGCGGCATCCCCACCAGCCGTTGTGCCACCGTCTCCACGTCCGCCTGCGTCAGCGCCCGCCGCCCCTGCAACACCCCGTAGGCGATGCACTGCTCCAGCAGGTCCACCGCCTTGTCGGGGAAGTGCCGGCCCGGCAGGTGCAACTCGGCGAAGGTCACCAGCCACTGCAGCGGCGCGTCGTCCACCGTCACCCCGCGCAGCGCCGCCAGCCGGTCGCGCAGCGCGTGCAGCGTCTCGAGGGTCTGCTCCACGGTGAAGGGCGCCACGCGGACGGGTTGGAAGCGCCGCTCCAGCGCGGCATCCGCCTCGATGAACTGCCGGTACTCCTCGTCGGTGGTGGCGGCGATGCAGGCGATCTCCTCGCGCGCTAATGCGGGCTTGAGCACATTCGCCAGGTCGTTGCCGCCGCGCCCCGCCGCCCCCGCGCCGATCATCGTGTGCGCCTCGTCGATGAAGAGCACGATCTCCGGCCGCGCGGCCTCTTTGAGCACCGCGGCCATGCGCTCCTCGAACTCCCCCACGAATTTGCACCCCGCCACCAGCGTGGAGACGGGCAGCATGATGAGGCGCAGGTCGTGCAGCAACGCAGGCACCGCGCCCGCCGCCACGCGCTGCGCCACGCCCTCCACGATGGCCGTTTTGCCCACCCCCGCGGGGCCGATAAGCGCCGGGTTGCGTTTGGTGAGGCGGCAGAGCGTTTCGATCACCAGCGCGATCTCCGCCGCACGCCCCACCACGGGGCTCAGCGTGCCCGCCCGCGCGGCGGCGGTCAGGTCCACGCCCAGCGCGTCGAGGAGGGGCGTGACGGAGGCGGGGGCGTCACCGAGCAGGTTGTCGCGGGAGAGGTAAATGGTGTCGCAGTCGGTGTCGCCCAGCGCGGCGGCGTCCGGGGCGATCACCGCGAAGCCGGCCTCGGTGAGGATCACGTCGGCCAGGTCGTGCACGGTGACGGGGCCGCCGTGGGCGCGCGCGCACCCGGCGGCGCTGGCCAGCAGGTCGTGTTCCGCCAACGGGTCGCCGGCGTCGCCGCGTGCCAGCAGCGCCGTCGTCTGGCGCAGCACCGCGTCCGCCTCGCCCAAGTCGGGGGAGATCGCCGCGGCCAGCGCCGCGTGCCGCGTCAGCAGCGCGTGCAGCCAGTGCAGCACGCCGGGCGTCAGCCCCCCGCCGCGCGCCGCCACCAACGCCCGCGCCTCCGCATCCAGCGCCACTTCGTCCATCGTTCGTTCCATCGTCGCAACCTTCTCCTAAATCAGGCGGTCGTGCAGCTTTTGTTTCGCGACGACACAGGAATATCCTCCCGCGCGGCGAGGTGGGGGACGGGAGAATGGGGGAGTGGGGGAATGGGAGAGGGCGGCGTGGAAGGGCGACCACCGATCAGGTTTGCGCTTGGTCACCGTTTGGAACAGGGCGGGAGCCCGGCCCGATCACAAACAGCAGACCGGTACTCGTAAGAAAACCTACCGCCGGATTACCTTCTCGTTCTTGGCTGAATCTTTACCCCCTGACCCCTCGAAAAAGGTTTCCTTCGCACGCATCGCGAATCTATCACCCGGCATCGGAGACAGACCATTCTGACTCCTGACTCCTAACTCCTAACGACTGAGGTAAACGCATGGATCGGTTTGAGAACGTGACCGTCGTGAAGGCGGCGAATGTGTATTTCGGCGGGCAGGTGACCAGCCGCACGGTGCTCTTCGCCGACGGGACGAAGAAGACGCTGGGGATCATGATGCCGGACGAGTACGAATTCGGCACCGGCGCGGCGGAAGTGATGGAAATCCTCGCCGGCGAGCTGGACGTGTTGCTGCCCGGCGCGACGGAGTGGCAGCACATCGTGGGCGGCCAGGAATTCACCGTGCCCGCCAACGCGAAGTTCGGCCTGCGCATCACCGCCGTCACCGATTACTGCTGCTCGTATTTGCCCTAACGCCAACGGCATCCGGGGGCAGCGGCACCGCCGCTGCCCCCTTTTTTGTTGCGCGGATCACCCTCCCGCGCTCTTGACAGACCCTTCCGGCACGGGCATAATTATACAAACACTTGTATGCTAAAGACACGAAGGGAATCGCTATGGATCCTAAAGAGCTGCTGGCCCGGTATTTCGGCTTCACCACCTTCCGCCCCGGGCAACGCGAGGTGATGAGCGCGTTGTGGCGGCACAAAGCCGCGCTGGCGGTCTTCCCCACCGGGGGCGGCAAATCTCTCTGCTATCAGTTGCCGGCGTTGATGTTCGACGGCGTGACGCTGGTGGTGTCGCCGCTCATCGCGTTGATGAAGGATCAGATCGATTTTCTGCGTAGCCGGGGGGTAGCCGCGGCGCGGCTCGACTCCTCGCAGGATGCCGAGGCCGCCGGCGCCGTGCGCGACGACCTGCGTTCCGGCAAGCTCAAGCTGCTCTATGTGGCGCCCGAGCGCTTCAACAATGAACGCTTCCTCGCGCTGATGCAGGGGGTGAAGGTGGCCCTCTTCGCGGTGGATGAGGCGCACTGCATCTCGGAATGGGGGCACAACTTCCGCCCCGATTACCTGAAACTGGCGGAGGCGGCGCGCACGCTGCAGGCCGAGCGCGTGCTGGCGCTCACCGCCACCGCCACCCCCGCCGTGGTACGCGACATCTGCGCCGGCTTCGCCATCCCGCCCGACGCCGCCGTAGTCACCGGCTTCTACCGCCCCAACCTGGACGTGCACACCACCGCCGTCACCCCCGCGCGGCGCGACGCCGTGCTGCTCGACCGCCTGCGCACCCGCCCGCCCGGGTCGGCGATCGTCTACGTCACGCTGCAAAAGACGGCGGAACGGGTGGCGGCGCAGCTCGCGGAGGCGGGCTTGCCGGCCCAACCCTACCATGCCGGCATGGACGACGAGGCGCGCACTCGCGTGCAGGAGTGGTGGATGGCCTCCGACCGCGGTATCGTGGTGGCGACCATCGCCTTCGGCATGGGCATCGACAAATTCGACGTGCGCTACATCTACCACTACAACCTGCCCAAAGGATTAGAGAGCTATTCGCAGGAAATCGGGCGGGCCGGTCGCGACGGGCAACCCGCCCTGGTCGAGCTGTTGGCCTGCCCGGAGGACGTGCCCACGCTGGAAAACTTCGCCTACGGCGACACGCCCACCGACGCGGCGCTGGACGGGCTGCTGCAGGAGCTGCTCACCGCCGGCCCGGAGTTCGCCGTCAGCCTGTACGAATTGTCGGGCCGGCACGATCTGCGCCTGCTGGTGCTGCGCACCGCCCTCACCTACCTGGAACTGCTCGGGGTGCTGCGGCAAGGCACGCCGTACTTCGCCGGGTATGAGGTGCGCCCGCTGGTCGCGCTGGACGACATTTTCGCCA
The DNA here is from genome assembly GCA_903928345.1 of uncultured bacterium. GTDB lineage: Bacteria > Armatimonadota > Hebobacteria > CAIYQO01 > CAIYQO01. The sequence continues at coordinate 15,150 of CAIYQO010000121.1, read as the reverse complement.
AGTTCCCGGGCGAGCCGGGGAAGTTCCTCGCCACCCTCCTGCAAAAAGCGCGCCACGGGCGCACCTGGCACGGCATCACGCCGGAAACCATGGCCGCCACCCTGCGCCAGCCGCGCGGACGCATCGTGAAGGCCCTCGAGGTGCTGGAAGAGCGCGGCCTGTGCGAAGTGCGCGCCTCAGACGTGCGCCAGCGCTACTACCGCCAACACGCGGAGGAGGACGCCATCGCCCTGCGCGACGCGCTGATGACGCGCTTTGCCAAACGCGAGACGCAGGAGGTGGCGCGGGTGGGGCAGATGCTGGAGCTGGCCGCGCACGCGGGGTGCCAGGTGAACGCGCTGGTGGGCTACTTCGGCGAAGTCCGCACCGCGCCGTGCGGACACTGCACCTTCTGCCGCACGGGCACGCCGCTGGCGCTGCCGTCCGCCCCGTCTCAGGTGTCCTGGCCCGCCGGGGTGGATGAAGAGAACGTGCACGCCCTGCGCGCCGCGCACCCGCAGGCGCTGGGACACCCGCGCCAGTTGGCGCGCTTCCTGTGCGGGCTCAGCAGCCCCGCCCTTACCCGCGCCAAACTCACCCGCCATCCCGCCTTCGCCACCCTGGAAGCCCACCGCTTCCACGACGTCCTCGCCTGGTGCACGGCGTTGCGCTGATGGGGCGCGCGGCGTTCGCTTACGGCGCCACGGAGAAATCCGCCCACTGATCCGAGCGGAAGGGGGCGGCGGGCAGGCCGGCACGGTTGCACAGGTTGCACGGCGGATTGTTGGCCCACCCATAGCGGACCGCTACCGGGTGTGCCACCTGGTCGGACCAGACGAGCACCGTGTCGCCGTCGATCCGGGCCGTGGCGGCGTGGAAGACCTTATCCGCCCCGGCGACCGCAAAGCCGGTCACGGCGTCGCCGGTGCAGCGCAAGCCGTCGGCGAAGCGGAAGCGCACCCGCAGGCGCGTGCCCGCCGCCCGCAGCGCGGTGAAGCACGGGCCGCTTGGGAGCGGGGTCGCCACGTAATAGGTTTGCGCCAGCACCCCGGACGCCAACCGCGCGCCGACCTCCTGTTTCCGCAGCGGATGGATGCTGTTGGCGTCCCCGATATCGATAGTCACCGCCATCGTCGTGTTGGGGAGGGCCAGCGTCTCGGCCTGCGCCTGCCGCAATTCAGCCCAACTGCCCTTTTCCACCGACACCTGCTGGGGCGCCATGAAGTTCGCCAGTTGCACGAAGGCGAAGGGGAAGTCGCCCTCGCCCCACGCCGTACGCCAGGAGGTAATCAGCCCGCTGAACAGCTCGTGGTATTCGCCGTACGCGTCGGAGGCCGCGTTGGACTCCCCCTGGTACCAGATGACGCCGCGCATCGCGAACGGGATCAGCGGGTTGATCATGCCGTTGAAGAGCGTCGTCGGGGTGTTGGAGCCATTGACCGGCGGCGTGGATGGCGTCAGGAGCGGGATTTCGCCGTGCCCGATCGCCAGCCCATCCGTATAGCGCCAGTTCCCCGCCAGCGACACCGCCGGTTCGGCCGCCGCATCCTGCGGCGCCAGCGTCATGCTCTCGGCGGGGCCGTAGAGGCCGACATCGTAGTACAGGTTCAACACGCGGACGGTCACCGAAACCGTGGTCGAGGTCACCGCCGTGGCCGGAACGGGATAGCGGCGCGCGACTTTCCAGAACTCGGGGGTCTCGAACCAGGTGCGCCCGACGTGGACGCCGTTGACATAGGTGTCATCCGTCTCGTCGATGATGCCCAGTTGCAGCGTGAGCGGCCGGCCCACCCAGGAGGCCGGGATGGTCACGTCCTTCCGGCACCACAGGGAGCCGACAAAATAACCCAGGGGATTCTGCGCCTTCGGGCAAGGCAGCGCCAGCGCGCGCCACGACGACGTATCCGTGCGCAGGGCCATCCAGTGCCGTTGCAGACCCGGGTCGCGCGCGTCCAATTGCCGGTACCAGGCGGCCCGGCGGTCGGCATAGTCGCGGACGGCGGCGTCATGCTCGCGGGTGAGTTGCGCCGCGTCGCTGTGCACGGCATGTTCGAATTGCGTGGCCTGCTGGCGGAAACTCGGCAGCGTTTTCAACCCCGGCAGGCTGGTCCAGGGTTCCGCCCGCGTGCCGCCCCACGAGGCATTGATCACCCCCACGGGCACGTGGAGCGTCGCCTGCAGCTGGCGGGCAAAGTAATAACCCACGGCGGAGAAGGACGGCGCGCTTTTCGGCGAGCAGACCACCCACGCGCACGCGCACGTCGTTTGCGGGGTGAGCGCGACGGCGTGGGCCACCGTGCAGAGGCGAATCTGCGCGTTGTCCGCCGCGGCGATGGCCGACGCGGCATGCTCCGTGGAACCCAGCGCCCACTCCATATTCGACTGCCCGCTGCACACCCACACCTCGCCGACCAGCACGTTGGTGAAGTTCAGCGTATTTGTGCCGGCGACGACCAGGGTGGCGGGCACGCTGCTCGCCGTAAGGGGTGCCAACCGAAGCTGCCACTGCCCCCGCGCATCCGCCGCCGTGTGTACCACCTGCGCCCCGAAGGTGACCGTCACTGCCTCGCCCGCCGCCGCGGTGCCCCACACCGGCACCGGCCGCGCCCGCTGCAGCACCATATTATCCCCGAACGGCGACGCCACCCGCACGTCCGCCAGGATAGCCGCGCCCCCGCCACAGCAGAGCAACAGCACGAAAACCATACGACCGAATGACATGAGAACTCCTCAATACGCCGCATTTTTCCGAGACCGCAGGGAGCAGTGTGACACGCCCCGGCTAATCTGCAATCCGCTGCAGCACGGAAATGACATGGCGTAACAACTTGTAAAAGAGACTGGACAAAATGTGTAACCCCCACTTGACACTTAGTGGGGACAGATGTATAGTACTAACACTCATCACTGCTATGGAAACGTAGCAGTTCCCTCCGGGTTGCGACCCGGAGGGGTTTTTTCTAAGGATACTGCCGTGGTACGAACGACTTTTCTTATTGACGGCTTCAATCTATATCATTCACTGCGGAACGCAGAATCCGATACCGGTATTCACCCCATGAGATGGCTCGATCTCCGCAGCCTCTGTAACGATTATCTCTACATTATCGGACAACACACACACGAAATGGCAATACTGGAAACCATCCATTTCTTCTCTGCTACACCCACCCACTATGCCAAGGAAACTCAGGATCGTCATAGCCTCTACATGCGGTGTTTAGCCTCAACGGGTATCAAAATGCATCTAGGTCGTTTCAAAAGAAAAGATCTCCGTTGCAGTATTTGCAATGGTAAACTCAGCCGTTACGAAGAAAAAGAGACGGATGTTGCCATCGCGACGGAATTGTTTTCCATTTGCCATACTGATGCTGCCGATACCATTGTCCTGGTAACGGGCGATACGGATTTAGCGCCGACGGTCCGTGTTTGCAAGCGATTGTTCCCATCTAAGCTCATTTGTTTTGCGTTCCCATACAAACGTTACAATGCTGAGCTGGCGCATATCGCCATCGAATCGTTCAAGATTAGCACGCAAAAGTATATTAGCAACCAATTTCCTGATCCATTGCTCCTCCCAGACGGATCATCCGTTTCGAAGCCGGCGAACTGGTAACCCACCGTCCCGCCGACACAACGTTTTCACCTCTGGGGAACTATTCCTCCTACTCCTTCGGCGGATTGCCCGCCAGCCGCAGCGTCCACAGCACCTCCTGCGGGGCGGTGAGCACCAGGCCGGCGCGGGCGACGGGATAGCCGTAGCAGAAGGCGCGCACTTCCAGCGTGTTCCAGCCCTGGCGCAGCGTGAGGGGTTTCACCAGCTCCGCCTGGTGCACTTCGCCGCGGATCTCCCCGTCGTATTGAGGCGTGCCGTTAAGTGTCCAGCGGTAGCGCGTCTGCGGATGCCCCTGGTAGTGCGCGTCGAGGGTCGTCTCCTTCGGCGCGTAGATCCACGTCGCGGCGTAGAAGACCTGCGCCCCATAGCCGAGGGGCACGCGCGTGTCCAGGTCGGCCACCACGGCGGGTCGCCAGCGCACGGTGCCGGGGTTATTCCAGTACCCCTGCACCGCGGGGCCGGTGAAGGTGGCCGCCGGGTCGATCTTCCCGTCGTCCAGCGGCGTCTGCAGCGCGTTGCAATACTCCACCACCGCCTGCTTCATGTCCCGATTCGTACCCGGCACGGGGCCGTTGGGGTCGTAGCTGAACTTCTCCGTGCCCGGGCCACCGAAGGGGCCGCAGATCAGCCAGTTGCGCACCAGCACCCCCTGCGCCAGCCCCTGGAACTGCATCGGCGCCCACGCGCCGGGGTAGAGGCGGGCCTCGGTGGGCTCGTCGTACGTCTCGCGGTTGGCGGAGCCGTCGGCGTTCGACCACCAGAACTTGTTATGTCCGGCGAAGGTGGCCTCAAAATCCGCCATGGTGCGCACGTCGGCGCCCAGCGTCGGCAGACCGGGGATCGCCGCGCGCGGGATCGCCGCGGTGAGCACGTATCCCTTGCCGTCGGCATCGAGCACGTAGTGCAGCTTCGCCCCCGCCACCGGGCCGACGTGTTGGAAATCCACGCGGTTGACGATAGTGCGGTACACCAGCGGGTTGGCTTTGGCGCCCGCCCACGCCGGGTACATGCCCAGCGCGACGGGGGTGGGCGTGCCGTTGTCGGTGAAGACGCCGAAGACGATGCGCACGTCGCCGGGGCGACCGTTGGGCGACTTGCTCGGTGCCGCCGTCGGATTGCCCTGCAGGTAAAAACTCACCGTGTCGGACAGACGGTCATGGGTGAAGATGCGCTCGATGGGCTGCAGCGGCTTGGGGTCGTATTTCGCCGCGAAATGCGCCTGGATACGCAGGTAGAGGGTGTCCGGATCGTACAGCCCGCGCACTTCGACCGTCTGCTCCTTGTCCGCCGCGAAGCGCATCGGCTCGCAGGCCTCCCACCCGAGCAGGGAGCCGTCGAGCACCGCGCCGCCCAGCGCCGGGGCGAAGCGCGCCACTTTGGCACCCCCCGCGCCGCCGCGCATGGTCAGGGCGATCTCCGGCGGGGTGCCGATCTGCGCCGCGGCGATGGCCACCTCTTTGGGCAGCGTGGTCAGCTTCCGCACGGGCGATTCCTGCAGCGACCACCCCTCGGCTTCGAAGAGCATCGTCGTGTATTTGCCCAGGCCGAAGTAGATCTTCCCGTTGTCGCGGTTGGGGTAGACCAGCCCGGCGAAGAATTCCCCCGGTTGCACGTAGACGCCCGCCTTCGCGGGGGCGTAGCGCCGCCCGTCGGGGAAGAGGGTGTCCACGTACAGCCCTTCGTCGCTGTAGAGCACGATGCCGCAGCGCGACTGGTCGACCACGCTGGTAAGGCCGTTGATCGGCTTGTAGATGTGGATCGCCGCCTGCGTCTCGCCCGGCGCCGCCGGCCCGCCCAGCGCTTTGCGCCCCACGCGCCACACGGGGAGATAACCGCCGTGGTCGTCGGGCAGATAACGCGTCACCTTCTCCTGCCCGCCGTCGTTGGCGGAGAAGTTCGGCCCGCCGCGCGCGGTGACTACAAAGCCCTCCGCCGGGGTGCCGTCCACCATCGCCCAGTCGCTATTGTAGTTGTCGCCCAGCTCGTTGCCGCCGTAGAGCGCCGTCGCCGTGCCCGCCGCGCGCGCGGCGAAGCAGGGGTCGGAGAAGAGCTTCACCCACTGCGAGAAGATGGGGTTGCCGTGGGCGTCGAACCCATCCGGCGCCAGCCGGTACACCGAGCGTTCCCCCTGCGCGGGGGAGAGCAGCGCCAGGTCGCTCGCCCACTGGTTGCCGTGGTAGCGCAACGCGCCGGAGGGCACGGTGAGCGGCGCGCATTCCTCGGGTTGAATCTGCCCGTCGCCGTTGGCGTCGTGCCAGGCCAGGAACTTCCACCCATTGCCGTCCTTCTCGCGCAGCAGCGCCGCGGAGAGCAGCCAGCGGCCGTCTTCGTTCAACCGGTAGATGTTGTTGCTGCGCCCGCACGCCAGGTATTTGTGCCCCTTCAAGTTGATGAGCCACGGGTGATCGAGGCCCGGCGCTTTGGGGTCGTTCAGCGCGTTCGGCCACACGGCGTTCACCGTCCACGCGCCGGTGGTGTAGTCCACCTTGAAGCGCGTCAGCCACCCCTGATGCCCGGCCAGATAGATTTCATCCGGGTGTTCGGCGTCCACCGCGTAGCCGTCGTTGGCCTTCGTCTGCAGCGAGGTGAATTCGCGCAGCAGCTTGCCGTCGGCGCTCCACTCGCTCACCCGGTTCGGCCCGGCGTCCTCCACCACGAGCAGGCGGTCGGCGCCGTCGGCATCCGTCCACGTGGCCAGCTTGTGCGGGGCGCAGAAGCTCTGCGGGTCGTAGCTGCCCGCCACCTGCGCCGTCAGCTTGCCGTAGGTGTGCGTCACTTTGCCCGCCGCGTCGAACTGGTACACCTTGTTGGCTGTCGTGTCGCTGATGTAGACGCGCCCGTGGCCGTCGACCTCCAGGTCAGCGGGATGTGTGCCCGCGGGCAACGCGAAGCGCTGTGTCAGGTCGCCCTGCGGCAGGCCGTGTTGCAGCGGGGCGGCGCTCACCGCCCAGCCGGCATCCGTCGCGTGCAACACGTAGAGCGTGCCGCCGCGCGCCACCACGCCGCGCGGGTGCACGGCGGGGATACGCGCCAGCACCGCGCCGGTGTCGCCGTCGTGCACGGTGACGGTGTTGACAAAGTCGGTGCCGCTCTCTTCGTAGTACGGCCACACCTTCGTTTCCAGAATCTTCCCGTCCTGCGCCACATAGACGTACGGCTTGTCGCCGTCGCGCGTGCAGGCCATCGCCTTCACCCAGCCGTCGGGGATATACACGCCGGCGCGCTGGGCGCGGCCCGTGCCGAAGGGGCGCCCGTCGGCGCGATAGACGTACTTCGCCCCGCCGTCGGTGCTGAAGCTCCACACGTGCTCGCCGTCGGTGCAGGTAGAGGAGCCGCCCGCCGCCCCGCCGGAGCCGAAGGCGCGCACGAACTGCCCGTAGCCCAGCGGCTTATTCAAATCGATGAGGGGGTTGTTGAGGCCGTTCTCCAGGTAGATGTAGTAGAAGACGGCCACGCCGTTCGGCCCCACGTCCACGTCGCCCAGCGGGCAACCGACCGGGTCGCCGCCGAAGGGTTCGGGGGTGGAGAACTGCTCCGGCGTCGGCATCCACGTGGAGGCGCCGCCCACGAAGCGCGGGGTGACGCTGTGGTACTCGCCGTCCACCCGCCACTGCGACGCGGCCATGAAGATGCCCTTCAACGCGTAGGCCCCCGGCGGCACGGGCATGTAGTTGTCGTCCAGCCCGTCCCACGTCTCGGTGAAGGCGCCCTTGTTCTCCGCCGTCACCGTGCGCGGCGCCCCGCACAGGAACTGGCTGATGATCCAGTTCGGGTTCTTCGGGTCCACCACCGCCAGCGTCACGCGATACGTCCGCGGCAGCGGCCCGGTGGTCGGCAGCGTATACGCCACCGGCACCCCCACCGTCCACGCCCGCAGCGCGCACGCCGCCAACACACACACGATCCATCCCCGCATCGCCGTCACCTCGCCTCGCAGTTTATCGGTTAGACGGGTGTAGTATAGCGGAAGTTGCGGCATCGGTCACATCGTGACAAATCGTAACTCGTTGTCGTATCTCGTTATCGTCCCTCCAAAATGTCGAATTACGATAACGAGTTACGACGACGAGTTACGAGTTTGCTGTTTTCCGCTATACTACCCCCATGAGCCAGGAGGTGCCCGCATGAAGCTGAAGGGGTCGCTTCGCCTGATCGTGGTGGTGATCTACTCCCTGCTTGCCGCCGTCGTCGGCTGGGCCAACCGTGACGCGCTCTATTACCTGGACGCCTGGGTCACCTTCGTCGCCGTCGCCGCCGTGCCGGCGCTGCTGATCACCGGGCATGCCCTCTGGGCGCGCGCGTATCCCGATGCCGCCGCCCGCTGGCAGAAAAGGCTGGGAATCGGCTTCAGCATTTGCATGTTTCTGGCGTTCGGCTGGCTGGGGATCAATGCGATGTTCATCTCCCTCGACGCCGGTGCTACGCCAATCAGCGATGTGCACAAGTACGACTTCATCATCAGTCGGTGGCAAGACCCCTTCACTGCCCAATTCCCGCGTCCCATCCCCGCGGACGCCCGCGACGTGCGCTTTCACTACGATCCCGGCTTTCTGCAAGCAGCGACGATCCTTGAACTGGGGTATACCACCACGCCGGCGCGCATCGAGGCGCTGTATCACACATACGCGAGTCATCACACCCTCGCCTTCGCCGCCGGCACGGAGAATGGGTACGTCGAGCCTTCAAATGCCATATCGGCGAATGACGATGTAGACGACATGGGGAATTTTTCCAAGGATTACACCCTCTACTACCTGGACGAAAAGCCCCCGACGGAAGAAAAGGACTGGAATCACCCGCAAAGCCACGGCGTCGCCATCAGCAAACAGCGCTGCCGGGTGGTCTTCTGGGCGTGGAGCGGATAGGGTGCACGGGGGATCGACACCCAATTCGTCATTCGTCGTCGTAACTCGTCGTCGTCACTCGAAAAATGGAATGACGATAACGACTCACGACGACGAGTGACGATTTTGCCGGTTTTCCGCTATACTACCCCCATGAGCACTTACCAACCTTCCGAACAGATCGTCCGCCTGCGCGCGCGGGGGCTGGCGCAGGAGCCGGGGCTGTATTGGGCCTACTGGCCGGTGATGCATGCCTTTCTGGCCGGGTGGATGGGTTCGGAGGGCGACGGGTTGTCGTTGCGCTCGGCGACGGCGTTCGCCCACGTGGTGGCGACCATGCCCCCGCGCGTGAGCGCCGACGATCTGCTGGCCGGCGACCACGGGATGAACAACGACGGCCCCTTCCACTTCTGGGGCGACCCGTGGTGCACCGCCGAGGAGCTGGCCGCGCGCATGGCGGCGTCCCCCCTCACCACCGAGCAGCAAGCCGAGGTGCGCGGCTGGCTGGATGCCCGCCCCTTCGCCTTCAAGGCTGCCGCCGCGCTCCCCCATCCGCCGGGGTGGCAGGTTGCCTGGGAGCACGGGGTAGCCGAGGCCTGGGGCACCGACCTGAACCACAGCATCCGCGGCTATGAGAAGGTGCTGCGGCTGGGCTTCCGGGGATTGCTGGCCGAGGTGGAGGCCGCGCTGGCCGCCATCTCCCCCGCCGACCCCGACGCCGCCACGCAACGCGCCAACCTGCTGGGCTGGCAGCGCCTGTGCACTGCGGCCCTCACCCTGGGCCCGCGCCACGCGGCGGAAGCCCGGCGCGTGGGCAATGCGGCGGTGGCCGACCTCTGCGACCGCGTGCCCAGCGAGCCCGCGCGCACCTTCCCCGAGGCGGTGCAGGCGCTGTGGTTCGCCCACATGCTCACCGCGTGGGAAGACGGCCTGAACGCCAACGGCATCGGGCGCATCGACCAGTTGCTCTACCCCTATTACGCCGCCGACCTGGCGGCGGGGCGGATCACCCGCGAGGAGGCGGCGGAGCTGTTGGCGGCGTTGTGGGTGAAGCTCTACCAGGCCTACGACGTGCAGCAGATGATGATCGGCGGCGTGGATGCCGCGGGGCAGGACGCCGTGAACCCCCTCAGCTACCTGGTGCTCGATGTCACCGAGGGCCTGGGCTTCGTGCGCTGCCTTTCGGCGCGGCTGCACCAGGATTCCCCCCGCGACTTCGTGGCGCGCTGCGTCGACCTTATCGCGCAAGGCGGCGGCATCCCGTTTTTCTTCAACGACGAGGCGCTGGTGCCCGCCCTCGTCGCCAAAGGCATCCCGCTGGAGGAAGCGCGCGGCTACGCGGCCATCGGGTGCATCGAGATCACCATCCCCGGCAAGGCCAGCCCCCACGCGGTGAGCCACTGGATCAACCTGGCCAAATGCCTGGAGCTGGCGCTGAACGACGGGGTGGACCCGCGCGACGGCGCCCAGGTCGGCCCGCGCACCGGCACGCTGGCCGACTTCCGCGACATGGCCGACGTGCAGGCCGCCTTCACGCGGCAGCTCACCCACGCGGCGGAGCTGGCGGTGGGCATGTCCAACGCCGCCGAGATCGCCCACCGCGGGCAGTATCGGTTGCCATATCTCTCCCTGCTCACCGATGACTGCGTACGTGGGGGCCGCGACATCATCGAGGGCGGGGCGCGCTTCAACTACCACTCCAGCGCGGCGATGGGCATCCCCAACGTGGCCGACAGCTTTGCCGCCCTCGACCAGGCGGTCTTCACCGACGCCACGGTGACGCGCGCGGAGCTGCTCGCCGCCCTGCGCACGAATTTCGCGGGGTGCGACGACCTGGCGGGGTATCTGCGCACCCGCCTGCCCAAATACGGCAACGACGAGCCGCTGCCCGACCGCTACGCCGCCGAACTCGTCGCGCAGTACTGCACCCTGCTGGGGAGTTATCGTACGCCTGCGGGCGGCACCTTCTTCGCCCATCTCTTCACCTTCACGCTGATGCTCCCCTTCGGCAAGCAGACGGGCGCCACGCCCGACGGCCGCCGCGCCGGGGAGCCGCTGGCCTACAGCCTCTCCCCCGTGCAGGGGCGCGACAAGGAGGGTTTCACCGCCGTCATCAACTCCCTCGCCCGCCTGCCGCACCACCTCGCCGCCGCCAGCTCCTCCGCCATCCTGGAAGCCGACCCCGTCCTACTCGACGGCGCGGGCCGCGAGGCCTTCACCGACCTCCTGCTCACCGCCGTGCGCGCCGGGGTGGGGCAGTTGCAGTTCAACGTGGTGAACGCCGACACCCTCCGCGCCGCCCAGCGCAACCCGGAGCAATACCGCAACCTCTGCGTCCGCGTCTCCGGCTTCAGTCAACAATTCGGCCTCCTCGACGCCGAAATGCAGGAGCATATTATTGCGCGGACGAAACACCGAGGTTAGAGAAGCATTGACTATTTTATCCGATCTAGTCATGATATAGTCTCAATCCTATTCGTCATGGAGGTAATTATGACTTCACCAGTCACGCTAACATCTGTTGAATTTGACGGCTTTAAAGCATTTCGGCGATATTCAGTGAGATTGCAACACATGAATATCCTTACTGGCACGAATAATTGTGGTAAATCGACAATATTGAGTGCGTTCAGAGTATTAGATATTGCTCTGAGAATTGCTCGAAGCAAAAGTCCAGAACCGTTGGAAAATGCATACCCAGCACGATATGGGTATAGGATACCTTTTGACTCTCTTCCAATAACAGTTAAGAATGTCCATACTGACCTTGATGAAATGGAAACTAAAATTACTTTTCGATTGTCGAATAAAAACTTGTTAATACTATATTTTATGCCAGATAGTGCTGCGATACTGATTGCCGAAACTGAAGGAAAACGAATTTCGTCTCCTTCAGATTTTCGCCGAGATTTTCCAATCACAATCGGTGCTGTTCCTATCCTTGGGCCGCTAGAGTTAGAAGAGCAGATTGTTACAGACGAAACTGTGCGAAGGGGATTATCTTCGCATCGTGCTTCATATCATTTTAGAAACTATTGGCATATCTCAAAAGAAGGATTTGATAAATTTGCAGCACTAATAAAGAAAACATGGCCTGGGATGGAAGTGACAAAGCCATTGAAGCCAGATATTTTTTCAAAGCATCTCGTTATGTATTGCACAGAGAATAGAATTACAAGAGAAATTGCTTGGGCTGGATTCGATTTTCAAGTATGGTGCCAGTTATTGACAAGTATTAGTACGTTTTCTGATACTTCTATACTTGTAATTGATGAGCCTGAAATTTATCTCCACCCCGATGTTCAACGACAACTTGTTGAGATTCTCCGCGAAGCTGGTCCTGATATTTTAGTCGCGACTCACTCGGCAGAAATAATGGGGGAAGCTGATCCTTCTGAATTAGTTATTATTAACAAAGAGAAGAAAACTGCAGAACGCTTACAAGATATCCAGGGTGTGCAACGAGTACTTGAGCAGATCGGGTCAATACAAAATGTTACTCTTTCACATCTTGCGCGAACAAAGAAATTGCTATTCACTGAAGGCCCTACTGATTTTGGAATTATTAGAAGGTTTTCTCGTATTTTAAATTTTCCAGAAATTGCTTCAGGTTCAGAAATTACAACAATTCAATCTGGTGGTTTTTCAAGCTGGGAAAGGATAAAACACTTTGCCTGGGGATTCGAAAAGGCGCTTGGGTCATCGTTACACATTGGCGCAATATTTGATAATGATTATTGGCCTAGCGATGAAATAGCTGATGTTTATGCAAAATGCAAAGATAGCTTGCAACTAATACACTTTCATCACGGGAAAGAAATTGAGAATTATTTACTAATTCCATCAGTACTAGAGAGAACGCTTGAAAAAGCCATTGTTGAACGCGAGAGGCGCTCCAGTGAAGTTATTGATAGAACGCTCTCCGCCTCGGACATTTTGACTGATATCACAAATAGTCTCCGTGATAATGTGAGCGCACAATATATCGCAAAGAATCAGTCATATTTCAAGTCAACAGGTAAAGATCCCGCTACTATTGCAGGAGAGACGCTTAATTGGGTCAGTACAGTATGGCCTAACTTGCAAGAGCGATTAATGATCGTTCCAGGAAAGACAGTCTTACGAGCTTTTCGCGATAAATGCCAATCATTATATGGCATTACTATAACAGATGCAAAAGTATTTTCAGAATTTCATAAAGATGATATTCACACAAAATTGCTAGATTTAATTAAACAGATAGACGCATTTAGGCAATTAAAATAGTGTCATATCGTTTTGTGGTACTATTATCCACAACGGGAGTATCCATGCACGATTCCTACGACGTCATCGTAATCGGCGGCGGCACGGCCGGCGTGGTGGCCGCGGTTCAGGCGGGGCGCGCTGGGGCGCGCACGCTGCTGGTCGAGAAGAACGGCATTCTGGGCGGCACCCTCACCGTGGGCGGCATCAACGCTCCCGCGCACTTCTTTGCCTGGGGCGCGCAGATCATCGGCGGCATCGGCTGGGAACTCATGTGCCGCACGTGGACGGAAACGGGCACGCCCATCCCCACCGCCGACGCCTCCCGCGACACCCCCTGTCCGCGGCATCTGTCGATGGACAAGGTCATCCACGCCGCCATCTGCGACGCCGCGGTGCTAGAGGCCGGTGTCGAGCTGCTCTTCCACGCCATGCCCGCCGCCATAGAGTTCGCCGATGACGCCTGGACCCTCACCGTGTGCACGAAATCCGGCCTGCAGATGACTCGCGCGAAGGTGCTCATCGACGCTACCGGCGATGCTAACGTGGTCGCGCTGGCCGGCTACCCCACCGTGCGCCCCGACATCGTGCAACCGGCCACCCTGCAGATGCGCTGCGCAGGGTACGACCCGGACGCGCTGGACTATGACGCGCTGGCGCAAGCCGCCGAGGCCGCGGTCGCCGCCGGCACGCTGAAAAACACCGATATCGCCTGGCAGGGCAGCAACCCCGCGCCCTTTCTGTGGCGGTGGGGGAGCAACGCCAACCACCTGCGCGCGCCCGGGGCCGAGACCAGCGAGGGGAAAACCGCGGCGGAAATCGAGGCCCGGCAGGCGCTGCTGCGCATGTACCGCTTCTGCCGGCAACAACCGGGGCTGGAGGGGTTGTACATCGCATCGTGCTGCACCGAGGTGGGCATCCGCGAAACGGTGACTATTGTGGGGAAATCCACCGTCACCGCCGCCGACTACGAGGCCGGGCGAAGGTATGACGACGCCCTCTGCTACGCCTTCTACCCCATTGACGAACACCTCAACGACGGCGCGGGCATCAACGGGCGCGGGCTGGGCCGGCACGTGCTGCCCACGGTCCCGCGTGGGGCGCTGCTGCCGGCGGGGAGCCGCTTCCTCCTCGCCGCGGGCCGCTGCGTCTCCAGCGACCGGGAGGCCAACTCCGCCCTGCGCGTCGAATGCCCCTGCATGGCCATGGGCCAGGCCGCCGGCGCCCTGGCCGCTCTCAGCGCCCGCACCGGCCTCGACCCGGAAGCCCTCCCGCTGGCGGACGTCTACGCCCTGCTGCGCGAACACGGCGCCGTGGTACCGGGGGATGTGACGCTGGGGTGAATGGCAAATGAGAAATGAGAAAATGGAAGTTGAAAAATGGTTCGGTGTTGGCGAAAAGCATGCGGGGATAAACGAGGATGCCACCGGTATCCCGCTATCCCTCACGTTCCCCTCTCCCAGCCAGGATGGCGCCCGGGGGAGGGGTGGCCTTCAGGCCGGGGTGGGGTCGAGTGCAGGTGACATTTGACAGATCGGTAACCTGTCCTTATAGTGGAACCGGTTGAATGTCTTATCGCACAAGGAGGATGCTGATGCGGTACGCGATTCTACTCCCCCTCGCCGTCCTGGCGCTGGCCAGCTTTGCCGGCTGTCCGCCGCGCCAACAGGCCATGCCGGCATCCGTACCACCCCATGCGATAGTGCGCGGCGTGCCGGCACCCCCGCCGGCCGCGCCAAAGTCGACCCACCCGCCGGTCACCAAGGCGATGTACGACGACATCGGCGCGTTCGATACCCCGGCTGACCTGACGAAAAAGATCGGCTGGGCCCCGACCAAAACACCGTTGCCGCGGGTGGAGTACGGGTATGCGTCGAGATCGTCGCGTAAAGGCGAGATCGTGTATATCGTCTTCGAACACGATGTCGTCGTTTCATGCCCCGCCGCATGCGTCGCGGATGCCGGGGTGGACGTGCCGACCGGCACGCCGCTCAAAACCGTCGAGGCCAAATACGGGCGGCATAAAAGCGAGGCGCACTATACGCGATACACCTGGAACGGCGGCGGCGGCTCCAGCCTGGTCATCGACTTCGCCGAAAATAGCCGGCGGGACGCGAAATTCACACCTGCTGGGAAGTAGCACCCATCAGGCCGAGGAAACGTGTGAGCCTGAAAGGCTCAGATTCGTCAGCCTGGGGCATCGCCCCAGGTGAGGAGCAAAGGGACCCCGAGCCCTGCAAGGGCGCTATTCGACTTCGGTGCAGTGGATGACGCCCTTTCAGGGCTGGTGACTGTTTGGCATCCGGTACCTGGGGCAACGCCCCAGGCCTCAGGTTTATCCTAGATCAAGCCACCGCCCCCATATCCGAGGGGTCAAGTGCCGTGTCGGTCTGGGCGGTGGGTCACGTGCGAAAAAAGCCTCTGCGGGGAATGAGAGGGTACCACCCACTCTCACGACACAGAGGC
>CAIYQO010000120.1 GCA_903928345.1 uncultured bacterium | reverse complement strand
GGAAGGTTGTGACAGACACCAGTACGATACCGATTGGGCCGCCATCCATACTGGACAGGCGGCCCACATGCTTAGAGGAAGATGCGCACAGAAAACCCATCTGGAAAAAAGAGCCGCGGACGGTTTATCTAAACTTCAGCTCTAAGCCACACGCTGCAAGTACCGCTCCTGCAGTTCATGGATCAGCGCGTGGTAGCGCTCGTGCACGCCGGGGCCGATCTGTTCGGCTTCCACGCGGTCGAATTCCGCGGTAAGGGTGGCGTGCACCTTGGCGGGGAGCAGGCGCTCAGCCATTACGAAGAGCACCTGGTTCTCCTTCTCGATATGTGCGCGCAGCAGGCGGACGTAGGCCAGTGCGTGGTCGGCGAAGGCTGCACCGGCGTCGTCCCCGGCCTGCAGCCGCGCCAGCGCGTCGACCATGGCGCGGATGTGCATCCGCCCCTCGGTATGGTCGGCCAGCATCACGCCGATCGGCCCGCCGTCGCGCGGCAGTCCTACCGCCTCCAACGCGGGGAAGAGCAGCGCCTCCTCCTTGCCGTGGTGGCAGCGGTCGGCAAAGGTACGGAGAAAATCAACGATCTGCGCCAGCGCGTCGGTCTCCACCGGATGGCCCAGCGCCATTTCGCGCCCCAAATGCTCCAGCACGTCCAGCACCACTTTAATGCCCTCGTGCTCATCTCGTAATTGTTGCGTCGCATACATCGGACAACTCTCCCTTCGTCGATCTGCCCTCATGGTACGCGCCCGCGCCCCCGCGCGCTATGATAAAAGTCATGATCGTTGCCGAGAGTAACGAATTTTTAAGTCGGCATAGTGATGGTCACTGTTTGGAACAGGGCGGGAGCCTGGCTCGTGTCTAGGTAAACGAGCCGGGCTCCCGCCCTGTTCCATACAGTGACCGGCATCACACCGGATCAGGAAGTGGAGAACGTCCCTCTTACTTCTTCCCCAGCACGCCGTCCTGCAGTGCCTTCACCAGCTTGGCCGACAGGGCGGCGCTGCCGTCCACGTTGGGGTGGATGGGGCCGTTGTACCAGCCGGTGGTGTCGATGAAGTAGACCGCCGTGTCGCCCGCGACGTGGCACGCCTCGACGGCGGCTTTGATGGCCGTCTCCTGCGCACCGCAGAAGGGGCGCAGGGCGACGATCTTCGCCTTCGGGTAGGCCACGCGGATGAGCCCCAGGTACTTGATATAGAGCGGCTGGTAGTCCTTCGACGGCATGCCGCCGTCATTCGTCCCCTGGTTGATTACCACCACATCGGGCTGCCAGGCATCGCGCGGGCAATCGGCGTGGAAGAAGTTGAAGGCGGTGAGCGCCCCCGCGGCTCCGCCGCTGCCACCGTGCGAGATGCCGGTGGCGCCAAAGCCGACCTGCCGCCACGCGGCGCCCAGTGCCACCGCCGTGCGACCGGCGTAGTTCAGGCGTCCGTCGGTGAACCACGGCCAGGTACCCTTCCCCGGGCGCGCTGCCTGCACGAGCACCCCTTCGGTGATGCTGTCACCGAGGAATTCCATCTTCAGTGCCGGCTTGTCCCACGCGCGCAGCGGCTTGGCGAACTTGCCGCCCTTCGCCAGTTCGAAGCCGGTGAAGGTCACGCTGCCGACCAGCGGCGCCGTCCAGCGGTTCTGGTGCTCGTCGATGCCACGCACCATCAGCATCACGGTGTGCGTGCCCTTGCCCAACCCCGTCACCAGCGGCACGCTGGGGGCCACTTCCGCCTCCTGCCACTCGCCGGCATCCACCTGCCAGGCCAGGGTCGGCAGCGGCGCCTGATTCAGCGTCACGTCGAAATCGGCGGCCAGGGTTGCGCCGGAAAAACGTGCCTGCACGTAGCTGCCGCTGTTGATGGTGAGCGCCCGACCCGCGGTGCGCAAATCCCAGCGCCCGCAGAAGCGAAGCTGATTCGACCACTGCCCCGCCGCCTGCGACAGCAACGGCAGCAGCAACACCGCGAATAAAGCCAAACGACGCATAGTGGACTTTCGCACTTTCCCCCCCTCGCTCCGGGTTCGTTCGCTGCCCGGAGCAACCGGCCTCAATGAAAGGAACCATGGCGGGCTGCCATGAAGTGGATCGTATCTCACCACCACCCCCTTCAGGAAGATCGCCATGGTTCAGTCGTATCTTACCCTGTTGGGCTGCTGCCAACCGGTGTTCGTGCAGGCGCGCACCTTCGCGCTGTTTCGTCAGCTCGTGGACGCCTG
>CAIYQO010000119.1 GCA_903928345.1 uncultured bacterium | reverse complement strand
TGCCGGATCCCCACGAGCCCCACTGGGTGAGGTCCTGGTAGGTCTGCGCCCCGACCTTCGCGGGCAGGATGGATGCGAAGGCGAGCAGCGCGAGCGTGATGGCGAGGCGTGGAAGCAACGAACGCATGAGGTGTTCCCCCCCCCCGAAGAGGCTTCGCGGTGTGGGTGCAGGATGGGCTACGCCCCTCACCAGCGGGGGGCATCGCAGCGACGATGACAGAATCCTATCAGCAAGCGCGTGCAGGCGATACCCGCCCTCGAGGATCGCGCAGGAACGCCCCGCGCGTTGCAGTGGTGCCCTTTCGGCGCCTGGCGTTGCGCGGTCTGTTCAAGAGCCTGTGGTCAAATCCGTTGTATGGACGGCGAGGCGTTTTTGGCGACCGCGTTGCCGCACCGCCCCGAGCCGCGGCGCTGGCGGGAGCAGCGCCTTCGCGGTGCTTCTCGGCGCGCGAGGCTTGCGCGGCTCTCACAACAGGTGGAGCAACAAGTAGTTGCCCGGACCGGGTGCGCCCTATCGGTACGCCGCCTTGAGCACACCTCACGACTTCGAATGAGTCGCGGTAGGCGAAAACCCGAAATGACCGATGAGGCCCCGGTGGCCACCTCAACTTCCTCCACCTGTGGCCGGGTCAAAGTCCTCCACCCGGTCGGCGACGGAACGATGGGAAGTTAGGTCTGGGTTGTCCTCCTCGCAACCCGGGTTGCGGCTTCTCTGAGTCGCCAGCTCTTGCCTTCGAACTTGAGCAGGTGGCCGTGATGCATCAGGCGGTCGAGTAGCGGAGCGACGACGACCACGTCGCCCAGCAGCTTGGCCCAGTCCTCGAGCGGGCGGTTCGAGGTGATGATCGTCGAGCTCTTCTCGTAGCGGCTCATCAGCACGTCGGCGAGTTCGTCGCCGGCGGTGGCGGGCAGGCGGCGTAGGAACAGGTCGTCGATCACGAGCAGCTCGGTCGCCTTCAACTGCGCGCGGTACTTGCGCAGGGCGCTGAGCTCACGCGCCTCGGTGATGTCCTCGATCAGTTGATGTGCTTCCCGGTAGAGGACCTTGCACCCCCGATCGACGGCCAGCAGCGCCAGGGCCTTGGCGACGTGGCTCTTGCCGGTGCCGGGCGGCCCGAGCAGGAGGATGTCCTCCTTGGCCTCGACGAACTTGAGCGCCCCGAGCTCGAAGATGTCGCGCTTGGGCAGGCGCGTGTTGTAGCTCCAGTCCAGCTCCTGGAGCGTCTTGCGCTCGGGCAACCCGGACAGGGCATAGCGGCGCTCCTGAAGCCGGCTGCGCCGCCGATCGAGTTCGTCCTGAACGAGCCAGGAGAACGCCTCGGTGAAGTCCATCTCGTGGCTGGCCACCTGAAGTGCGCGGGCCTGCAGCGTATCGGTCATGCCCGACAGACGCAGCCCGCGCAGCGCGCGTTCGAGTTCAGGGATGGACATGGCCATCGGCGTCCTCCTCGAGGTGCGTCTGCGTGTGCGCTTCCCAGAACGACTGGTACTCGGCGATGGCCCGTATCGCCGGGCCTTCCTGGACGAGAACGGACGCGCTGGCCGCGGGCGTTTCCGCCTGCCGTTCAAGCGCGCGCCGGATCGCCGCGTACGAGATGCACTCGGCGTCGAGGAAGCGAGTGCACACGGCCTCGATGTCCGCGCACTTATGCGTGCGCGGCAGGTTCGTCAGGCCGTACAGCGCCCGCTGGCCGGGCCGTCCGAGGTTGGCGAACAGCTGCCGCGCCAGTTGCTCCGTGTTCGGACCGATCTTCCCGGCCTTCTCGAGCAACCGTGCGGTCTCGCGCGACGGGTTGAAGATGCGATCGTCGGCACCGATCACGAACTGGCCCTTGCGTTCCGACTTCACGTGCCGACGCAGCACGACGCCCGCCGCGTCGAGGATCTCGATCTCGCGCGGGTAGATGCGCACCTGCACCACGCTGTGCAGCCGCGCGGGCAACGCCGCGTAGTACGAGCCATCCACCTGCACCAGCCCTGCATCGTCCACCGTGCGCGTGCCGGACTTGAAGCAGCGAAAGCCCTCCAACGGCAGCGCTCGCAGGTGGGGCTGTTCCTCGCGATACATCTCCAGCACCTGGCGCTTCTTGCGGCCATGGATGCGTGGCGCCGCCCAGCGCTCCTCCCAGTGGGACAGCCACGTGTTCTGCTCCTCGATCGAGTCGAACTTGCGCCCCTTCAACGCCGTGCCCTGCGTGTGCTGGATGGCGTTCTCCACCGTCCCCTTGCGGTCGGGATCGCCCACCCGGCACGGATCGGCCACCACACCGTAGTGCTTGAGCATCGCCGCATAGACCAGGTTCAGTTCCGGCTCGTAGATGTCGGGACGGATCACCCCTTCCTTCAGGTTGTCCAGCACCACGTACTGGCAGCAGCCCCCGAAGCTGCGCCACGCCTCCTCGTGCAGGCGGGCCCAGACCTCCTGGTCCGTCTTCCACACCGTCTTGCGGAAGCTCTTGCCCGAGTACTTCAGCGTCATCACGAACAGGCAGGGCCGCTTGTACTGGCCGGGCTTGCACAG
>CAIYQO010000118.1 GCA_903928345.1 uncultured bacterium | reverse complement strand
GCCGTCGTGGCCGGCCACGGGGCGCGAGGCGTTTGGTGCGGTACAGGATTCACCCGTCCGTGTCGAGGAAGTATTCGTCGCCATGTTCTGCCGCCGGGATGACCACGATCAGCGCGGTGATGTCGCCGGAGACGCGGTGGGCGGTGCCGGGGTAGATGATAACCGCCGTGCCTTCCTCCAGCGCGATCACGTCGTCGTTCAGCTCCATGCGCCCCGCGCCGCGCAGAATGTAGTAGTACTCGGTGGCCTGCTTGTGATAGTGCTTGCGCGCGTCGGTGATCTCGGTGATGTGCAGATTGGCCACCGGCGTGTCGTCCCGCGTGAAGATGCGGTGACTTGCGCCGCACGGGCACGGCACCACCGTGGCGTCGCGCAGATGGCGCACCTGGTAACCGGTCAGCTCGGTCTCGGGCATACTGTCTCCTATTCCAGCGTCAGCTCGCCCCAGTTGGCGGGGGTGGGGCGCAGTTCGAAGACCACGTCGTCCACCAGCCCGGTCTGCTGGTTGGCCCAGTAGGTGCGCAGTTTGGTGCGCGTGCCGGAAGCGTCGCCGTGGGTGACGCCCACGTCGCCGTGGAAGGCGAAGTGGGGCGTACCGGTGAGGCCGAGGGCGGCCAGCGGCACCGCGGCTTCCACGAAGTAGCGCTCCTTCTCCACCTTCACGGTGACCTTTGCCTCCGCCAGCACGTCCACCCAGTCCACCTGGTATCCCTGGATGACGCCGGAGGTGAAGGTGCGCGGCTTTTTGGCGTCGGTGACGAACTTGTAGAGCACCGCGGTGGGCTTGCCCCCGAAGTTGCCGATGGACAGGCGCAGGTCGCCCTTCGCCGCCGAATTGCGCTTCGGATCGCGGGTGTCGGTGCCGAGTTGCAGGTCCACCGTGTCGCCGCAGGCATACATCTGCGAGATGTCGGTGGCGCCGTTCACCCACGGGGTGGCGTCGCGCACTTCCCAGCCCAGGTAGAGGTTCGTGTCGTCATGCGCGAGCATGGTGCGGATGCGCGCGTCCTCGGACTTCTGATAGTCGAGGGGCGTGACCCCCTTGAAGTCGGCGTAGATATTGCCGGTGAGCGTCACCGTGGCGCGCTTGATGTCCGTGTGCGCGCCCGCGGCGGCAGCCTGCAGCGCGGCCTCGCGTAGCGCGAAGGCCTGGCGGGTCTCCGCCTCGCTGAGCGTGAGCGTTCCGCCGGGCACGGCGACGGTTTGATCGAGGCCGGAAAGGGCGATGTTCCAGACCGCCATTTTGCCCGCCTGGATGTAGACCTTGCCGTCCGCCGCCTGCGTCACCGAGCCGCCGAAATCCTCGCCGCCGCAGCCCGGGGGCAGGTTGGTCATGTCGCCGCCCGGCGCCGCGTCGGCGGGCCAGTGCCACTCGAAGATGCTGCCGTTGAAGAGGCGCGACAGGTAGTAGCCGTCTTCGGTCAGCGCGCCCCACTCACCCAGGTTGCCGTTGATGATCCAGGTATTGCCCGCGCCGGGGATCTTCACCGAGCCGATGGGCCCGTAGGCGCCGCGGAAGAGGCCGGGGTCGGCCGCCGGGGCGCTGTGCGAGCCACCCACCTGGAAGTAGGCGTTGGGATACGTCCACTTCAGCGCGCCGGTGGCCAGGTCGAAGCAGTGCCACACATAGCCCGCCGGGTGATCCTTCACGCGCAGGTTGACGAGGATCGTCTTGTTGTCGGCGCTGGGCACCGCGCAGCCGTCGTTGCGCAGGTAGCCGTTGCTCATCGCCTCGGGTAGGGTGCGCAGGTGCGCCAGGTCAAAGCGCGGGGCGCCGCCGTCGGTGAAGCCTTCCATCGGCAGTGCCTTGAGCATCTTATCCAAGATGTCCTGCGGGTAGAGCGTCATGTCGGGGCCGAGGTTGAGCGACCAACCGTTGCTGCCGGCGCAGAAAAGGGCGCCGTCACGCGTCTGCACCTCGTTCGGCTGCTCCTTGCCGTCGCCGTTCAGATCGGTCCAGAGTTCCGTCTTTCCGATGCTTTTCCGCAGGTCAGGGTCACCCTTGACGCGCAGTTCGGCACGCAGCGCGAGGTCAGCCTCGCCGCGAACCTCCCAGAACTGCACGCCGCCGATGCCGTAGCGGTCGTAGATGGTGATCAGGTACAGCTTGCCGTTCTTCCCTTCGCGGTAGGTGGCGAAGTTGTGGTAGCGGCGGTCGAAGGTGCCGACGCAAGCGGAGGTGCCCGTTTTCGGATCGAGGCGCCACTCGCAGCCCACGCCGATCATCAGGTTGGGGTCGCGCGGGTCGATGGCGGAGCCGGAGGCGCCGTACTGGGTGGGGCCGAAGAAATCCTTCACCAGTCCGCCCGTCTTCACGTTCCACACGCTCACGCGCTTCGGGTGCGCGTCGTGCTCCATCACCCACAACTGTCCGGTGTGATCCACCGCCAGCCCGGCGGGGTTGTACATGCCGTCGGCCTGCCACTTGCCCAGCGGGGCGCGCCCGCCGGTGCGCCCGAAATGCCCGGCGGCCTTGCCGCGCGCGGTGAAGGCGAGCACCTGCATCTGCGGGTCGTTCACGCTGACGTAGAGCTTGCCGGCGTCGTCCACGGTGATGCCGCGCGCGTTGTGCAGGCCGCGCACCACCGTCTTCGTCTTCCCATTGGTCGGGTCGAGGGCGAGCACGCTTTCCCCGGCGGAGATGACGTAGATACAGGTGTCGCTCACCGCCTTCAGCGCGCTGCCATAGGGCAGCGGCCAACTGTGGGTCACCTTGCCGGTCGCCACGTCGAGCACCACCACGGCGTTGACGGGCAGCGGGGTGATGGCCGGGGTGAGGGCCGTCTCCAGGAAGCGGCGGTTCGCCAACCGGCGCTCTGGCGCGGAGAGCTTCGCCGTGTTCGGGGCGAGATCGGTCTCGTTGAGCAGCCCGGTGAGCGCCGTCGTGACCTCACGGTCGAAGCGCGGCCCGCCCAGCCAGGTGAGGAAGGCCTGCTCCTGCGTGACTTTGCCGGCGAGGAATTCGCTCAGGCGTCGCGTGGTGTCGGGGCTCACGCGCTCCATGATGCGCTTGGCGAGGGGCGTCGTGCCTTTGAGCTGGGTGACGAGCGCCTTCCAGTCGGCGATGTCCTCGCTGAAGAACTCCGGGTCGCTGATCGTGGCGTAGAGCTTGCCGTTGTGCACGTCCAGGCCGTCGAAGTGATCCGGCCCGGTCTGTCCCGCCGGCCAAATGGTGTTGAGCGCCAGGATGTGCGAGTTCGCGCCCGGCCATTTGAGGTAGGCGCCCGACTTGGCCTCCACGCGGGAGATCATCCCCGGGCCGGCCATCCAGTCCACTTTCTGATGCAGCACATAGAGGGCGCCGTCGTCCAGCGCGATGTATTCGGGGTCGGCGCCGCCGGTGGTATTCTGCAACCCCCATTGCACGTGGCCTTGCAGGTCGGTGGCGAGCAGGTGGCGCCCGCCTTCCGCGCCGTCGCACGCCAGGTAGACGTGGGTGGCGTCGGTGACCACCGCGGAGGGTTCGCCGTGGTCACCCAGCCAGAAGTCCTGCGGGGTGGAATCCCACGGCACGCGCCCGCCGTCGCAGGCGTAGCCGCGGAAGGTGAGCTTGGCGCCGGGATGCGCGATGGCCTTCCAGGTATACTCACCCGCGGGCACCGGCTGGCCCGGCGTGCGGTAGACGGCGTCGGTCAGGCCGTCCCAGGTGACGGTATAGTGCCCCTTGGCGCGCGGGTCGGCGTTGAGCAGGTGCCGCGCGATGGTGCCGTCGTGGGCGATGATATTCAGCGACACGTAGCCGTCGAAGGGCATGTCGAAGGTGAGCGGCTTGAAGCCCGGCCATTCGAATTTATGGATGATCCCGGTCCAGTCCACCGAGGGCACTCCGCCTTGCATGGTCATGGGGAAGGTACGGCCATCGGCCAGGCGCACGGGCGCGGGGGTCAGGCCGCCGGTCGCGTCCAGCGTGCCCCAGCCCCAGTCGCGGTAGGCGCGGAAGGTGAAGACACGGTCGGGGGTCTTCGACTGATCGTTGAAGATGTCCTTGATGGTGATGCGGCCGAAGGTGCCCGCGGTGAAGTTGGGCTCCACCGTCATGCGGATCTTGTCCCCCGCCTTCGGCGCGGCGCCGTTGGCGCTGAGCAGCTTCCACGGGATCGCCACTTCCTGCGCGTAGCCCTTACCGTCGGGATCGACGGAGAAGGCCTGTGTGACGGAGGCTTCGTCCTCCGGCGACAACACCGGCAGCGGGTTGGTGGTGACGCCGTTGGCCCGGCCCGGCCAGCCGCGCTCGATGACGGGGAGCCCGCGCGCGTCGCGCCAGAAGTCCCACCAGGAGACCGTTTCGTCGGGGCCGCCGGGGAAGGTGATGAAGCGGACTTGCAGGCAGTCGCCGTTGAAACCGTGGCCCCCCTTGTTCTCCGGGTTGTTCAGCGGGGTGGGGTCCTTCCAGCGTGCCAGCACGTAGACGTGGTCGGCGTCGTACATCACGTGGATCCACACCGCGAACTGGTCGCGCAGGTGCTCCACGTCACCGCACGCAAAGACGCCGCCGGAGAGATCCCAGTCGTTCGTCTTGCCGTCGATAACCACCTTGCCCGGCGCGGGCAGCAGGTGAATCCCCTGGTTCTCCGTCTCCGTCGCCCAGGCCGGCGCCAGCAGGGCGACCGCCAGCGCAATACACGCACCCAAAAGGCACATCCGCACACGTTTCATCGGTAAACCGCTCCTTCCGCGGGTAGAAAGCTGAAGATTAATTCGCGGCGAGCGGGAGGAACTCCTGCCGACTCCACAGCGCTTTCCTTGACGCTCAGTAATTCCGCCCCTATAATGGAGTGGTCTATCCGAAGCGTGGTGCGATGTTTTTCCTGGCCCTCATCATCGTGGCAGTAAGCGGACTGATCGCCTACGTGGGCGATTGGGTCGGGCGCAAGATGGGACGGCGCCGGCTCTCGTTGCTGGGGCTGCGCCCACGGTATACCGCCATCGTCATCTCCGTCGGGGTGGGCGTGCTCATCGCCGTCATCACCCTGGCCGCCACCTTCGTCATCTCCAAGCCGATTCGCGACGCCTTTATCACCCCCGTGAGCGTGCTCAAGGACGACCTGACGCGCCAACTGCTGGCGGCGAGTACGATGCAGGCGACGTTGACGGCGACGCAACACCAGTTGGACGCCATGCAGGCGAAGCTGCACGATACCAGCGCCCGCCTGGAAGAGTCCGGCCACCAGCGCGCGGACATCCAGGGGAAGTTGACGCAGGCGAAGGGGGAGCTGGACACCACCCAGCAGCAGCTCGACGCCGCGCGCGGCAAGCTCACGCAGGCACAGCGCGAATATGCGACCGTGCATACACAGCTTGACTCCGCCACTGCCAGCCTGCTGCAGACGGGCAAGGCGTCGGTGAAGCTCAACAACGATCTGGTGCATCTGCAGGTGACGCGCGACGCGCTGCAGGCGCACGTGACGGAGCTGAACGAACGCGTCGAGGTGCTCAGCCAGTTTGCCCTCACCACCTTTGCCCAGCTCGCCTTCACCTCCGGGCAGGAGCTGCTGACCGGCGTCTTTCCCACCGGCGGCACCGTCGAGGAGCGCCGGCGGCACCTGACCGCCTTCGTGGCCGCCGCGGAGCGCGTGGTGCGCGCGCAGAGCGCGGAGTTCCCCAAGGAGACCACGCCGCTGATCTTCCTCGGCGGCTCCGGCGACCACCCGGTGCGCATGACCGCCGACGAGGCGATCACCCGGCTGGCGACACGCCTCGGGAGCATCGGCGCGCGGGAGGCGATCATCCAATTCGCCCCGGTGAATAACGTGCCGGTGAACGCGCCGGCGATGATCAGCGTGGAAGCGCTGGAGGTGTTGCCCAACACACCGGTGTATCAGGCGGGGGACGAAGTGGCGCGCTTGACGCTGCCCGCCCACGCCGACACTGCCGAGCTGCTCGGGCGGCTCGTGGACGAACTGCTGCGTACCCGCGTGCCCGCCGCGCTGCGCGCCAAACAGATGGTCATGGTCACCCGGCGCTTCGATGCCGCTCACCCCGACGCCCTGCCGGTGGCCCGCTGGTCGCTGATCCCCTGGACCGATCTCCTGCCGGTGGCCGAACGGGCACATGAGCGGGGGGGGGCGGTGCAGGTGGTGGCGCGCGTGAAGAGCCGGGTGACGCGCTCCGGCCCCGTGGACCTGACCTTTGACGTGCTCACGCCATGACGCCTCCGCTGCTGGCGGTGGATCCGGGGCGGGAGAAGTGCGGGGTGGCGGTGGTCGCCCCGTCGCGCGCCGTGCTCGTGCAGGAGATCGTCCCCCGCGACAACCTGCCCCTGCGCGTGGCGCACTTCGTGGGCCGCTACGGGGTGGAAACGCTGGTGTTGGGCGACCGCACCGCCGCCCGCGAGGTGCGCGATCAACTCCGCCAGGCGGGCTTCCGGCTGGATATCGTCTTCGTCGACGAGCACCGCAGCAGTGAATTGGGCCGCCGCCGTTACCTGGAAACCCACCCGGGGCGCGGCTGGGAGCGCCTCCTCCCCGTCAGCCTGCGCGTCCCTGACGTCCCCTACGACGACTATGTCGCCGTCATCCTCGCCGAGCGCTACCTCGACGGCACCCGCTCCACCCGCATCCGGTCGCGGAACGGCAACGGGAACGTCGAATAACGCCACCGAAAAACGCACTATTTGCTACCCACGGTAGCAGGCGCTTTTTGCTGCAATTACGCCGGGG
>CAIYQO010000117.1 GCA_903928345.1 uncultured bacterium | reverse complement strand
GGGGTATATGCGTCAACTTACAGGAGACGCTGTTCTGTTCTCCGACCCGACGATAAATCGTCGGGCTATCGGCTGCGCCCCATGAATGGGGCTTTGGTAGTCTTAGCAAGGTAGTGCTCACGTTTGGTGGGCTTTACCAAGCTCGAAAAGATCGTCACCGGCGAAAACCTCGCGGGCTCATAACCACGAAACCTGGTTCTCGCATGCTTGACAAGCCCCTTTCAAGGGGCGCAGCCGGTAGCCTGTCGATTTATCGTCAGGTCGAATGATAGGCAGGCGGTAATAATAACTTGACGCATATGGGGCCGGGGGGTAGGTCGCGTCGTCGGACCTAACCCACTCGATCCCCCTTCCCTCGAGGGAAGGGGGAAGTAAGATGGTGCACTAATCCGCCTTCGTCCGCCGGTGTCGCCGGTGGCGGGTGGGCGCGGCCGGCACGACTTCGGCGGCGGTGTTGGGCGGCGTGGGCGGGGTGACGCGCGGCATCAGCGCCAGGTAGGCGGCGTTCACCTGCGGCACGGAGAGTTCCTTGCCGGCGGCGTCTTCAAAGGTCGCGTGGCCGGCCACCGTGCCCCACACCGTAATCACGTCGCCGTTGCGGATCGTCTTGGCGTGGGGCGGAGGGGTGTAGGTGACGAGCACCAGGTCGGTCCAACTGAAGCCCGCCTGCGTCATATTTACGCGCAGGTGCAGCGCCGTGGCGCTCTTCTCTATCAGCAGCACTTTGCCGTGGAAGGTTACCGCGTGCTCGCGCAGGGCGTCGGGGTCGGCGGCAAGCTGGGCGAAGGTGATGGGCGCCGCCACGGCACGGAATTCCGCGATGGTGCGCGGGCGCGCGTGCAGGCCGCCGAGGAAGCCGCTGAGGAGGAAGACCGCCCCCAGCACGAGGGCCGCCCCCACTACCGCGGGCCACAGGCGGCGCACGCGCGGCGCGCGGCGCAGTTGCACCGGGGCGTCGTACGCTTTGCCGCAGTGCGGGCAGATGGGGACCGGCGCCGCGGGGGCCACCGGCGCCGTGGGCTCGTCCTGCCCGGGCGCTTCGATGGTCGACTGGCAACGCGGGCACACGCCATGTCGGCCCGTCGCGGCGTCCGGCGCCGCGAGGACGGCATGACAGCGTGGGCAAGTGAACCTCAGCGGCATCGCGTTCCCCTCACCCCTCATTATTCCGCGCGGCGCCGCCTTTCTCCTCGTGGCGCTACGCGGCGCGCCACTTCATCTCAAATTCCAGCTCGCACTTGTCGTGCTCCTCCTCGTACTCCACCTCCAGCTTGCCGTGCGGCTGCACGGTGCGCGTCTCGCCGTTGAGGGTGAGCTGCAGCGTCGTGCCGTGCTCCACCGCGTCGGCGGTGGCGCGCAACAAAGCGGCAAACCGCGGTGCCTCCAACACTTCCTTCAATTCGAATTCGTGACTCATAGCCTATCCCTCCCGAGCCCGGTATACCCGCCGCACGCGGGAATCGTGGCCGGTTTACGCGCACGGCGTGTGAGGGGGGGGACGGGGAACGGGAGAAGGGGCGGGTGGAAGATCGACTACGGAATCCGGTTTGCTCCTGTTTCAAACAGCCATTCAGTGGCGCTTCACACCCCCAATTCCCGGGAGAAAGTGGTGACTCTCTCTTACGCGGCTGCAATCTTCCAACCCCATAGCCCAGGGC
>CAIYQO010000116.1 GCA_903928345.1 uncultured bacterium | reverse complement strand
TCGACACCGAGTTCGCCTGACGAACCCCACCGCCCGCGGTCACCGGGAGGATAGCCCCGGACCGCGGGCGGTCAAATCAGGTGAGCAATACGTGGCGTGAAGCGTGAGCAGCTACAGCGTAGCGCTCGCTCTTTGCGAAAGGAATGTGTCGCATGGATACACCGGACGGGTCGCCTCCGAAAACCACCACGTCTGCCACCAAGCAGCGCGCGGTGGTCTACGCGCGCATGTCTACAGACCACCAGCAATACTCCACCGAGAACCAGTGTGACGTCATCAACGAGTATGCCGCCAGGCACGACCTGGAGATCGCGCGGGTCTACGCCGACGAAGGCAAGAGCGGCCTGCGGATCGACGGCCGCGACTCGCTGAAGCGGCTGATCGACGATGTGCAGCTTTCAAAGCGTGATTTCGACGTGATCCTGGTCTACGATGTGAGTCGTTGGGGTCGGTTCCAGGACGCCGATGAGAGTGCCTACTACGAATATATTTGCAGGCGCGCGGGCGTAGACGTCGCCTACTGCGCCGAGCAGTTTCTCAACGATGGCAGTCCTGTCTCCACCATCGTCAAAGGCGTCAAGCGCGCGATGGCCGGGGAATATAGCCGCGAGCTGTCCGCCAAGGTTTTCAAGGGTCAGTGCCGGTTAATCCAGTTGGGCTTCCGGCAGGGAGGGCCAGCCGGATACGGCTTACGCCGCGTCCTCATTGACCAGCACGGCAACGCCAAGGGCCAGTTGGCGCGGGGGGAGCACAAGAGCATCCAGACCGACCGGGTGATCCTCACCCCCGGCCCGCCCGACGAAATGCAAATCGTCCGCGGCATCTACCTGCAATTCGTGCTGGAGCGGAAGACCGAGCGGGAAATCGCCGACCTGCTAAACGCGGAAGGCATCGCGAGCGCCACCGACCGCCCCTGGACGCCCGGCACCGTGCACCAGGTGCTCACTAACGAAAAGTATATCGGCAACAACGTCTACAATCGCATGAGCTTCAAACTCAAGAAGAAGCGCGTCAGGAACGCGCCTGACATGTATATCCGCGCCGATGGTGTGTTCGATCCCGTCGTTGACGCCGGCCTTTTCTCCGACGCGCAGCAAATTATCCTGGCGCGTGCACGCCGGTACTCTGACGACGAGTTGATAAGTATCCTGGGCCGATTGCTGCGACAGCATGGGCGGCTCTCTGCCTTGCTCATTGACGAGTGCGAGGGAGCGCCGTCGAGTACGGTCTACCGGAGCCGCTTCGGCAGTCTGGTCCGGGCCTACCGGATGGTCGGCTACACCCCGGAACGCGATTACGCCTTCATCGAGATCAACCGCCGCCTGCGCGACCTGCATCCGCAGGTGCTGGAGCATGTGGTTGCCGAAATGCGTAGGGGCGGTGCGCTGATAGAGCATGATGCCGTTTCGGACTTGCTCACGGTAAACGGCGAATTCACCGTCTCACTGGTCATCGCCCGCTGCCAGGTGACACCGAACAGTGTTCACCGCTGGGTGATCCGGCTGGAAAATTCACTCAATCCCGACCTGACGGTCGCCGTGCGGATGAACACGGATAACACCCAACCGCTCGATTACTACCTGATACCGGCCATCGACATCACCGGCACTCAGGTTCGACTGGCCGAAGCGAACGGCTTGCTGTTTGACGCCTATCGCCATGAGACGCTGGATTTTCTGATCGGGATGGCGCGGCGCGTATTATTGATGGAGGTAGCCTGATGCAGTACAGCCAGGAACTGGTGATCCAGATGATCCCAGTAGAGCGCGTGCGGGTGCTGAACCCGCGCGAGCGCAACAAAAGGAAATACAAGCAAATCGTCGGCAACATCGCCGACATTGGCCTCAAGCGCCCGATCACGGTGAGTCCGCGCCCCGACGGGGAGTTTGACCTGGTGTGTGGGCAGGGACGGCTGGAGGCATACAAGCAGTTGGGCCAGGTGATGGTGCCGGCGGTGATCCGTGAGGTATCCCGCGAGGACGCCATGCTGATGAGCCTGGTGGAGAACATCGCCCGCTGCAGGCCGCGAACGATGGACCAGGTGCGGATGTTGGCCGCGCTACGCGAGAAGGGGTACAGCCAGGCTGAGATCGGCGCGAAAGTCGGCATGGCGTCCCCGACGGTCAGCGAGTTGCTGCTCCTGCTGGACAACGGCGAGGAGCGGCTGATCAGCGCCGTCGAGCGCGGGACGCTGCCGCTGTGGGCGGCCATCATCATCGCCCGGAGCGAGGACAAGGAGGCGCAACTCGCGCTGGCGGAAGCCTACGAGCAGGGCAAGCTGTCCGGGAAGGACTTACAGCGGGCGCGCGCCATCGCCAACACCCGCAAAGGCTTCGGCAAAACGGCGGCGCCCGGCCAGCACAATTCTTCCGGTGTCACCAGCGAGAGCGTGGTGCGCGCCTTCCGGCGGGAGCAGGAGCGCCAGCGCGAGGCGATCAAAAAGGCGGAACTGTGCGAGAAGCGCCTGGCCTTCGCCACCGGCGCCCTGCGGCACCTCTGCCGCGACGAGCACTTCGTCAACCTGCTGCGCGCCGAGGGGCTGGACACGCTTCCCCAATACCTGGCAGAGCAGATCAATATAGGAGCCGCCGATGAGCAACACTGAGGTCACACTGGGTTTCTGCATGGAGGGGAAGGCGTTGCCCATCGCCGCCATCCTCCCCAGCCGCATGGTTGGCAAGGAGCAAAAGCAGGGGGCGAAATACGCCGCGGTGCTGGCGTCGATGCGAGAGGTTGGACTGATCGAGCCACCGGTGGTTTTCCCCATCGTTGGCGCGTCCGGAGGCCAGTACCTATTGCTAGACGGGCACCTCCGCGTAGAGGCACTCAAGGACCTGGGTGCGGAGGAGGTATTCTGCCTGATCTCTACCGACGACGAGGGCTACACCTACAACCACAAGGTCAACCGGCTGGTGCCGATCCAAGAGCACTTCATGATTACTCGCGCGCTGGAGCGCGGGGTGACTGAGGAGCGCATCGCCAGCGCGCTCAAAGTGGACGTGCAAAACATCCGACTCAAGCGGAACATGCTCAACGGCATCTGCCTTGAGGCGGTCGAGTTACTCAAGGACAAGCCCATCAGTGTCGCGCCTCTGGGACTCCTACGCCGGGTCAAGCCGGCGCGACAGATCGAGATCGCGGAAATGCTGAACCTGGTAGGCAATTATGGGTGCCCCTACATCCAGGCGCTGATCGCTGCCACGTCGCAGGAACTGCTCACCGTCCATGTGACGAAGAAGCCGAAGGCCATATTGTCACCGGAGAGCGTCGCCCAGATGCAGCGGGAGATGGAAGCGCTGCAAGGCGAGCTTCGGCGGCACGAAGATTCCTACGGAGAGAATTTCCTCAACCTGGTCATCGTGCGCGGCTTCCTCGCCAAGTTGGTGGACAACACACGGGTGGAGCGCTACCTGTCGACACACCACGAAGAATATTTATCCGGCTTCCAAAAAGTCATCTCGTCAGCCTCGCTCGATGAATGAGCGATTCGCCGTCGCCACTGGTCTTGCGTCCACCTGTGCGACGTGGCCCATGCTTTGAATTCCTGGTGTGTCATTGTTGTTGATCCTTTCTGCGTGACGCACCAGTATAGTTAGAGCCGGTTGCACATGCGATACCTTGGAACGTAAACGGCACCCGGCGCATGGTCCAGGCTTGTGTATTAATCACCAACCCTTCGCCATGTGCGAGAACGAGCGGCTCCCATCCGGCCTCATCGCCCAGGACTCGGTCGAGAATACGGACTTCCGACGCATAGAGCAGCACGCGGGCACGCGGCTGGATACGCACCTCCAGCGGCATGTTGCCTTTCAGCAGGATGATTTCCTCCGGGCGCGTGGTCGCCACCAGCGCGAGGCTCATACGCCCGTCTAGCGAGGCGAGATCGGCGAGGACCCCGTCGAGATCGATCCCCTCTGCACGGGTATGGCGCTGGGCGATGCGGGCCAGCAGTTCGCTATCCACCTGCGCGGTGCGAGGCAAACGGAGACGCTCAAAATGACGTTGGAACTGGGGGATCGTGCCGTTATGACTGAGCGCCAGACACCCGTTCCCCGTTGCCTGGTCAGACCGACAACAACTGGTGACCGGAAGGCACAGCGGGTGATTGTTGGCCGGGTTCATTACGCTGCCGTGCGATGGCCAGCGGGTGTGCCCCATGAGATAGGTGATCTCCCGATCCACCCCCAGCAGCCAATCCAGATAGGGCCCCGACTGCACGAACTGGCGCGCCGGCAGCGGCTCCTTGGCAACCTGCATGCTCCCGTCACGCTTGATCCAAGCCACGCCGGTGGCATGCGGACCGCGGTGTTCGGAGAGCAGCAGTAGCATGGTGAAGACATCTGTCAGCGCCTCGATGTCTTTCAGGCGGCGTTTCGGTTGGCGCCCTGCAAGTAATCCGACGAGACCGCACATCATCGGCCTCCTTGCTCGACGATCACTCCGGCAAAAAGCAATCGTGCATATTCGCTCCGGTGGTCGCGCACCCAATCGGCTGTCTCGTCATAGCCCATCATCTCGGCCAGCTCGATCACGCGGGGCCTATCAAATATATTGGTGTATCCACTTAGCCGAATGGCTTCTAATCCCTCATATACGGCGGCGGGAACTGATACGGGGTGTTTCTCCATGGGGGTCTCCTCTCGTTAGCACGAGGGCTGAAGCACCTCAGCTTCAGCCCCGGTTATCGCTTCGGCTTTCTTCGTGGTTCGCGTGGGACGCTGGCTCTTGCCCCACTTGAACGCTGAGTCGCCGGGAATCCGACTGAGTAAG
This sequence comes from uncultured bacterium, assembly GCA_903928345.1. Classification (GTDB taxonomy): domain Bacteria; phylum Armatimonadota; class Hebobacteria; order CAIYQO01; family CAIYQO01. The sequence goes on along the minus strand of CAIYQO010000116.1, from coordinate 897 downwards.
TGTTTGCGGACCGACTTATAACGCTCCCCATTGAGGCCGAGGGCGCTGATGAGCAGCACGCGCATGTCGTAGCGTCCCGAGGCAGGATCGAAAGTGCGCTTTTTCGCGCTGGCGGCTTTGCTGTTGATGGCTTTCGCCAGCAGCGCCATGCAGAAGATAATCGCAGCCCGAACCTCGCCGGCGTGCAGTGATCCCTGCCAGCATCGTATCTCGACAGCCGACCGGATGAACCAACCATTTAAATTGATGGCACAATATCTCGTCTGATCGTAGCGTTGGGGATGCTCAGTGTAGCGACCATACCACTGCGTATTCAGTTGCGTATACGTCCTGGGCGGGTTGGTACAGATGCGTCGGATAAAATCCGGATTGAGCGGTTTGCAGTAGCGGGCCTTGCGGGCGTCACTCACCCCGAGTGCGGCGTAGATGATCTCCTCCTGCTTGTAGACCATTTTGCAGAGGTTCGCGAGCGCTTTCGGGGTGACGTGCTCGCTCGACACATGTACGTGCAAACCAGCGTCGGCTCCTGCTCTGGCCCCAGCGCGCCGCACCGCGCGGATGATTTCCTGTAGCTGAGGGATATCGTCATAGCCCAGGATAGGGGAAACAATTTCCGCCCGCTTTTCCGGCGGCGCACTCGTCAGACTGCTGTCCGCCACCACGTTCCACACCAGCCCACGTGCGTCGGTTATGCGGTATGGGTCGTAACACGAGGGGGTGCCGATGTGCTCGACGGTTCCCCCGACGACCGTGCGGATCGCCTCTGCCACCTCGCGCCGGGTGAGCATAGTGGTTTCTACCTCTACGCCGATTTTGATTTCTTCCAGGGTTACCATGGTTGCCTCCGATATTGATCTCGGAACACGCGGTTCGTGTTCCGACCCAATGAATGGCTCT
>CAIYQO010000115.1 GCA_903928345.1 uncultured bacterium | reverse complement strand
GCGCGGACCCCGCTCGTGCCATTAATCCGACCGACGTGGATCTGCTCATCGACCACGCGGCCCGCGCTGCGTGAACGCCGGAGCGGGACACAAGCCCCCGGTCAGCAGGAAGTCAGATCGGAAAGTGCGAAAGTCCACAAGTATGAAAGCCCATATAATAAATGCAGCATTGCGCCAGGAACGTTGTACGGCGAGAAAATGCTCTCGATGCTGCCAATGGCGCGATTTCCAAGCAAGCCTGTTTCCCATGCGCCCGATAACTACGCTATAGAGCAAGTATAAGAGACCTTTTATATGGCCTAGGGATGGATATGCCATCTCAAAGACAACCAGACCGACGAACGATACAATGTATAAGAAAAGCTGGTCCCAGAGCTCCATTGCACCCAGCCAGAACGGCGTGAGGAGAAACGCCCCCCAATTCCAGGAGGTTTCGAGAGTATCCTCTTCGTCACTTTGCTCGACAACCGGCTCAGGCGCTGGCGGTGGCGCGGGCGGCACGGTGCCGGGGGAGACCGGGTCGGTCATCGCACGCTCCTCCGAACGTTATTCTCCAGGGACGCTTTGTTGCGAAATGAGCACAACCACCAGCACCACCAGCACCACCAGCAACAGGGCGACGCCGGTGAGTATCCCGCCCCATATGCCCCAGGTCCGCTGCACGGCGCGGAATTCCGCCTCATCCCGCCAGTTGCGCGATTGCCAGGCGAGGCGGTTGCCCTGGCGCGCTATGACGATGCCAAAGACAAAACTTGCGATATTCGTTAGGTGGTCGAGTGTATGAACTAACACGCCCAGGATTGTTAATCCCACCATGATGACGATAAAACCGATGAAATAGTTCCACAGCCGCATGGCCCCCAGCCAGAAGGGTGTCAGTAGGAAAGCACCCCAGTTCCACTTACGCGCCAGGTCCGGCGGGCACATAGCGGGGTCTACGCTGGTGAAGGGGACGGCGATGGGCGGTGGAGCCGGCGGCACGGTGGGAATGTAGTCGACCGGTGGTGGTGGCGGCGGCACGGGGTTGACCGCAGGCTCGAGCTGCGACACGTCAGGCATTTCCTGTTCCGTCATAACAGCCTCCTACTTCACATTCGCGGTCAGCGCCTGCTCCACCGCCGCCAAATCTTCCGGCTTATCGACATCGAAACCGATTTCGGCGTGGGGGCAGAGGACGGCACGGACCGGGGCGGTGAGGATGCGCGCGGCGACGGCTTCGACGTAGGGCAGCGAGAGCGAGCCGGTGAGGAGGCGCAGCACGGTGCCCCAGCCGAGGATGTTGGCGAGTTTCAGCGGCGACTTGCGGGCGTTGAAAAGGTCGAGGATGAGGCCGCCTTTGTCGTCGAGCAGGTGCGCGTCGGTAAAGATGATATTGCCGCCGGTGAAGGTGCCTTCCTTCAACCGCACATAGGTCCGTCGGGCGCCGGGGAAGCGCGCCTCGCTGGCTTCGCGCGGGATGATGGGGTAGGTGAGGGCGGCGTTTGTCGCCAGGCTGGCGTCGATGAAGGTTTCCACGCCGGCGACGGTGATGAGCGGGATATCCCCGGTGATGAAGAGCAGGTGCGTGGGGTGGGCGCCGGCCAGCGCACGCGCGCCGCGCTGCATGTTTTCCACGATCGTATCCCCGGCGGCGATTTGCCGGTCGGGCAGGTGCGCCAGTCCGGGCAAGGCGGCCTCGGGGGCGACGACGGCTATGTCGACCAGCCCCGCCACGTTGCGCAGCGTATCATACAGGTAATCGAGCAGCAGGCGCCCCTGCAGCGTGAGCAGCGCGCGGTGGGTACAGAGGTGCGCTAGCCCTTTCGGCACCCGCCCCCCGGCGAGCACCACGGCGCCGATGCGTGGCGTGGACGTAGTCATGGCTGTATTGTACGGGAAGATGGCGGGTTGCGCAAACGGTTCGCGGGATGTTTTTACACGCCGTATCGTTACCCTTTGGGAGGGCGAGCGTACCCGCGAGCCACGTGCGTGGCAGCCGAAATTGAAACAGAGACGGTCTGGACGTGAATCAGTTAACACGTCCAGACCGTCCATTTTATTGACAAAAATACCTCGTTCGTGGCTCGCGGGTACGCTCGCCCTCCCAAAGAGAGTGTCGTCCTTACCGCGCCGACGGGCCGGCCTGGTAGTTATGCAGCACCTGCTCCGGGGTGAAGCAAACGTCGTGCACGGCGGCGAGGTAGAAGGTGCCGACGAAGCCGAAGATACCGTCCGGCTGGTTACCGAGGTAAAGGGACGCGTCGGCGTTCCACTTTTCCACGCTCCAGTCATACCGTTGGGTGAGCACCTGCGCGCCGTCCATGTAGAAGGTGGTGTCGGTGCCGTTCCAGGTGACGACGATGTGCTTCAGGCCGACGCGGAAGCCCCACAGGTACATGCGCTCGGCGCCGCCGTTGAGTTTCACGTCGGTGGGCGCCATAATCAGGTATTCGGAACCCTGGCCGAGGGCGAAGTTGCGGGTGGCGTCGTTATCGTAGGCTAAGAAGGCGCCCGTCCACCCGCCCGGGTTGGCGGGGTAAATCGTGTCGGCGGCGAGCCAGCACTCCAGGGTGGCGGCCTTCGTCTTCTGGATGCCCAGCAGTTTGCTCACCGGCGCGACGGACTTCAGCAGCGGGCCTTTCGACTGGTGCTGCGTGAGGCCTTGTCCGGGCAGCCACTGCGTGAGCGTGGGGTCGGCGATGGTCAGGTCGGCCGGATTACCGCGCGGGCTGGCGTCGTGCACCACGGTGCCGGAGCCTTCGTCGAAGCGATAGAGCACCAGCGCGTGGCTGTCGTCGCGCTTGAGGGCCGGGTTGAAGACGGGCAGCGTCAGGTGCACCGCGGGGGAGGCGGCCTTGCCGTCGGTGGCGGTGATGGCGTACCAGTGATCGCCGGGCACGGAGGGGGTGACGGTGACGCGCAGGCCGTCCACGCGCGGGGCGCGGGTTTCGGTGGCCGGCACATCACGCGGGGTGACGGCTAGGTGTACCGGTTCGTCGGCGGTGGAGCTGACACCGGTCATCTCCACGGTGAGAGGCTTATCCACGTTGCCCCACGCCGGGTACCAGGGCAGTTCCAGGCTCAGCAGCGTCTCGCGGCGCGGCGTGGGCTGGTTGGCGAAGTGCATGCGCACGCGGGAGACGCAGATGCCGTTGTTGTTCGCCCACGCGCAGGGGACGCCGCCGTCGATGGGCTGCGGGTCGGTGAAGGTGAGCGCCAGCTTGCCTTCGCAGTAGAAATCCACCACGGCGCCGTGTTTGCGCAGCTCCAGGTCGAACCAATGGCGGTGATTTTTGCCGCGGGTCGGCGCGTCAGCGGTCATATCCACCGAGCCCACTTCCACCCCGTCGCGCTGCAGGATAATGCGTCGTAAGGTTGCGCCGCCGGTGGCCGTATAGATGCCGGTGTAGCCGGTGCGCGGGTTGCGTCCGTCGCCGCAGATGGTGATGGCCAGATCGCGGTAGCGGTTGTCGTAGATATCCACCTCGCGGGGGTATTCCATCTTCAGTCCCATGAAGGCTTCGAAGTTCTGATCCCCGGTGAAGCGCTGCTTGTGCCAGAGCGCCACGTCGCCGCGGCTCCAACCGGCCAGGAAGGACCAGTTCGGCGAGCAGGCCCAGCGGGAAGTCGTTACCCAGGTGCCTTCACCGAGCCAGTCCACCGGCGCGCCGGCAAAGGTGTAGTCGAGCACGTTGCGCGAGAGCACGGTGGGGTCGTCCACGCGGGAGAAGCACCCTTCGGCGCGGAAGGCGGGGCGCAGGCCGGCGGGCGTATGCGTGTCTTCAGCGGTGACGACCTTCTCGCCGTCCATGTCCAGGCGCAGCGTCGTCCCGAGTTGCGCGAAGCGCACCTTGTGCTCCGTCCACGGCACGAAAGCCTTGCCGGTGGCGGTGGCAAGTTGCGTGTCGTCGCGGTAGAGGCGGTACGTATACGTCGTGGCGTCGGCGGCGTGGCTGATGCGCGCGCGGTAGCCGACGGAGGTGTCGGTGCCGTTGCCGCGCAGGCAGAGCCACAGGTCGCCGGTGGGGGTGCGGTCGGGCAGCAGCGTGCAGGTCATCCACTGGTCGCCGAAAAAGTCGTCGCGGTGCACGGACATCGTGGTGCCCACCGGACTCTTGATCCAGTCGCCCGCCTGGTTCGCCCAGTCGCCCATGCCGTTTTGATCCACCTGGAAGCGCTGGTAAATCTGCTCCTGCGTGTGTTCGAGCAGCAGATCCTGCTTCACGCCGGTGCCGTAGCAGGTCACGTCGTCGAAGACCGCGCCGTCCGGCCCTTCGGCGTACAGGCCGACCGCGCCGCGCCAGGGGGTGACATGCTCCACCGTCAGCTTCGTGTCGCCGTCGATGGCTACGCGCACGCCGCCATTCACGCTGGCCACGGTGAGTTTATACCAGCGGTTCGGCAGGTAGCCGCCGCGCGTTTCCGCCAGCAGCTTCGGGCCGGCGCCGGTGAGCTGGTAGAGCATCAACCGGTTGCCGCGCGGGTCGTGGCTGCTCGCCGGGCTCCAGCGCGCCAGGATGCCCTGGCCGCCGTCGCGCATGTTCACCACCACGCCCACCGCGCCGGTGGCCGACGGCTGCACGGCGACGTTGAGGGTGTAGTCCTCCCAGAAGGGCTGGCCGGCGGTGCACAGCGCGGCGCCGGTCTCGGCCCGTCCGCGCCAGGCGAAGGGGTTCTGCGCGTAGATCAGGTTGTTGTAGCGGTTGGCGTTGCCGTGGGGATCGACGTCCCACGCCGATTGCAGCTTCCACGTGCCGCTGGCCATCTTCCACGGGCCGGGATCGTCGTTGTTGCTCGCGTCCAGGCTCTGGCGCATGAAATCGTCTGCCAGCACCACCGGCTCCAGCCGCTGCACGTGCGGGTCGTCCGCCGTCCAGCGCGCGCCGGTGGTCACGCCACCCTGGGCGCCGCCACCACGCGGCACGGCGCCGGTGAAGAGTTCCGTGTCGTCGTGGAAGATGCGCAGCTTGCCCTCGCGGCGCAGCACGGTGAGGTGATACGGCGTGCCGGGGGTGACGCTCACCACACCGGTGAAGAGCGCCGTGCGCTTGCGATGCACGGCGGTGACCGTGAGCTTGGAGCGCGACAGCGTGAGCAGCGTGTAATCCTTCGGCGCCGCCCATTCGAGCTGGACGCGCACCGTATCGTTGTCCTTCACGTCATCCTTCGCCGTCAGGGAGAAGTCGACGTTGTAGTGGTCGCTGTCCAACTCGTCGGTGAAAGCGCCGTCAGGCGCGGTGGGTGTGCGCCCCCACGCGACCAGGCCCAGCGTGAGGAGGAGCAACAGGAGTGTGATACGAGAGTGCATGTAAAACCTACCGTGTGAGACTCGGCGCCATCCCTCGCCGAGAGCCGGCGAAGAGGAGGTAACCAGTGGTTTTTGACAACACACGGGGCAAAGGGTTTCTACAAAGAGGTAATAATCTCTGCAATATAGGAGGCCAGCACGCGACCAGTCGAGAAAACGAAGGCTAAAGATTGCAGAACGGGTACCAGATGCCATAGTTGCAGGGTGGTCCCATGTTCGGGCGCACATGGCCGGCGTCCAGAATGCGTACGTCCACGTCTTGGATAACTTCTACGAGCGGTGGCAATGCGTTATCGGGGGAGAAGCGTTCGCGAATGAGCCGCAGGGCGTCCTCGAGATTATAGGCGGTCACACCGAAGCCCAAACGATACATGCGCAACGGACTCTCGGACGTGATGGCGAAACGCAGCCAGAATCGTGTGAGCGACATGCCTAGCATCCATTCTGTAGGTTTCTCAGCCGATTTTGACCGTTATGCCCGCTTCGCGCAGGCAGGCGGCCCACGGTTCGATCTCCGCGCGGTCGGCGGCGGGGATCTCCGCGTCGATGCGCGACGTGCCGCCGAGGGCCGGCCATTTGCTCAAGCCGAGACGGTGGTAGGGCATGAATTCGACCGGCGGCGGGGTGGGGAAGGCGGGAAGGAAGCTGAGCAGGCCGTCGAGGAAGGCGGGCTCCGCGTTGAGGGTCGGCACCCAGGGGATGCGCACGGTGAGCGGCCAGCCGGCTTCGATCATGCGGCGCAGGTTCGCCAGGATGAGCGTGTTCGGCACGCCGGTCAGGGTGCGGTGCCGGGCGTCGTCGGTGTGTTTCAGGTCGACGAGCCACGTATCGAGCAGCGGCGCCAGCGCTTGCAGGCGTTCCCACGGGGTGAGCAGCGCGCTTTCCATTGCCGTGCGCAGGCCCTCCGCCTTCGCCGCGGTCAGCAGCGCGTGGGTGAAATCGAACTGCGCCAGTGGCTCCCCGCCGGAGATGGTCATGCCGCCGCCTGATGTGTCGTAAAAGGGGATGTCGCGCCGCACCACCGCCAGCACGTCCTCCACGGACATGCTCCGGCCGACCATCTCCAGCGCCCCCGCCGGGCACGCCGTCACGCAGGCGCCGCAGCGGGTGCAGTCCTCCAAGCGCAACGTGTGTGCTTCCGCGTCCACCGCGTGCCCGCCCGGTGCGCACACCGCCACGCAGCGGCCGCAATGCACGCAGAGGTTGGTGGTCAGGCGCACCTGCGGCGTGCTCACCAGCCCCTCAGGGTTGTGGCACCACACACAGCTAAGCGGACACCCCTTCACAAAGACCGTCGTGCGAATCCCCGGTCCGTCGTGCAAGGAGAAGCGCTGAATATTGAACACCCACCCGTCGTTTCCCATGGCGTAGCGATGATACCGCGCCGGTGGAGAAATGGCAAGTCTAGGGAACAGGGAACAGGGAACAGGGAACAGGGGTACCGTGTCGTCCGGTTCCCAGTTCCCTGTTCCGTAACTTCGTGGTAAAATACCCGCCGAGGGCTCGTGTGGCGGCGGTCGTTGCAGATTGCGAGTCTTTCTAAGGATAAACCCGTGACCAACTCCTTTACCTTCACCGCGGGTAAGGTCTTTGCCCGCGACATGCTCAAGCAGCAGGTGGAAATCTGGCGCGCCCAGGGCTTGACGCTCGTCATGACGAACGGCTGCTTCGATCTGCTCCACGCCGGACACATCACCTCGCTGGAAAACGCGCGCACCTTCGGCCACAAGCTCATCGTGGCGGTGAACAGCGACGCGTCGGTGAAGCGGCTGAAAGGCCCGGATCGCCCCCTGAACACGGAAGAGGACCGCGCGCGCGTGCTGGCGGCGCTGTCGTGCGTGGACGCGGTGACGATCTTCGCCGAGGAGCGCGCCGACACGATTTTGCTCCTCGTCAAGCCGGACATCTACGTGAAGGGCGGCGACTACACCCCCGAGCAGGTGCCCGAGCGCCCGACCGTGGAGAGCTACGGCGGCAAGATGATTATCACGCCGCTGCTGCCCGGCCGGTCGACCACGCAGCTCATCGAATCATGCAAATAGTGGGGTCTCGTATAGCGCACGCGTGGCTGCTCACCCTGGCGCTGCTGCTGGCGGCGGCGGTGGCGGGCGCGGCACCCCTCACCGATTCCTCCCTCCTCGCCTTGCTGCACGACGCGCCGGGGGCGGCGGCATACCCGCACGACGACGCCGTGTGGCTGCTGCGCGAAATGGAGATCACGGTGGAGCCCTCCGGCGCGCTGGTGGTGCACGAGCACAAGCTGCTGAAGATTCTCACCCAGCAGGGGCTCGCGCGGGCGAATTGGGAGATCCCTTACGACAAGGCCGCCGAGACGCTGGATGTGCGCTCCGCGCGCACGCTGGTAGGCGACGCGCAGTACGCCGTGGACCCCGCGCAGGTGGTCGAGAGCGCCCTCTACCCCGGTTGGGCGTGGTATGATTCCCTCACCGCGCGGCGCTTCCCCCTTCCCGGCGCCACCGTCGGGGCCGTGCTCGAGGTGGAAACGGTCTTCCACCGTCCCACGCCGCGTCTGCCGGGCGAGTTCAGCTCCCGCCTGCAGTTGCAACAGGGGCTGCCCGTACGCGAGGCGCGCTTCACCGTGCGCATCCCGCGGGCAATGCCCCTCACCGTGCGCTTTGCCGGTCTCGCCGCGCCCCCGGTGAGCACGCGGGACGACGGCGACTGCCGTGTCTACACCTGGGCGGTGCACGACGTGCCCGCGTTGAAGATCGAAGAGCCGCAAACCCCCGCCGCCGAAGAGCTGACGGCCTCCGTGCGTCTCGCCACCCTGCCCGGTTGGGCGCCCGTGGCGGCATGGTACGCGGCGCTCACCGCCGGGAAGGACGCGCTGACCGACGACCTGCGCGCGGTGGCGGTACGGTTGACGCAGGGGTGCGCCACCGACGACGCGAAGATCGCCGCGCTGCACAAGGCGGTGCGCGAATTGCCCTACGTCGCGGTGGAGATGGGCAACCTCAGCGACGTGCCCCACGACGCCGACGCGGTGCTGCACCGCAACTACGGCGACTGCAAGGACAAGGCCACGCTGCTGCGCGCGCTGCTACGGGCGGTGGGCATCGCCTCCGACTACGTGCTGGTGCGCACCACCGACCACGGCGTCCTCGACCGAGAACTGTACGGCCCGTCGGAGTTCGACCACGTCATCCTGGCGGTGCCGACGCCCGCGGGCGACCGCTTCCTCGACGCCACCCTCGCCGACGTGCCCGACACGCTGCTCCCCCCGGGCGTGGAGGGGGCGGACGCGCTCATCGTGCGCGGCGCCGGGGTGCTGACCACGCTGCCGACCAGCGCGGCGGCGACGAACCGCACCGAGATCGCCGTGCGCGCCACCGTGAAACCCGACGGCAGCGCCACCGGCCACGTGACCCTCACCTTCCATGGGCAGGCCGCCGTGCTGCAGCGCAGCGTGCTCGCCCCCGTGCCGGAAGACCGCTACCGCGAAGCGCTGGAGGGTGGACTCGGGCCGCGGCTGGGCAACGAGGTGGCGGTGCAGACGGTGCAGGTGCACGACCTGCGCGCGCCGGAGCAGCCGCTGGTCATCGAGGCGGATTTCACCGCGCCCGCGTATGTGCAGGCCGCGGGGGTCGGGTTCTCCGGGCAACTGCCCCTCTTTGCGTATCAGGCGAACCGTTTTCGCACCGTCGCGGAACGGCACTTCCCCTACCGTCAGCGGCTGGAAAACGCGCTGCACCTGACGGCGACGCTCACCCTCCCCGACGGCTGGACGGCCACCGGTCCCGCGCCGGTGCACTACGACGGCCCGTGCGGCACCTTCACGGATAGCTTCACCGCCGCCGGCGCCGTGTATACCTATACCTGCGACCTGGCCACCAAACACGGTGCGCTCCCCCCGGATCGCCTCGACGACCTGCGTCGTTGGGCCGCTATTCTGGCCTTCGACGGGCGCAACGGGTTGCAGTTCTTCGTGAAGAAGCCGTAGGGGCGGGGGCGAGGCACAAAAAAACCCCCGTGGCCAACGCCGCGGGGGGAAGCGGGGAAGTCAGGCGGCCTGTTGAGGTTCGCGCAGGGCGGTCGTCCAGTAACACTCCACACAATGAATACGCGTTGCGTCTTTGCGCAGCGAATGCATGCTCTGACACGACGGACAGACGGTGACCAACTCCGTCAGCGCCGTGCGTTTTTCTCCGTGCGGATCATCGATAAACCCCAGGTGGATCACCTGGATAAACTGTGCAAACGACTCCATCCCCTCGCCTCCCTCTGTCTGGCTTGTGCTTTCTTTCACAAAAGCATACGCCGCATGGGGTGGGAAATGTGTTACACTTGGTTAACAATCCATGAAGGTTTTTGCCCCATCCCATGATTACGTCTAACGAAAACGGATTCTCCGCCCACTTGCCCGACCTCAAGCGCCTGCTCCCTGAGGAGCTGGTCGCCGTCTTCGCGGAGTTCGGCGCGCCGGCCTTTCGCGCGCGGCAACTGTTCGCCTGGCTGCACCGGCGCGGGGTCACGACGTTCGAGGCGATGACCGACCAGCCCGCCGACTTTCGTCGCTGGCTTGCGGAGAGCGCCACCCTCACCGTGCTGCACACCGCACAGACGCAAACCGCACTGGACGGCACCACGAAATACCTCTTCGCGCTGGCGGATGGGGAGACCATCGAGACGGTCGCCATCCCCGACGGCGCGCGCGTGACGGTATGCGTCTCCACGCAGGTGGGCTGCGCCTTCGGGTGCGTCTTCTGCGCCACCGGGGGGCGCGGCTTCACCCGGCAACTCACCACGTCGGAGATCGTGGATCAAGTGTACCGCGTGCAGGCGGCGCTCCCCGTGGGGCGGGTGACAAACGTGGTCTTCATGGGCATGGGCGAACCGCTGGCGAACTTTGAGGAGCTGCTGCCGGCGCTGCGCCTGCTGGTGCACCCGCTCGGGCTCGATCTCGCGCAACGCCGCCTGACCGTCTCCACCGTGGGCCTGCCGCCGGGCATCGAGCGCCTCGCCGACGCCGGGCTGCAGGTGAATCTGGCCATTTCGCTGCACGCGCCCACCCAGGCGGGACGGGTGAAGCTGCTCCCCATTGCGAAGAAGTACGATCTCGACGCCGTGATGGCCGCCGCGCGCTACTACCTGCGCCGCACCGGGCGCAAGGTGAGCTTCGAATACACCGTGGTGCCCGGCGCCAACGACGGCGTTGCCGACGCCGACGCGCTGGCCGCCCTGCTGCGCGGGATGCAGTGCATGGTGAACGTGATCCCCCTCAACCCCAGCGAGGGCCTGCCCCCGCACATGCGCCTCACGCACCCCGAACTCGTCGCCCGCGCCGCACACTTCGCCGACCTCCTGCGCGCCCGCCACGTAGAAGTCTCCCTCCGCCGCTCCCGCGGCGGCGAGGTAACAGGGGCGTGCGGGCAGTTGCGGGGTGGGGGGTAGGAAGGCGAGTCGTAACTCGTCATCGTAATTCGATGTCTACCTCGTTACAGCCGTTATCTGCTTGGCAAGCAAATATTGTGTCACATCGAGCCGATCAAAGCCTTTTCGGCGATCAAGCAATAATCGGCCATCAATATGTTGAATCCGAAAATGCCAATACACCTTTCCATTACGTTCAGTGGTCCATAGACCATCCAGCCATAATGAGAGCGTGGTATACGGTATCAATAATATTGTTTCTTCATTTCCACAGACGTATGCAATGTAACTATGTACAACACTTTGTAAGTTGTCTTGTTGGTGTGGATGAAATGCAAACCAATATGCGATACGTCCATTTCGTTCGTATACTTTTGATGAAGCACATATTACGCCAACGGTGTTGTCTGGAGTTGCGTAAAAAGTACGCGTTCTTTTGATAAGGGTTGTGTTGAGCTTTAGTTGTAGAGTAGTAATATAACGACTATCGTTTAAAATATTCGGTGTGGTGTGGTGTACGTCTATAGTTATATCTTCCGGTGGTATATCCGACTTCACCTCTTCTGCCGCATAAAACGTAATGTCTATAATGCTATCAACTTTCGTGAATTCTCGCGGTATCAACAGATCGCATATCTGTTGGAAGATGTGTGGCTGATCGAGAGATTCGCGGAGATGTACTAATTTGAAGAGTGCATCGACGCTGATTAAGCGGATATCCCACGCATGGCGAGAGCCACGAACTTGCGCCTCTAAACCACCGGTATCCTCACGGCCTACGACGATTAATATAGAAGACTGATCTTCTACGATATCACCCCTTTTTGCCAGGGCACGTCTATAACCAGCGATCGTCTCTAAATTAATCCTATAGGCATCTGTTGTTTTAACCTCGACGACAATTGCATGACCCGCATGAGTCTGCCAGAGTCCATCGAACCCGATTGCTTCGCCGGCAACCCCACGATATCTTCCGTTTGTAACGCCAAAGCCAACACGCCTTCCTGCCTCGTTGACAATATCCTGAAGGGCCAACCCGCTATCGTCAAACTTATCAGCCAAACAGTTTAAGCCGTAGACTTCCAGAAGTTGTGAAGGTATCAATGTCAGGAAATGTCGAAATTCCACGCTGGCATCATTAGCCTCACGGAGTTTGCCCGACCCCGCAAAGGCAATGATTTGTTGAATATGCTTGCCAATAATCAATTCGGGTGAATGCTGCCATAAATCAGCTAATGCCATCGAGACCCCCTTACACAGGAGCAAATCACTTATATTGAAGAGCTATTTCGTCATCGTTGTGACCAACCCTTCATTTCGGATAACGATAACGAGTGAATTACTCCTCGCGCAGACCGTCTTTGTTATCGGTCGCGGCTTCCCCGTGCGACCCCTATCTCCCAGCCCCTTTCCCCGGCGCGGAGAAAGGGGAGCGCCAGGGGGAAGGACGGTGGGCGCGTGCGATAATATACACCGATAATTCAAGTTTGGAGTTTATCACCCCGCTCATCGACCACCCACATCGCCGCTCCCCCTTTCTCCGCGCCGGGGAAAGGGGGTTGGGGGGGATAGGGGTCACGCGGGGCAATCGGTGATGATGGAAAAGACGGACTGAGCGTGTTATGTATCCACACGAACATGCCGTAACGGGTCTTTACCCCACCGGCACCGGCTCCCTGAACGCCTCCGGTGGGGAGAAGGTGAAATCGTCGTCGGTGAGGTCGTACGGCAGTTCGGTGAAGGCGCCGTCGTGCAGCCAGTAGAGGCGCGTGGTGAGGGTGCCGGGCCCACGTTCCGCCAGCTCCCGCGCGACCAGGGCGAAGATCCGCGCGTGTTCGTCCGACAGCGGCTCCTCGAGGGCGTGCGCCAGCACTTTGTCCCGCGTGGGCACCGCCACCAGCGCGCCGCGTTCGCCGATGCAGCCGGGGTAGCGGTCGAGGAAGAGCGCGTGCGTCGCGGTGAAGAAGCTCTCGTCGCTCAGCATGGTGCACGTGAAGCCGGGGGCGAATTCCAGGCGGTGTATCTCCGGCTGCAACTGCATCCACACGTTGTCCAGCGCGCGTGCGAAGAGCACGTCCTCCTCCTGCCCCCACGTCTGCACTTCCCCCTCTGAGACCGAGCGCACGAAGGTGGGCAGGTCGAGCACCAGGTAGCCGACGGTGCCGGGCAGCGCTCCGGGGCGGAGCACCAGTTGGGCTTTCTCCTCGCGGCTATCGGCGGCGTTGAGGCGCAACCGGAGCAGCGGGGCGGCGAAGGCGAAGTCGGCCAGTTGCTCCTGCACCCCCTGCTGGTCGCGCAGGATGGCAAAGAGCGTCTCGAAGTGCAGGTGGATGACATCCGGCCACGCCGCGGGCGGTGCGTCGGCGCATGTCTGCCACAGGTTGGTCAGGCCGATGGTGCCGTTCTCCAGGTAGTCCGACGGCAGCGCCACCGCGTCGCCTTCGATCACGGCGGAGATGCCGCGTTCTGCTAAATCCTGCGTCACCAGGCGCTCAAACGCTTCCCGTCCCGACGCACGCCGCCGCAGCCACACGACGACGATGACGACGATGGCGACGAGCAGTACTATGACGAGAAGGGGGTTCGGCATGGGGGCCTCTATTTTATGCGAAATGCGCGTCAGGTCGTGGAGCAGAGCGGTGGTTGGTTTAACGTTCCGTCCCGGCCATATCCCTCCTATTCGCGGCGCGCGGTCGCTTTCCTGCGTGAAGCGCGGGCGAACTATCCCCCGCCATGCAGAATGGTGATGAGCAGGAAGACGTTGAGGGCGGTGACCACCAGGCCGACGATCCAGAGGACGATCTGCTCGCGCGGGGTGTTGGCGTATTTGCCCATCACGCGCGCGGAGGAGGTGAGCACCACCTGCGTGAAGATGGTGATCGGCAACTGCACGCTGAGGAGGATCTGCGACACGATAAGCCCCTGAAAGGGATTGTTGGCGATGAAGAAGATCACGATCAGCGCGCCGAAAAGGGTGAGCGCCACCCCCTGCCGCGTGTGGCGGTCCTTGATGTCGTAGGACTCCCCGAAGATGCCGGCGAAGATGCTCCCCCCCGCCATGCCCGCCGTGACCGACGACGACAGCCCGGCCAGCAGCAGCGCCAGCGCGAAGACCACCGCCGCGCTCTTCCCCAACAGCGGCACGAGCATATTCTGCGCCACGCCGATGTCGTCCACGTGCTGGTGCGCGGCAAAGAAGGTGGCCGCCGCCACGATAATCATCGCGCTGTTGATGGCCCAGCCGATAATCATGGAGATGAGGGTGTCGAGGAATTCGTAGCGCAGTTGCTTGTTGATCACCGCGTCTTCTTCCAAATTCCACTGCCGGCTCTGAATGATCTCCGAGTGCAGGAACAGGTTGTGCGGCATCACCACCGCCCCGAGCACGCTCATGATGATGGGCATGGCGCCGAGGGGGAAGGTGGGCACCACCCACCCGGTGGCCACCGCGCCCCACGGCACGTGCACCAGGTGCAGCTCGAAGAGGAAGGACAGGCCGATAAGGGAGACGAAGGCGATGATCCAGCGCTCCAGCTTGCGGTAGGAGTTGCTGTACAGCATCCAGGCGACGAAGGCCGCCGAGAGCGCGGCGCCGACGCTCAACGGGATGTGGAAGAGCAGTTGCAGCCCGATGGCCGCGCCCAGAATCTCCGCCAGCGCGGTCGAAATGCTCGCCATCACCGCGGTAGCGAGCACCAACCGGCTGATCCACGGGCGGAAGAACTTGGATGCCGCCTCCGACAGGCACAACCCGGTGACGATGCCCAGGTGCGCCACGTTGTGCTGCAATATGATGAGCATGATGGTGGACAGCGTGACCATCCACAGCAGCGTGTAGCCGTAATATGACCCGGCGGCGACGTTGGAGGCCCAGTTGCCGGGATCGATGAAGCCCACCGTGACCAGCAGCCCGGGCCCGATGTACTTGAGAATCTCCGCCCCGCCGAGTTGCGGGTGATGCGCAAGGGTGCTGAACTGCTCGCGCAGGAAACGCATAAGGAAAGGTTGTGGTGGCTTGGTCGGCACGCCGGCATTATACCACAGCGGGCGGGCGCCGTCTTTGCGACTGTCGCGTATCCCGCCCGACGTGGTATAATGCGGCACCATGCCGACATCCACGCCCCGTTGCGCGGCGCGCGTGGCGGACGTGCGGCCTGACAGCATCGCGGCGGAGCTTGATATGCGCCCCGGCGACCTGCTGCTCGCCGTCAACGGCCGCCCCGTCACCGACCATATCGCCTACCGCTTCGCCATCGCCGACGAGGAGATCACCCTCGACGTGGCGCGCGGCGACGAGGTGTGGCAGTACGAGATCGAGAAGGACGCCGACGAAGAGCTGGGGCTGGTCTTCGCCACCGATCTCTTCGACGGCATGCGCCGCTGCCGGAACGACTGCGTCTTCTGCTTCGAAAGCCAGATGCCCGACGGTATGCGCGCCGCCCTGCGCGAGCGCGACGACGACTTCCGCCTCTCCTTCCTGCACGGCAACTTCGTCACCCTCACGAACCTGCGCGCCGCCGACCTGCAACGCATCGTCCGCGACCGGCTCACGCCGCTCTTCGTGTCCATTCACGCCACCGACCCCGCGGTGCGCCGCCGCATGATGCGCTACCGCAAAGCCCTCGACGTGCGTGCGCAACTGCGGCAACTCGGTGACGCGGGCATCACCGTGCACGCGCAGATCGTGCTTTGCCCGGGGTGGAACGACGGCGCGGTGTTGGCGCGGACGCTGGACGACCTGGCCGCGCTGCACCCCACGGTTCTCAGCGTCGGCGTGGTGCCGGTGGGGCTCACCGGGCATCGCCCCGATGGCCCGGACGTGCGCCCCGTCACCCCGGAGGACGCCGCCGCGGCGCTGGCGCTGATTGCGGAACGCCAGGGGCGCAACCTCGCCAACTTCGGTACCCGGCTGGTCTTCGCCGCCGACGAGTTGTACCTGTCCGCCGGTCTGGACCTGCCCCCCGCGGAGGCTTACGAGGGCTTCCCGCAGCGGGAGAACGGCATCGGGCTGGCGCGGCTCTTCCTGGACGAATTGGCCGGCACGCGTTTCCCGCGCGGCGCGCGGCACCTCACCCTGGTCACCGGAACGCTGGCGGCGCCGTTGCTCGAGCGCCTCGCCGCCCGCCTGCGCCGCGCCGGGCACACCGCCGACGTGCTCGCCGTGTCCAACGCCTTCTACGGCGGCGGCGTCTCCGTGGCGGGACTGCTCACCGGGCGCGACATCCGTGCCGCCCTCGCCGGGCGCGCGCTCGACCTGCTCCTCCTCCCCGCCGTCGTCCTCAACGCCGACGGTTGCTTCCTCGACGACCTGACCCCCGCCGACCTCGGCCACCCCGCGCACTTCTGCGCCGGCCCGCGCGACGTGGCGCAGCTGCTGAGGTAGCGCCCTCCTTGCTCTTTCCCGGCCTTTGCTTTACTATGGGAAGCATATGCGTGCCGGGTTATGGAGACTGCTCCTGTGCGGTGTGTTAGGCGGGCTGCTGCTGCCGTGTTGGGGGCAGGGGCTGCCGCCGACGCCGCCGTCGCCCGTACAGCCGGGGCCGACACCCATCCCGCCGACGGAGAGCGAGCTGAATCCGCCCGTCGTGCAACCCCCGCAAACGCCGCCGCCCGCGGCGCCGTTGCCGCGCGGGCGCATCCGCATCTCCTCCCAGCGCCAGGTGCTTTCCCCCGAGGCGCAGGTGTACCAGTTCTTCGGCGACGTGACGGTGGAAACGAGCGAAGTGTCGATCCACGCCGCCGAAGTCACCTACGACGGCCACAGCAAC
This sequence comes from uncultured bacterium, assembly GCA_903928345.1. GTDB lineage: Bacteria > Armatimonadota > Hebobacteria > CAIYQO01 > CAIYQO01. The sequence continues at coordinate 28,024 of CAIYQO010000115.1, read as the reverse complement.
GTGCTCACCGCGCGTGGCAACGTGTCGGTGCGCGAGACGGCGAAGAAGGTCACCTACTGGGGCAACGTGCTGGAATACAACGCGCGCACGCGGCAGTGGCGCTTTCTCGATTGGGCCACCGAGCTTCCCCCCGGCTACCTGGGTGAGCAGTTCATCGGGCCGATTTTCGTCAACGGGCAGAACGTCACCGGCACCACCAACCTGCTGCGCGCCGGTTACTCGCGCGTCACCACCTGCGACCTGCCCAACCCGCATTACTACGTGATGGCCAAGCGGGTGGATATCTATCCCGGCGACAAGCTCATCGCATATCAGAACAACGTCTACGTGCTCGGGCAGCGCATCTTCTACTGGCCGTGGATCTTCCTCTCCCTGCGCGAAAACCGCACGCCCTTCACCCCTGAATTCGGGCAAAACGACGTGGAAGGCTACTACGCGCGCTTCCTTTTTCCGTACGTGATCGACCGCAACAACACGGGCGGCATCCGCACCGATCTCACCCAAAAGCTAGGCACCGGCATCGGCATCAGCCATTTCTACAATCTGGTGCCGGCCGATACGGATTACCTGGGCCACGGCAACGTGTTTCTGTACGGACGGCGCGAGCTGAACGAATACGTGGTGCGCGTCGACCATGCGCAGAATCTGCCCGACAGCCTGACCTCCCAGATCACCGCGGACATCCGCAAAAACAGCCAGCTCACCACGCAGGAGACGACGCTCACCGACATCACCACCATCCTGGCGCGGCGAACCGAGCACTCGAATGCGAACTTCAACTTCACGCGCAACCTGACCGAAGGCGATTTCAGTACCGACAACTCCAGCGCCAACCTGACCTTCACCGGGCAGTCCAAATTTGGCAATATCGACTATGGCGGGGTCTACACCAACTACCGCAACACCGGCAGCGCGTCCTCCGACGACGAAGAGCTGTGGAACCACGTGAAGTACATCTATCCGTGGCAGAACACCGAGCTGCACATCGAGGCGGACAAGCACTCCGCCATCAGCGGGTTGTCACTGACGCAGCCCAACGTCTTCCCCGGTACCCAGCGCTTGCCGGAGGTCTTCCTGCAGTCGAACTTCAACCAGGGGCTCTTCCGCTTCCTACCCTCGCAGGTACGCGCCGGGTGGGGCATCTTCGACGAGCAACAAAATGCGACGGACGGCTCGGTGACGCGCCTCACCCTCAACCGCTATCAGGCCAGTTGGACCTCGTCGCCCACGCTGAATATCACCGATCACTTCTCGTTGTCCGGCTCTACGAACTTCCGCCAGACGCTCTACGGCGACAAGGATTCCACCGCGCTCTACACCGCGGGCGGCAACCTCAGCGCGCTGCTGCGCTTTGGCATTTTCTCCAACACGCTCACCTATGCCAAGCAGACCCTCAACGGCTTCACCCCCTTCCGCTTCGATGCCGCGTATCCCGCCGAAACGGTGAACGAAAGTCTGAACCTGCAATATTCCAACACCGCCACCCAGCGCAGTGCCAACGCCTACCTGACCACGGGGCGCGACATCGAGAACAAGCGCTGGCAGGACTTGAGCTTCCGCGGCGATTTCTGGCTCTCACCGCGCTTTTACTCGCAGCAACAGGTGGGCTTCGACCTGGAACTCAACCAGTGGCGCGACCTGCAAAGCCAGTATACCTGGCTCTTCCCGCCGCGCCTGCGCTTCAACCTGGGCACCTGGTACGCCATCGAGCAGAAGGAGCTGCGGCAGGCAAACACCAACCTGGAGTGGCAGGTCACCCCGCAGTGGCGGCTGGCGTGGCTGGGCGGCTACGACGGCATCAACCGTAAATTCCTGTATGACGAGTTCCTGGTCACGCGCGATCTGCACTGCTGGGACGTGTCGCTGCAGTACAGCGAGTCAAACCAGTCCGGCTACATCTATTTCCGCCTGAAGGCGCTCAACACCCCGCTGCCCTCCTTCGGCTTCGGCAAGGGCGGCAACGGCCTGGGCACGAATCCGGGCACGGTGTTTTAGGCGGCCTTCGGGAGCACACCGTTGGATAGTTGGTCACTGTTTGGAACAGGGCTAAGAGTCCGGCTCGTATAAAGGCAAGGTGTACGATGCACCTGGCGCATTGTCGATCGGAGGGGCCATGGATCCGTTGAAAATCGCCGTCATCGGTGGCGGGAGCACCTATACACCGGAGTTGGTGGAGGGGCTGCTCGCCGGGGCGGTGGCCGTGCGCGAGATCGCGCTGGTGGATATCGACGCGCGCAAGTTGGGCATCGTGGGCGGACTGGCGCAACGCATGGCGGCGGGGACGGATACCCGCGTGACGTTGCACGCCGACCGCGCGCCGGCGCTGGACGGCGCCGACGTGGTGGTGACGCAATTGCGCGTGGGCGGGCTGGCGGCGCGCGTGCTGGACGAGCGCATCCCACTGGCGCACGGCAGCATCGGGCAGGAAACCACCGGCGCGGGCGGCTTCGCCAAGGCGCTGCGCACCATTCCCGTGATCCTGGAGATTGACCGCGAGATGGCCGCGCGCTGCCCCGAGGCGTGGCTGGTCAACTTCACCAACCCCTCCGGGCTGATCGCCGAGGCGCTGCGCCTGCACGGGCGCGGGCGCGCCGTGGGGCTGTGCAACTATCCGCTCACGCTGAAGATGCGCGCGGCGGCGGCGCTGGGGGTGGACGAGACGCGCGTCGCGCTGGCCTACGTGGGCCTGAACCACCTTTCCTGGGCGCGCGTGCTGGTGGACGGCACGGATCGCACGCCGGAGCTGCTGGCGCGCATGATCGCCGATCCCGTGCTGCGCGACCTGCCCGGCTACGCCTTTTCCCCCGCGCTGCTGCAACGGCTGGGGCTGATCCCTTCCGGCTATCTGCGCTATTACTACGATGCGACGAAGATGCTGCGCGAGCAGCAGGCGGCACCGCAGACGCGCGGCGAACGGGTGCAGGAGGTGGAGGCGCAACTGCTGGCACGCTACGCCGATCCGGCATTGCGCGAGAAGCCGGCCGAACTGCAGGAGCGCGGCGGGGCCTGGTATTCCACCGCCGCGGTGCGGCTCATCCGCGACCTGTGGAGCGCCACCGGCGGCGAGCACGTGCTCAACGTGCCCAACGGCGACGCGGTGCCCTTCTTACCCCCCTCGGTGGTGGTGGAAGTGCCCGCACGCGTGGTGGAAGGCACGATCACCCCGCTCCCGGCGGTCATGCTGCGCCGCGGTGTTTCCTACCTGGCGGGGCAACCCCTGCCTGCCGCCGTGGAGGAGCTGATGAGCCGCGTGAAGGCGTACGAACTCTACACCGTGGCCGCCGCCGTCACCGGCGACCGCGTCCTCGCGCGCAAAGCCTTGCGCGCCCACCCCCTGTTCGCCCACAGACCCGCCGTCATCCCCGCGCTGTTGAACGAGCTCCTCACCGCCCACCGCGCGTATCTGCCGCAGTTTTTCGAGGGATAGGAATGACTGGATAAAGCTTCCGTGAGTGAAAAACAAAGACGGCCTGTGCGAGAAATCCCTTCACGCACAGGCCGTCCTATTCCGGTTTCGATCACTGTCAAAATCCGCAATCCGCAATAACCCTACTCGGTCAACGTCCATTTCACGCCGCAGTCGGGGGTGCGTTCCCAGTAGGGGTGCAGGCTGAGGCCGTTGACTTTACATGCGGCCTTGTCCCAACCCCACTCGGCGCTCGGGCCCTGGCTGTTGCCGATCTTCCACATGATGCCGACGGTGGTGCCGGGTTTCAGCACCAGCGTGGATAGCTCGCTCTTCGGGATCGCCGCCTCGTAGATGTACAGGTTCCCCTGGCGCAGGACGACGATTTTGGCGCCCGGCACCGGGCCGGTGGTCTTCGCGCCGCGGAGCTGGCGGGGGAAGTCGTGCAGGCGCGCCACGCCGGGCGCCAGGTGGCGCCACAGCTCGCCCTTGCCGTCGTCGCACAGGTACATGCTGTACTCGTAGTCGGTGTCCGGCACGGTGTGGAAGCCATAGGGTACCTTGTCCGTGTCGGGGGTCAGGTCGTGCCAGTCGTCGGTGACATCCAGCCCGATCTGCAGCCGGTCGCGGCGGAAGGGGATCTGATACTCCGGCGACTTGCGGTAGACATAGGGCACTTCGCCGAAGCTGCGCGTGGCATCCTTGGTGGCGACGCGGTACTTCTCGATGAAGGACTTGTACGGCTCCACGTCGTCATCCGCCTTGGTGTGGAAGAACTGGTTCTCGTCGCGGCCTTCCATGCGTGGCAGCTTGTCCTGGGTGGGATCGTTGACGCGGCCGGCGATGTAGAGGTAATTGTCGTCCCATGCCAGCTTCAACTCGCCGAAGGTGCCGTCCGGCTGCTTCGCCGCCTGGGCCAGCCACGGGCGGCGCATCAGTTCGGTGGGGTCCATCTTCTCCGCGCCGGCGATGAGCACCACGCCGGGCACGTCCTTCCAATCGGACAGGTCGCCGTCGATCGTTTTGGTGCCCTTCGCCACGATCGCCACGTGCATCGCTTCGTTGTAGTCCGCCGCGCCGGCGTTGCTGGTGAAGGCAAACTTGCACGCGTAGGCGTTGGCGTCGTTGGGCGTCGCCGCGGTCACTTCGAAGGCCACGCGCTTCGTTTCACCCGCCTGCAACTGCACTTCCTGCTTCGTCGCCTTCAGCGTCAGCTCCGGCGACGGGGTCACTGTCAGGTCGCCCAGCAGCGGCGAGGGCAGGCAGTTGTGCACGTCCACGTTGAGCACCGCGCCGGGGGCGAGGCGTTGCGTGAAGTCACGCGGGATGATTTCCACCGGGCGCTTGCCGGCGATGCGGATCTCCGCCAGGCGCTTGGCGGCTTCCACCGGCCCCGCCTTACACTTGATGTACGTCGGGAAGATGGACATCGGCAGCGTCACCGACTTCTGCCCCACGTAGGTCGGGTTGCCGGCCAGGTCGAAGAACTGCAGCAGGCCGTCGTGGTTGTCGATGGTCATGGTGCCGCCGGCGCTGCCGTCCACCTGCGCCCACAGCCGTTCCTTCGGGCTGCTGCCGCCGATGGTCATCAACTGGCCGAAGACCACGAGCAGGGCGTCTTTGTCGTCGTCCTTGCCGAACTGGAAGACCCACGGCAGGTGGGTGTGGAAGACGATCTTGTCGAAGGTCTTGCCGGTGACGAAGTAGTTGAACGCCGCGGTGGCGGCCACCACCGGCGCGGGCATCAGCGTGTTGTCGGTGCCGCCCGGGATGTTGTCGAAGAGCACGCGCGGGTGCCACGGCGCGATGCGCTGCTGCCCGGAGGCCATGAACTGCGCCACGCCCTGCGGCAGCAGGTACTCGCTGTTGACGAACCACGTCTCGGTCTCCATGGAGACTTTCCCGTGCGCCTTGGCGACCATCGGGCCGTAGCACATCGCCGGCGGCACGTAGTGGTCGGTGAAGATGTCGATGTACTTGTCCATCGTGTTGGTGCCGTCGGAGTAGAACTTATCTTCCGTGTTCATGATCGACGACGCCGCCAACAGCCGGATGCGTGGGTCGACGGTGCGCGCGGCGCCGGCGATATGCTTCTGGATTTCGCGGTACTGCAGGCAGTCGCGCGCCCAGCCGCTGATACCGCCGCCTTCCCACGGCTCGTTGTAGTTTTCCAGCCCCCACAGCGCGCCGTTGCCGCCTTGCCAGTAACGGTAGCAGAAGGTGGTGATCCAGTGCTCGTAGCGGTTGTACCATTTCGGGTCGCACAGCCAGTCGCCGCTGCCCCAGTAGCCGCCGCTGTTAGGCGTCCACCCGGAGGCGGGGGTCGGCTCGCTGAAGGGGCGCGTCCACTGTGGGTGTCCGCCCAGCGTGACCATGATCTTCTGCCCGTTCTCCGCTGCGGCGTTGAAGAGGGGGTCGTATTGCGTCCAGTTGATAGTGTAGTCGGGGTTTTCGTTCCAGCTCAGCTCGCTGCGCCAGCCGCGCACACCCATGCGGGCATACATCTTCGTCCGCAGGCGGATGTCGCCGTTCAGGAACTGCCCCTCGCCGAAGACCGGCGTGTTCTCGATGGTGCCGTAGGGGCGCGGGGCGGGCACGCGTGCCAGCGTGGTGAGGAACTGCCGTTTGTCGCCGCGTACGAGGAGCAGCGCGTAGGTGCCGAAGCGCTGCGGCAGCGGGAAGCCGGGTACCGCAACGCGCGTCGTCGCCTTGTCGTCGAAGGTGACGGTGAGCGGCACGGAGAGCGGTTTACCTTCCAGACCGATGAGCGGCGCGTAGCCCGCGGTGTCGGAGAAGCCGCTTTTCGACACGGCCTCCGGGTCGCGCGTGGTGATCTCCTGCAGCTCGAAGCGGAAATCCTTCACTGTGCTCGCGTCGGCGCCCTTGGTGAAGGTAAAGGTGAGGTCGACCGGCTCGTTGGGCAGAAAGAGCTGCCCGGGGGCGTTGGAGCCGGTGAAGACGTAGGTCGTGTCGGGCTTGGCGCACTTGAGCTGCGCCAGGTTGTCGGTGTTCACCAACGGCGCGTCATCGGCGGCGTACGCCAGCGCGGCGGCACACAGCAGACACGCGAGGGTGAGTAGACGCAAACGGGACATGAAGACCTCCTTAGCCGGGGTGCATCGGTGCAAACGGTTTTGTTCTCTCTCATTCGCCTTGCGTGCCGGGCACTCCTGCTACACCTGCCCACCAAACGCGCCGCGCCCGCCGGAGACCGGCGGGCGCGGAAAGGGCGTGCTTGACGTGCGTCAGGCGAGGGCGGCTTTGGACTTGGCGACCAACTCGGCAAAGGCGGCGGGCTCCGCGATGGCGAGGTCGGCCAGCACCTTGCGATTGATATCGATGTTCGCCTTGTTGAGGCCGTCGATGAACCGGTTGTAGGTCATCGCATTCAGGCGGCACCCGGCGTTGATACGCACGATCCAGAGGCGGCGAAAATCGCGCTTTTTCTGCTTGCGACCGCGGAATGCATCGTCCATCGCCTTGATGACGGCTTCCTTCGCGGTCTTGAACAATCGGCGTCGCCCGCCCCAATAGCCGGCGGCATCCTTTAATATGCGCTTGTGGCGCTTGTGGGTCATTGTCCCACGTTTAACGCGAGGCATTGCGTAACTCCTTTCCCGTGTCCCTCCGGCGCAGGCCGGGGTAACGGAGGCCCGGCGATCCGGGCTCTTCAGGTTCCATTAGTTGTGGTACGGAACCATCGCCTTGGCGACCGAGACGAAACCGCTGAACAGCAATTTCGGCTCCTGCAGCCGGCGTTTGCGTTTGGGGCTCTTGCGGGTCAGCAGGTGGCTGTTGTAGTTCGAACGGAAACGAATTTTGCCGGTTCCGGTGAACTGCAGCCGTTTGGCGGCTGACTTGCGGGTGCGCATTTTAGGCACGGTAGTCACGCTCTCCTTTCCGGGCCGTAGCCCGTGCTTGGGCAGACACTCGTGCGGGCCGCTGACGCGGCCCGCAAGCGAAGCCTTACTGGATAACCGGGGTTAGTCCGGCGCGTTTTCCGCCGGTTCGACGTTGACGGGTGTCTCCGCCGGGTTGACGGGCGTCTCCACCGGTTCGGACTTGACCGGTTCGGGCTTGACCGGTTTGGGTCTAGCCGGCTTGTCCAACGACTCGGGCCGTGCCGGCTTGTCCGACGTTTCGGCTTTCGTCGGTTTGAGCACCGCCTTCGGCTTGGGCGAGAGCACCAGCGTCATCTGGCGCCCTTCCATGCCGGGCGACTTCTCGATGTTGGCGACGTCGGTCAGGCCTTCGGTAAACGCGCGCAGCAGTTTGTGGCCGAATTCAGGGTGGGTGAATTCGCGGCTGCGGAAGACGACGAAGACGCGCACTTTGTCGCCGTCTTCGAGGAATTTGCGCGCGTTGCGCAGCTTCACGCCGAGGTCATGCTCGTCGATGTTCGGACGCACGCGAATGAGCGCAAGCTCGGCCTGCTTCGACTTCCGATGGGCATCCTTCTCGCGTTTGGCCTGTTCATACTTGAACTTGCCATAGTCCATAATGCGACAGACGGGCGGCGCCGCCGTCGGCGAGACTTCGATCAGATCGAGTCCCATGTCCTTGGCGCGTTGCAGGGCATCTCGCGTGAGTACGACCCCCGCCTGGTGCCCCTCTTCATCGATGAGGCGAACCTCGCGAACGCGAATGCGTTCGTTGACCCGAAGCTGTTTGTTAATGTGTAGACTCCTCCGCAGACAAATTCAAACATACGTGACCGCGTCTGGCTGCCACGATGGAAGCAGTGTAGCATAGTGAGCGCGCCCTGTCAACGCAACTAAGGGCCGGGAGGCGGAAAGAAGGCGGTTTTTTCGCACCGCTTTGCTGCCCCCCGGCGGCTACGCCGCCTTCGCCAACCCACCGCCAGGCTTGGCCATCGGCAGCGCGAAGTAGTGGGCGCCGAGGATGGTAATGGCCATGAGGTAGTTGCCGACGGTGGTGAGGCGCACGTTGTCGATGGTGAAGTGCAAATTCGGATCGACCGCCTGCGCCCGGTGCATCGTCTCCTGAAAAACCTGGTTGACGTTGATCGTTTGCGCGCCGAACTGGAAACCGAGGCCGGTGATGGCGTCGTTATACCCGGCCAGCGCCTGGTTCTGCGGGTTGTCCAACTCCTCGCCGATCGGGGGCGTGGTCAGCACCACCAGGGTGGCGCCGGTATCCGCGCGCAGGCGCTGCAGCAGCGACGAATACAGGTCGACGAAGCGCCCCAGCGGGGTGCCCGCGGCGCCGTGCACCACGTCGTTGACGCCCACGCTGACCAGCACCCAGGTGGGCAGTTGCGGCCCGGCCAGCACGTCGTGCTCCAGCCGCTCCAGCACGTCACCCACGCGGTTGCCCCCCACGCCGCGCGGCAAAAAGCTGATGCGCCGCTCCGGGTAGCGCGCCGCCACCATGTCCGGTATCAGCCGTACATAGCCCAGCGGATCGTCGGTCGGCGCGTCGCCGAGGAACATCACCCGATCACCGCCCTGCCAGAGAAAATCCTGTGCCATCGCCGCCTCCCGGGCTGCCTCAGGCCGCCCGGTATCAGTTTTCCCACCTCGTCGGGGGTGCGTGTGTGGATATTCGCCGACGGCGTGCCGTGTTGGCTACCACGCCACGCGCGTGATCGACATCGGCGGCAACGTGAGCGTCTCGCCGGACACGGGGTGCGTGTCCCACCCGGCATCGGGCGCGCGGCCGGCAAGGGTGACACCGGACGCGGGGACGGGCAGCGTGACGGTGAGCGGGTCATCGAGGCTGCGGTTGACGAGGAACAGGTACGTTGCGTCGTCGGTCGCCAGGCAGGTGGCGTCGAGAGCGGGCACGTCCGGTGCGAGGAGCGGGCCGTCCACCGTCACCGGGCGCACGCGGCCCGGGAAGGCCGGACGGTAGAGGCGGAATACCTCCGCGGTGGGCGTCGCCACCACCTCCGGCCCATGGCACAGGAAGACCCCCATCGGGTTGAGCAGGTGGTAGAAGTTCGCCAGCTCCAGGTCGGGGATACGCGTGAAGTGGTGCAGCACGCTTGCCACGAAGAGGCCATGCGTCACGTCGTAGATTTCCAAAAACCCCTTGCCGTCGTGATGCCCGGCAGTACGCCACAGGTTCCACTCGGTGATGCCCGCGCGCATAGCGGGACGGCACGCCCGCGCGTCGCGCGCGGTGGCCGCCAGTGTGTCGGCCAGCCCCTTTGCCTGGGTGATGATGGCGGCGATGTCGGGTCGCGACACCGGAGGGGCGCCGCAGTAGAACTGGATGCACAGCACGTCGATCAGCTCCCCGGCGCCGGCGAGCACCGGGGAGCGCCAGGACTGCGACTCCCCCGCGCGGTCGCCTTCCGCCTGCTCGACGCCCAGCGCCACGATGCGCGCGCCGGGATACGCGGCCTTGATGGGCGGCACGAAGGCACGCAGCAGTGCCGCATACATCTCGCCCGTCATGTGGCCGTGTTCCCATGCGCCGTAGTGCTCGTTGCCGATCTGCCAGTACGCCGGCGGGGGCTCCACCCCCCGCGCGCGGAACCAATCCGCCACGTAGGCGGCCCACGCCGCGGCATCGTCGGGTGTCGCGGAGGTGATATTCACCGAAATCTGCGGGGTGATCCCCTGTGCCAGGCAGAGTTCCAGATATTCGTCGGTGCCGAAGGCGTAGTCCACGTCCCATTTGAAGACGGGGTCGAGTTCCGGCGCGCGCAGGTGGGCGGGGCCGGTGCCGCGCTGCCAGTGATACGCCGTGCTCACGCACCCGCCGGGGAAGCGCAGCACGGGGAGCCGTAGCGCGGCGAAGTGCTCCAGCAGGTCGGGCCGCACGCGCGGCAACTCCGCCGGACGCAGCGACACGGAATCGAGGAACACCTGTCCGTCTTCGGGGAGGAAGACGCCGAAGACGGCTTCGTCGTCATCCGCGGGCACGGTAAGCGTGACAGTGTATTGCGCCCAGTAGACCTTGTCCACCGTCACCGTGGCTTCCGCATAGACGGGCGCGCCGGCCTTCCACGGGCGCAGGCTCACCACCAACGGCAGGGGTTTGTGTTGCGTGCGCGCCCATATTTCCACCTGCAGCGTCTCCCCGGCGCGAATTTTGCGCCCGATCTGGCAGATGCCCGCCCCGCGGCCTTCTCCCGCCCCGATGAGCTGCGACTGCGCGCCGGACAGGTACATCCCCTCGACCACCGCGTAGCGCCGGGCGGGACCGTTGAAACCCCACGCGGGCGCCCAGGTGTCGGCGATGCCGGTGCGCGGATCGACGGGGCCGCGGAAATGGCCGTTTGTCAGCCGCTCGGTGATGAGGCCGGGCACGGTGTCGAGGGTCGTTTCGATATTCTGCCCCAGCAGCGTGGCGGGGGCCAGGTGGGTGGGATCGGCAAGGCGAATCGTCGCGGTCATGGGGGTTATCCTTTCGTCCAGCGTGCGGCGTCGTACAGCAGCGCGTCGGCGTCGGCGGGGGTGTCGGCGTAGGTGTCGAGGTAGAGCAACCCGGGGTCGAGGGCGCGCACCAGCGGCTCCACGTGGGCGATGGGCACCTGGATATGCACGATCTTCCCCGCCGCCTGCACCGCGCGGTAGAAGTCCAGGTGCGCCGGGCCGTTGGGCGGCTCGCACGGCGCCGGGGTGTATTGCAGCACGCGCAGGAAGGGTAGCGACAGCAACCGCGGCAGGTGCTGGCGCGCGTCGGCGCCGTCCAGGTGATACCACAGCCAGCCGAGTTCGTTCGCCAGCAGCGTCAGCTCCGGCAGCACGAAGGTTTCGTACATCGCCGGGGAGAGCATGCAGGAGACGTCGGACTGCGTGCAGAGCGTCACCTCCGGCGCCCAGAAGGGCATCCAGCCGGCGCAGCCGTACCAGTGCGTGTTGCCCAACGCTTGCGGGATGGTGGCGCAGTCACGGAAGGCCGCCACCTGCGCGCGTTGAAGCTGCAAAATCGCCTGCGCCGCCCACGCGGGATACGCCGCGCAGGCGAAGAGCATCTCCTCGGTGCCCAGGTTGGCGGCGAGCAGGTCGCTGCCGGGTAGGCCGAGGGGCTGGCCGACGTGAAAGCCGTCCGCGCCCGCCTCCTCCGCGATGGCCGTGTAGAGCGAGCGGAAACGGCGCACCCACGGATCGTCCGGGTCATAGGCGAACGGGGGCGGCGCGTCGTAGTCGAATGTCCGCGGCGTGTGCCAGATCGTATTCTCGGCAAACTGCGGCACGGCGCCGCCGCTCAGTACCCACCCGGCCATGAGCAGGTGCGACGGGATGGATTCCCCGGCCCAGTAGGTGTTGCCTAGCGCGGCGCGCAACTCGGGGAGGATATACGCTGGGTCCAACCAGCGCGCTTCCGGCGTCGCCGGCGGTGCCGGCCACGGCACCCCGCCGTCGCGCCGCGCCGTGACGGCGATACACGGCCGCCCCAGGTGCCGCCCCGCCCAGAGGGCCGTCAAGCGCTCCGCCGCCGCGGGCCAATCGGGTTTATAACGCATAGCGGGTCTCCCACCAGTCCTTGATAAGCAAAAAGCGTTCCAGCGGCACGGGGATGCCGTCGGCGAAGAGGGTGAGCACGAAAGGCGACGCGGCCACGCGCGGGGTGATGAGGCGGTCAAGGGCGGGGCCGACCTCGGCGGGGGGCAGCGCGTGGAAGATGTCCGGCGTCAGCAGGCCGAAGATAATCAGGTCGTCGCCCAGCACGTCCAGTGCCTCTTCCCACGGGCAATCGCCCAGCGGTGGCGGGGTGAGGGCGTGGATGCCATCGGTGCCGGTCTCTTTGATCAGCGGCAGCAGGTCGCGCACGTGGCCGCACATGTGCAGTAAGGCGGTTTTTCCCGCGGCGTGCATCGCGTCGACGAAATCGCGCTGCGCGGGTAGGTTGTAGCGCGCGTAGATGCCCGGGCTGATGTAGCGCGTGCTAGTGTTCTCGCAGAGGATCGCCGTGGGGCAGGGGTGCGCGGCCAGCAGGGCGAAGCGCTGCCGGTCGCATGCCTGGATGGTGTGGATGAGCGCCTCCATCAGGTCGGGGTAATCGTCGAGCAGGTAGTAGAAGTTCTCCATGCCGACGGCGGATTCGAGCAGATACGGGATGGCGGTCGGCCCGGGGAAGAGCACGCTCACCCCGGCATCGCCGATGAGGGCGTCATCCCTGGCATACGCGTCCGCGTCGTCGACGGGCTCGTAGTAACTCGCTTCCCAGCGGCGCAGGAAGAGGCGCAGGTCGGCGGCGCTCTTCACCGGGTATTCCACCGGGTGCCACCCGGCGCCGGTGCGCCCGCGCAGGGTGCCGTGGGCATCGCGCGTTTCTTCAACCCGGTGGCCGTCGGCGTCGGTGTAGGCGGTCGTCTCCACGCCGGGCATCACCAGACGGACGCCGGAAAAGCCCCAGGGGAGCATCCACGCGTTCAGATCGAGCACGTCGCAGCCGAGGTAGCGGTAGAAGTCGAGGATGGGCATCCCTGCCAGCGCGCCGGGCAGCGCGTCGAGGGTATGGTTGTCGACCAGCGCCGTCCACGCCACCGGGGAGACCGGCTGGCGGTGAAGGATCGTCTGCAGGCGTGCGCGTGGCGTCATACACGCGTGTAATTCCGCGCGCCGAGGCAAGTGCCTGCCCGCCCCGGCAATTTTTTTACGGCGCGTAGGCGATGGGATCGGGCACGCCGACCTCGCGGAAGCCTGCCAGCCGGATACGGCAACTGTCGCACTGGCCGCAGGCAACCTCGCCGCCGGTGTAGCAGCTCCAGGTGAGGCCGTAGTCGACGCCCAGCTCGAGGCCGGTGCGGATGATCTCCGCCTTGCTCATCGTCACCAGCGGCGCCCACACCTTGAAGCGGCTGCTGCCCTCGACTCCGGCCTTCGTCGCCAGGTTGGCGAGGCTTTCGAAGGCGTCGAGGAATTCACGCCGGCAGTCGGGGTAGCCGCTGTAATCCACCTGGTTCACCCCGAGCACCAGCGTGTCGGCGCCCACCACCTCGGCATAGCCCAGCGCCACGGCCAGAAAGATGGTGTTGCGCGCGGGCACGTAGGTGACGGGGATGCCGTGCGCCATCTCCGCGTCGGAGCGTCCCAGCGGCACGGCGATGTCCGCCGTGAGGGCGCTGCCGCCGATCTCGCGCAGGGCAATGTCCACGCACTTATGCTCGCGCACGCCCAGCGCCGCCGCCACGTCGCGTGCCGCGCGCACCTCGCGCACGTGCCGCTGCCCATACGCGATGGTCAGCGCGTACAACTCAAACCCCGCCGCCCGCGCCATGGCCGCCGCGGTGGCACTATCCAAACCTCCGGAGAGGAGGGTGACTGCTGATGGCATGTTAGTTCGTCGTCCTTCATCCTACCTGATAAAATCATTATAACGGATTTCACTTTCGCTGTATTGCCTTCTAGTTAGCTGCGATGTCTACATGTTGTCGACAAAATGTAGACATCGCAGCCGGTGACGGGTATACTGAAGTCGAGGTGTTGCGCCATGGCGAATCTATTATTACGCGATATTCCCCAGGATCTGCTGGAGAAGTTGAAGACGCGGGCACAACGCGACCATCGGTCCGTGCCGGCGGAAACCGTCCATATGCTGCTCGAACAACTGGAACGGGATGAGCGAGAAGCACGGCATAGGGAAGCAATAGAAAGTCTTACCGCTCGTATGAAGAACAAAGCGCCGATAGCGTCCGATAGTCTGACCATGCTGCGCGAGGATCGGGCGCGATGACCCCCCTACCGCGAGAGTGCGTGATCGATGCCAGCGTGACAATCAAACTTTTTCTCCCGGAGCTACATTCAGGAGTTGTTCTGGCATATTTTGAAAGACCGGACATTCAGATATATGCTCCTGACTTATTGCCGACCGAATGTACTAACATCCTCTGGAAAGCGGTGCAGTTTAATAAATACAATCGTCACCAGGCGGTTTTCGACCTTCAGGACTTGTTGAAATTACCGATTCTTTTCACCTTAACACAGTTGCTCCTTCCTCGCGCGCTTGAGCTGTCGCTCGCACATGGCATCGCGGTATATGACGCCTGCTACCTGGCATTGGCGGAAACGTTGCGCTTGCCATTTCTTACGGAAGATGCGCGGCTGGCTGCCAAGGTCGGTCGGTTCGCGATACCGATTCTCGTCCTCTCGACGCTCGTGACTCCGAGCGCCTGACCCTTCCTCCGTCCCTTGACGCTCCGCTGGTCACGTGTTACGATTCCTGGAAAGGTGGCACGTGGAGGCGCTATGGCGGAGTTAGAGCGGTTCGGAGTGTCGATGGAGTCGGCGTTGCTGGCGCGGTTCGACGCGTCGATTGCCGCGCGCGGATACGCGTCGCGCTCGGAGGCGATCCGCGACCTGGTGCGTGAGGGGCTGGTGCGCGAGGCGTGGGCGGATCCCGACGCCGAAGTGGTGGGCACGGTGACGATCGTCTACGGCCACCACGAGCACGAGCTGACCCACGTACTCACCGAACTGCAGCACCAACGCCACGACGCCATAATCTGCAGCACTCACGTGCACCTCGACGCGCACTTCTGCCTGGAGGTGATCATCGTGCGCGGTCCCAGCCGCGAGGTGCGCGCGGTGGCGGATACCCTCATCAGCACGCGCGGGGTGAAGCACGGCGCGCTTACCTGCACGACGACCGGGCTCGTGATGGCCTGACGAAAGGACCCCCGATGTTGCGCTCCACGTTGCTGTTGCTTTGTTGCCTGGCGCTGCTCCCCGTGCGCGCGTGTTTCAGCGGCCTGGTGCTCATCCCCACCACCGACACTGTGACTCGCGGTGGGTATGCCCTCAACGCTGAAGCGGACAGCTCCCTGACGGTTCCGAACGTGGATACCTACATTTTGAATACGGAGTATGGGGTGGTGGACAACGTCGAGGCGGGGATCGATTTCAACTTGAGCCCGCGGGCGGACCAGCGCGCGCTACTGAACGCGAAGTACCGCTTTTGGCACGCGCCGGACGGGAACACGTCGTTGGCCATCGGCGTGTGCAACCTGGAGCCGCATTTCGAGGCCAATCCCTACCTCGTCGGGACGCACGACTTCGGCCCGTGGCGGGTGCATGCGGGTATGATGGGCGACGGCCGCGACTACCACCCCTTCGTCGGCTTCGACGCCCCGCTCAACGACCGCGTGCTCGTCATGGCGGATCTTACCGAGGGGGCAGACAGTTACGGCTCCGTCGGGGTGAATATCACCTGCACGCCCACCTTCGCGGTGCTGCCGGCGCTGGAGTTGCCGTCGGCCGGCGGGAACGATACGCGCTTCACGGTGCAATTGATCTATACCGGCACCTTCCGGAAAGGGCGGGCGTAGCGTGCACATCCCCGACGGGTATCTCGGGCCGCAAACGTACCTGCCCGCCTTCGCGGCGATGGCGGGTGTCTGGGCCGTCGGGCTGGCACGCTTGAAGCGCACGCTGCGCCTGCGGCAGGTACCGCTGTTGGCGCTCGGTGCCGCGTTCAGCTTTGTCATCATGCTCTTCAACGTGCCCATCCCCGGCGGCACCAGCGGACATGCGGTGGGCACGGTGCTGGTGGCGATCCTCTTCGGCCCGTGGGCGGCCACGGTGGTGGTGTCACTGGCGATCATTGTGCAGGCGTTCCTCTTCGGCGACGGTGGCATCCTCGCCATCGGCGCGAACTGCCTCAATATGGCGGTGGTGTGCGCCTTCGTGGGGTGGGGGGCGTATCGCCTCATCGCCGGGCGCGCCCCGGTGGCGTCGCCACGGCACTGGGTGGGCGGCGCGGTGGGCGGCTACCTTGGGCTCGTCGCCGCCGCGGTGGCCGCGGGGGTGGAACTCGGCCTGCAGCCGCGCCTCGCGCATAATGCCGACGGGCAGGCGCTCTACTGCCCCTTCGGGCTGTCACTCACCGTGCCCGCCATGGCGCTGGGGCATCTGCTGGTCTTCGGCTTTGTGGAAGCCGCCGTCACCGGGCTGGTGGTGGCCTACTTCCAGCGCACCGCGCCGGAGATGCTCGCCGCCGCGGCGCCGGCGCGCCCGCCCGTCGGGTTGTTCCCTCGGCTAACCGTCGGTCTCGGCTTGCTGGTGCTGCTGGCGCCGCTGGGGGTGATCCTCCCCGCGCACTTCCACGCCGGGCCGGCGTGGGGGGAGTGGAGCGCCGCCGAGGTGCGGCAGCATGGCGCGGCATATGTGCCGTCCGGACTGCAAGCGGCGGAGGCGCACGGTTGGCATGCCCCGCTGCCCGATTACGCGCTGCCCGATCACCCCGTGTTGCGCAACCTGCCCTCGTGTGCGCTCGGGGCGGTAGGGTTGGCGCTGCTGCTGCTGCTCATGGCGCGCCCCTGGGCACGAAAGGAGGCGCCGGATGTCCCTCCCGTCGTGGCTGATTGAGCGTACGCCGCCGGTGCCGGACGCCCCGCCGCCGGTGCAGCCCCGGCGCAACGCGGTGCGGCGGGCCATGAGCGGGCTGGCGGGGTTGCTGGCGGAGCTGCTGGCCAACGACGCGCTGGCGTCGCAACCCGGGCTGCTGCAGGAGGTGGACGCGCGGGCGAAGGTGCTCGGGGTGGTCGGGCTGATCGTGGTGGCCACGCTGCTCACCGCCTTGCCCGCGCTGGCCGGGGCGTATGTGCTCTGCCTGCTGCTGGCGGTGGCGTCGCACGTGCCGTTGCGGCGGCTGGCGCGCGCCTGGCTCGCGGTGCCGCTCTTCTCCGCGGGGATCATGCTGCCCGCGCTGCTCAACGTGGTGACGCCCGGGCACGCGATTTGCATTTTGTGGGGGCAAGGGGATACCGGGGTGGTATCAATTACCGACGCCGGGGTTGCCGTCGCGGCCCGGTTCGTGCTGCGCACGGCGGTGTGCGTGTCGCTGGCGCTGCTGCTGGCCGCCACCACGCCGTCCGCTCGCCTCTTTCGCGGGTTGCGCGCGCTAGGGTTGCCGCGGCTCTTTGTGCTGCTCCTCGGCATGATGCAGCGCTACCTGACCGTCTTTATCCGCGCCGCGGAGGAGATCCATCTGGCCAAGATCAGCCGCGCCATCACCGTGGGCACGGTGCGCCAGGAGCAGGCGTGGGTGGCCGCCGGCATGGGGGCATTGTTGCGCCGCACGCAGGCGCTGGGGCAATCCGTCTACCTGGCGATGGTGGCGCGGGGCTATACCGGCGAGGTGTACCTGCTCGACGACGCCCGCTGGGGGGTGACGGAATGGGTCTTCCTCGCCGCCTTGACCGCCTGCGGTGCCGCATTGCTGCTCTGGCATTAAATGGCTTGCAAGCGGGTAAAACTTTACAAATGCTTTACACCCGGTGGAAAACCTTCACCGGGCGTGCGTGTCATGTATAGAGACCTACCCCCCCGACCCCCTTCCTCGCGGGAAGGGAAGACGGCTTTTATGTATGGAAACACTTTGCCTCCTTCCGCAACGGAGGGGGCACGGGATAGGTCATGTGCTATCATTCGGGGGTCTTTGTGCGATTAGAACAGCCAGACGATACCATTTGCCCGTTCTGCGAAGAGCCGCTGGAACGGGATGCGCTTCTCGTCGATTGCCCGGCGTGCGGCGCCGCGCATCACACCGGGTGCTGGCAGGACAACCGCGGCTGCGCCAACCCGAATTGCGCGGGGCAGGATCAGCAGTGGATGAACGGCAGCCCGGGCAAGAAGAAAAACCTGATAACCCCGCCGCAACGCTCCATGAAGCCGGAGGAAGACCCCGCCGCGCGCCTCACCACGCCAGGCGGGCGCGTCGCGCCGCCGGAACCGGAAGGCCCGCCGCCGTGGCTGACCCCGGTGCTCATCGGGGTGGTCTGCTTCGTGTTCGGCTTCATCACCGCCAACCTGACCCATCGCGCCCCGGAGGCCGCCCCCACGTCGGCGCCGGCCGCGCAACTGCCCACGGAAACGGAGCCGACCTCGGCCTCCGCCATCGTGACGCAGATGTTCGCCTTTGAGAAGAGCGGGCAGGTCTACCTGCAGCACCCGAACGACACCGCACCGGTGCAATTTACGCAAAAAGGCGGCGGGTCGCCCACGTTCAGCGGGGATTGCGGCAAGGTGCTCTACGTCTGCAAAGGGGTGTGGTCGGCGAACGCCGACGGCACCAACGCGCATCCGCTGACGAACGACAACGACAAACAGATTGACCGCGACCCGATCTTCAGCCCGGACGGGTTGCAGATCGTCTTTACGCGCGACTCGGGGAAAAGCGGCGACCTGATGGGGATGAAGTCGGACGGCAACAGCGCCGCGGCCATCGTGAAGGCGAAGGATGACGAGTGGTGGCTCGGTCCGAGCTTCAGCGCCGACGGCAAGTTGATCCTGGCGACGCTGTGGGATAAGACCGCGAAGACCGGGCAACTCTACATGGTGACACCGGACGGGAAAACGCTGACGAAGGTGCTGGCGTTGCCGGAGATGGCGCGCGCGGTGTTTACGGCGGACGGCAAGGGGATCGTCTACTGCCGCAACACCGTGCCCGCGGACGGCTCGCTCAAGGCCGGGCTCTACACCGCCAATCTCGACGGCACGGCGGAACGCTGTCTGGTGCCGATGACCGCGGTGGACAGCGCCGGTACGCTGGATGCCCCGGCCTGCTCGGCGGACGGCAAACTGCTCGCCTTCACCGCGTACCTGAACACCGCCGCGCCGAATACCACGGCCGACGGCGCGAAAAATCCCCAGTCGCCGTCGGTGATCTACACCGTCAACCCCGACGGCAGCGACCTGAAGAAGCTGGGCGACGGCAAATGTCCGGCGTGGGGGAAGACGCGGTAAGGGGATGATTGACGGGCTCGTAGTAGGCTCGCTGCGCAGCAAGGGCCGTTACATCACATCTATAGATGTGATGTACGCGCCTTGCTACGCTGCGTCGCTACTACGAGCCCCATAGCCTCTCGCCTCGCCTATCACCGTAGCTCGCGGGTACGCTCGCCCTCCCAAAGAGACCGATTTACTATGACTGATCCAGCTATTTTTGTCGCCGACCAGCTCTCCTTTGCTTATCCCGGTCATGGGCCGAGTTTGGCGGGGGTGTCCTTTGCCGTGGCGGCGGGGGAGCGGGTGGCGTTGCTGGGGGCCAACGGGAGCGGGAAATCGACGTTGCTGCACCTGCTCGACGGGCTGTATTTTCCCGACGCGGGCACGCTGACCGCCTTCGGGGAGGCGCTGACGGAGGCGCGGGTGGAGACGCCGCCGTTCGGGCCGCGCTTCCGCGCGTCGGTGGGCTTCCTCTTTCAGAATTCCGACGCCCAGCTCTTCTGCGCCACGGTGGAGGAGGAGCTGGCCTTCGCGCCGTTGCAGTTGCGCTGGCCGCGCGAGGAGATACGCCGCCGCACCGATGACGTGCTGGCGCTATTGCATATCCTCCGTCTGCGCGGGCGGGCGCCGCAGACGTTGAGCACGGGGGAGAAGAAGCGTGTGGCACTGGCGGCCTTGCTGATGACCGCGCCGTCGGTGCTGCTGCTCGATGAGCCCACCGCCGGGCTGGACCCACGCAGCCAGGCGCTGCTGCTGGAGATGCTCGACGAGTTGCACGCCTCGGGGGTGACGCTGATCACCGCCACGCACGACCTGGCGCTGCTGCCGCACCTGGCCGACCGCGCGCTGGTGCTCTCGGAGGAGCACACCCTGGTCGCCGACGCCCCCGTGGATGACGTGCTGCACGACGTCGACCTGCTGCTGCGCGTTAACCTCATCCATGTCCACGCCCACCGCCACGGCGACGTGGTGCACGTGCACCCGCACCAGCACGTGGTGGCGCATGAACATGGGCATGGGGATGGAGATGGGCATCCGCACGAGGGTTGACCTTACCTCGTTACCGGGTAGGTGGCGACCATTGATTCAGTCGTGGGAGGGGTGAGAAAATGAAGAAAAATCTTCGGGTGCCTGCATTACTTAAGTACGTATTGTTGACTCTAATGGGAGTCGTATTTATTGCTGGAATAACTTTGTGGGGGATAATTGAGTGTAGTGATTTATTCTTCATACCCTTTAAGCCTCATTATATAGGAATTACAAATACTGACGTGGCCGACTGGCGTTATGTTTATAATGGCCAAGGTGGGTTTGATAACTGGAGAACTAATAGTCGATATATCTTCGCCTGGTACTTGAGATTACATCGATACAGGATTTGTCCAGGTACTTATCCTTTATATGATGATATGTCTTTTTCGTATGCTTGTGAGGTATACAGAACAAGGGCAATTCGGTAATTTGGGGCCGTAAATCGGGGACAATCAATGCAATGCGGTCTTGCCCTCCGTGGCGACCGCACCATCCCAGGATGAAAATCACCGCATCCTGCGGCGATTTTCATAGGAGACTCAATACGGTTCGTTAAAGCGTTCCGCGCCGCCCGGCGCGGCCCTCACCCCAACCCTCTCCCAGCGGGGAGAAGGCGTGCTGATTACCGTGCGTATGCGCAGATCGGACGCCCCCCTTCTCCCGCTGGGAGAAGGGGCGGGGGGATGAGGGTCGCGCGGGAGCGCGAAACGCTTATCTGAACGGTATTGAGTCTCTCCCCGATGTACGGCCCCGACTTTGCGCTTACTCCTCTTTTACCTCGGGCAGGTGTATCGTCCCGGCGTCGAAGTCGGCGAAGAAGCGGGTGGTGTAGGCGCGGCTGTAGGCTTGTTGGGCGTCGTCCATGGCGCCGGCGAGGTCGGCCTGGGGGTTGACATAGCGGGCGTACCAGTTGTGGTAGTGGGTGATGACCCCGTGGTAGGCGTAGAAGTTGCCGTCGCCATAGGTGAAGCGGGATTCCTCGGCGAAGGCCGGGTCGGTGCTCCACGGTTCCGGCAGGCGCGGCGAGGGGAGCGGGCGCATCATCTCCCACGTGAGGCCGTGGGTGGCGAGGCGCGCGGGCAGGCCGTGGGTGATGTGCGGCGCGTCGAAACCGATGCCGCGCAGGCCGCTGAGGTAGCGGAAGCGCAGCGCGTTTTTCAGCAACGCGGGGAGCGGGCGGAGTTGCCGGCACGCGCGGATCTTCGCCGTGTCGCAGAACATGAAGGAGCTTTCCGGCATGGCCCGGAAGGCGTGCCGGCGGTAGTTGCCCAGCCCGATGTCCTCCGGGGAGATGAGCGCGGCGCCGGTCGCGTGCAGGGCATCGCGCAGCAGGGCGAACCACCCAGGCGCCAGCACGAAGACATCGCTGTGCAAGAGCAGCGTGTATGGGGCGTCGCTCAGCGCCAGCAGGCCGTCCAGCGCGTCCGCCTGCGCGCAGCGCCGCACGCGCGTCTCCACCCCGAGTTTACGCAGCACGTCGAGGGTATCATCCACCGACCCGTTGTCCCACGCCACGATACGCGCCGCCACACCGTCCAGCGTGCGCTGCAGTGCCGGCAGTGTGCGCGCCACGAAGGCAGCGTCGTTCCACGTCGTCATGCCGATGAATACGTCGGGCATGACTCCCTTCATTGCACGCGCGGGGACGAATTTCCTGCCGGGGGTGACGGGGAGAAAGGGTGACAAGGTGACGGGGTGAGGGGACGCGACGTTTTCTATTGGGCTTCCTACCATGCGATGACATCGCACACCGCGCAATTTTTTTCGAACCGGCTGGGAAATAGCTCACCCCCTCACCTTGTCACCCCGTCACCTCCAGACCGGCGTTCTATTGACGGTCGGCGGGAGAATCAGGGATAATGTGGCGCGGGAGTTGGCTGTGGAAGAAATTTTAACGGGAAATCAGGCGATTGCGCGGGCGGCGCGCGATGCGGGCACGGCGCTGGGGGTCGGGTATCCCGGCACCCCGAGCACGGAAATCCTCGAAACGCTGGTCACCCTCGACGGCGGCGTCGCCCAATGGGCGCCCAATGAAAAGGTGGCGCTGGAGGTCGGCGTCGGCGTGAGCTTTGGCAATCGCCGCGCGCTGGTGACCATGAAGCACGTGGGCCTCAACGTGGCCGCCGATCCGCTGTTCACGGTGTCCTACACCGGCGTGGCGGGCGGGTTGGTGGTGCTTGTGGCCGACGATCCCGGCATGCATTCCTCGCAAAACGAGCAGGACAGCCGGCATTACGCCCGTGCGGCGAAAGTGCCGCTGCTGGAGCCCGCCGACTCGCAGGAGGCCTACGACTTCACGCGGCTGGCCTTCGAACTCTCCGAGCAATTCGACACCCCGGTGCTGCTGCGCACCTCCACCCGCCTCTCCCACGGCAAAAGCCTCGTCACGCCGGGCACCCGCGCCGGCGAATTGCCCGCCCCCGCGCCGCCGAATAAGCCGGCCAAGTACGTGATGGTACCCGCCTTCGCGCGCAAGCGTCACGAATTCGTGGAAGCGCGCATGGTAGAACTGGAGGCGTGGGCGAACGCCGCACCGCTCACCCGCGCCGAGTATCGCGACCGGAAGATCGGCATCGTTACCAGCGGCATCGCCTATCAATACGTCCGCGACGCCGCGCCCGACGCCAGCGTGTTGAAACTCGGCATGACCAACCCGCTGCCGCTGGAGGCCATCCGCGCCTTCGCCGCCGAGGTGGAAACGCTGTACGTCGTCGAGGAACTCGACCCGGTGCTCGAGGAGCAGTTGCGTGCCGCCGGCCTCGCGGCTATCGGCAAGGCGGTCTTTCCGATCTGCGGCGAACTCAACCCGGCGGTGATCGCCGCGGGCCTCGGACTGCCCGCCGACGCGCCGGCAAACCTCGAGTTGCCGGGCCGTCCGCCCGCGCTGTGCCCGGGGTGCCCGCACCGCAGCGTCTTTTCCGTGCTGAAAAAGCTCGGTGTCACCGTCTCCGGCGACATCGGGTGCTACACGTTGGGCGTGATGCCGCCGCTCTCCGCCCTGGACACCTGCATCTGCATGGGCGCTTCCATCGGCATCGCGAGCGGGCTGATCAAGGCGGGCGTCGATCCTTCCCGCGTGGTGGGGGTCATCGGCGACTCGACGTTTTTGCATTCCGGCATCACCGGCGTGCTGGACATGGTGTACAACAAGATACCGACCACGGTGATTATCCTCGACAACGGCACCACGGCGATGACGGGCCGGCAAGAGCACCCCGGTACGGGGCGCACGCTGGACGCCGCCGAGGCACCGCGCGTCGATCTGCCCGCGCTGCTGCGCAGCCTGGGCGTGACGGACGTGGCGACCGTCGATCCGTATGAACGCGACGCCACCACGGCGGCCATCAAGGCGGCGCTGGCCTTCCCGGGGCCGTCGGTAGTTATCGCGCAGCGCCCGTGCATGCTTATCCCGCATGAAGTGCGCCCGCGCGTGGAGCTGGACGCCGACGCGTGCAAAGCCTGCGGCGCCTGCCTGCGCATCGGCTGCCCGGCCATTACGGAGCACGAGGTGACCCGCGACGGCAATACGCGCACCATGCCAGAGATCGACCCGCTGCTTTGCACCGGGTGCGCCATCTGCGCGTCGGTGTGCCAGTTCGCGGCGTTGGCGCCGCTCAAGGGTAAGGACAAAGTCAGCGGATTGATTTAGACCCGGAGATACAGGACCAGACATGGCAGCAACCACCAATATCTTAATCGTCGGCGTCGGGGGGCAGGGGATCGTGCTGGCGGGCGACATCATCGGCATCGCGGCGCAACGCGCGGGGCTGGCGGTGAAGGCGTCCGAAGTGCACGGCATGTCGCAGCGCGGGGGCAGCGTGGTCTCCGAGGTGCGCTTCGGGGCCGAGGTGCACTCGCCGCTCATCCCACCGCCGGGGGCGGACTTCCTACTCGGCTTCGAGCTGCTGGAAGGCCTGCGCGGGGTGGCGCGGCTGCGTCCGGGCGGGGTAGCCATCGTCAACACGCAACGCATCGTACCCGCCTCCGTCACCTACAGCGGCGCGGTGTATCCCGTCGAGGCGGAAGCGCAACTGCGCGACGCCTGCCCGGCGGCGGTCCTCCTCGACGCGCTGGCGATCGCCGGCGAACTGGGCAACGCGCGCGCCGTCAACAGCGTGCTGCTCGGTATCCTGGCCGCCCACGGCGTGCTGCCGTTACCCTGCTGGGAAGCAGCCTTCCGCGCGGCGGTGAAACCGCGTTTCCTCGATCTCAATCTGACGGCCTTCCAGCGCGGGCTCGCGCTGGCACCGGCCGCGCCCAGGAGCTGAATCATGGCGACGTCCACCACTTTGTCCACCACCATCTACAACCCGCTGTACGAGTGCATGCCGCGCGAAGAGCTGGCGGCGCTGCAACTGCGCCGGTTGAAGGACGTGACCGCGCGCGCCTACAACCACGTGCCGGCCTACCGCGCCAAGTGCCAGACGCTGGGTGTGACGCCGCTGGACCTCGAGACGTTGGAGGACGTACGCCATTTCCCCTTCACCGTGAAGACGGATTTCCGCGACAACTACCCTTTCGGTATGTTCGCCGTGCCGATGGAAGAGGTGGTGCGCATCCACTCCTCCAGCGGCACCACGGGGAAACCGACGGTGGTGGGCTACACGGCGAATGACATCGACGTGTGGTCGGAAGTGATCGCGCGCTCGCTGGGCTGCGCGGGCGTCACCCGCAAAGACGTGGTGCAGGTCTGCTACGGCTACGGCCTCTTCACCGGCGGGCTGGGCGTGCATTACGGTGCCGAGCGGCTGGGCTGCACGGTCATCCCCATCTCCGGCGGCAACACGAAGCGCCAGGTGATGATTATGGAGGACTACGGCAGCACGGTGCTGGCCTCCACCCCGAGCTATGCGCTGTACATGGCCGAGGTGGCGCAGGAAGCCGGGATGCGGGACAAGCTGAAGCTCCGCGTGGGCATCTTCGGCGCCGAGCCGTGGTCGGAAGGGATGCGCCACGACCTGGAGAAGAACCTGGGCATCCTCGCCATCGATATCTACGGCATGAGCGAGCTTATCGGCCCCGGCGTCGCCAACGAGTGCGAGCACCAGTGCGGGCTGCACATGTTCGAAGACCACTTCTACCCCGAGATCATCGACCCCGACACCGCCGAAGTGCTGCCCGCGGGCAGCCGCGGCGAGCTGGTGGTGACCACGATGACGAAGGAAGCGCTGCCGGTCATCCGCTACCGCACGCATGACATCACCTCCCTGCACTACGAACGCTGCGGCTGCGGGCGCACCATGGTGCGCATGGACCGCGTGACGGGCCGCTCCGACGACATGCTCATCATCCGCGGCGTCAACGTCTTCCCGTCGCAGATCGAGGAAGTGCTGACCAACATCGAAGGCACCGCCCCGCATTACCAGCTCCACGTGCGCCGCGAAGGCAGCCTCGACGAGCTGGAGCTGTGGGTGGAGGTGACGGAGACGGTGCTGAAGGACGAGATCCGCTCACTGGAAACCCTGTCCCGCCGCATCATGAGCGAGATCCACTCCGTCCTCGGCCTCACCTGCCGCGTGAAACTCGTCGAACCGAAGACCATCGAACGCAGCGAAGGCAAAGCCAAGCGGGTGATCGACCACCGCAAGGGGTGATAGGGTAACAGGGTGAGGGGGTGACAGGGTGACGACGGGAACGGCGCGCATTAGCGGACTATACGACGAAGTCAAAGCCCACCTGGAAGGCGGGATCATCCCCTTTTGGACGCGGGCGAAGGATGAGGCGTACGGCGGGTTTTTGACGAATTTCGACGACTTGGGGGACGACACGGGGACGCCGGAGAAGTACGTCAACACGCAGTGCCGCCTCACCTGGTGGTTCAGCCGGCTGCACCGCGCGTACCCCGAGTTGCCCGGCACCGCGGAATTGGCGCGGTGGGGGGTGGATTTCCTGCTCGGTGCCTTCTGGGATGCGGAGCACGGCGGGTTCACGTGGAAAACCAACCGCGACGGATCGCCCCTCGACCCGGCGAAGATCGTCTACGGCGAATCCTTCTGCATTTATGCGCTGGCGGAATATACCCGCGCCACCGGCGACCCGCGCGGGCTGGAATATGCCGCGAAAACCTTCGATCTCCTCCAACAGCACTGCGCCGACACGCGCTACGGCGGGTACTACGAGAACGTGCTGGACGACTGGCGACCCGAGGAGCCCGGCTTCGCGGGGGGCGACCGCAAGGGGCTGGACACCCACATGCACTTGATGGAGTCCTTCACCACCCTCTACGCGGCCTCGGGGCTGGACATGCACCGGCGCAAGTTGCTGCAGCTCATCGACCTCATCGCTACGCGCATGATCGACCCGACCTCCGGGTGCGGCCTCAACCAGTTCGACCTGGCCTTCACCCCCATCCCCGCCATTGCCATCAAGCGCACGTGGAACGCCGAGCGCATGGGCGAGACCCCCGCCACACCGACGGAAACCACCTCGTACGGGCACAACGTGGAGCTGATGTGGCTTATGC
This sequence comes from uncultured bacterium, assembly GCA_903928345.1. GTDB lineage: Bacteria > Armatimonadota > Hebobacteria > CAIYQO01 > CAIYQO01. The sequence continues at coordinate 1,479 of CAIYQO010000115.1, read as the reverse complement.
GGCACGCCTTGGAGACGGCCGGCGCCGACATGACGCCGTACCAACCCGCCATGCGCTGCCTGCTCGACCACGCGGTGACGCACGGGGTGGACTGGGAACACGGCGGCATCTACCGCGACGGCCTGCGCACCGGCGGCCCGCTGGTGCTGGAGAAGGAGTTCTGGCAGCACTCGGAAACGCTGGTGGGCTTTCTCTCCGGCTACGACCTTTTCAACGAGCCGCGCTACCTCGACGCCTTCGAGACGATCTGGCGCTTCGTGCGGCAATACATGGTCATCGACGGGGTGGGGGAATGGCGCACGCTCCTCGCCCGCGACGGCAGCCCGCTGGACGCGAACATCGGCAACCCGTGGAAGGTGAGCTACCACACGGGGCGGGCGATGATTGAGTGTAAGGAGCGGCTGGAGGGGCTGTTGGGGGGAACGAAATAAACCACAAAGGCACAAAGGGCACGAAGGTTACGCAAAGAGATTAGAGAAAGGGCCGGGAGGAAGATCCCGGCCCTTTCTATATTTTATTTCGCGAAGCCGAGGATGAACCCGTCGACCTCTGTCATTACGTCTTCCGGTATCGGTCCGCCGTGGCCCATGCCGGGAACTTCGCGGTAGGTTACTTGCAGGCCGCGGGCGCGGAGGGCGGGGACCAGGCGGTCGGAGTGGGCGGCTTTGTTCACGGAGGTGTCGGCGTCGCCGTGCAGGATGAAGTAGGGTACGTCGGGCATCGCGGCGGCCTGGTGCAGCGGGGAATGCTCCTGCAGGATCGCCTGCCAGTCGCCGGCGTAGTGGCCGTAGGCGTGGTAAAAGGTGCGCGGCAGGTCGGGGCGCTCGGTGAAGTGGTAGGTATAGTCGCACACCGGGCAGTTGGCATAGACGCCGGCGGGGGTGTGCCGGGCGTAACGCGCGTACAGCAGCGCGCTGCCGCCGCCCATCGAACCGCCGGTGAGGAGCAGCGGGGTGGCGTCGGGGAGCGCGTACTCGGCATACACGGCGTCCACCACCTCGTCCACCATCGCCCGCGCCTCGCGGTTCATCCACGACCAGGGGCCGTAGTACGGGAACACGGTGAGGATGCCCGACGCGCCATAACGCCGGTCATCGTCCCCCGGCGTGTAGGTGCCGTTCATGCCCAGGCCGTGAAAGCTCAGGCGCACGGCACGGATGGGGCCGACCAACGCCTCGTCGCCCACCCAGGCGACCTCTTTGGCGGATGTCCAATGATGCATCGGGTTTCTCCTTTGCGCTGACTCGCCGCTATTTTACCACATCCGGCGCGGCAGGGAGAATGCGGTCGGGGCTGGAAGTTAAGGGATAGTTTACCGGCAAAGGAGACTCTTTATGCGTGGACTTTCGCACTTCACGCCGTAAATTCCTGCCGATGAAGGGCTTGACTTCCCTGCCGGCGTTCACGCCGCCCGTGCCGCATGGTCGATGAGCACTTCCACGTCCGTGGGATTTATGCCATGAGCGGTGTTTGTTCCCG
>CAIYQO010000114.1 GCA_903928345.1 uncultured bacterium | reverse complement strand
GGGACATCGGATCGGCGAAGATGGCTACACAGGGACTCGGGGGCTTGTTCGGGTCGCGAAAGCCCTTGTCTCTCCTCCATGTGACCACCTGGGCAGGAAATTACCCAACGAAGGGGAAGTTCATTCAAACGGCTTCTGAGGATGCACGGGGCACCTGCGCCACTATGCGGTAGTATATCATTGTCTTCCTACTGGCTCAAGGAACGGCTTGCTGCCTGATCGCCAGTCCTTATTGGGAGTTTTCGCCAAAAATCCCTATAAGACCAATCCATAGTGGGTTTTCGCCCGCTAAGTCCCCGCCCGTCACCCCCATCTCCCCCTCCGTGTGTAAGCCCTCTTACTTATGGGGAAGAACATTTTTACCATGCATGACAACCGGTGCAACTTCTCCCGGGCGCAGGTGTCAATATGTGAGGAAGAGGAGTGTGCCGCGATGCGGTGCCCGGCGCAAAACGAGGTGTGGCTGCAAGAATCCGCCGATCGGGATCCCCGGTGGACGGAGCATCTGGACGTCTGCGCGCACTGCCGCGCGGAGGCGGATGCCGCCGCGCGCCTGCGTACCCACCTGCAACGCCTGCCCGCATTGACCGTGCCCGCCGGGGTAAGCGCCTCCTTCCGCCGCCTGGCCGAGACCACCGCGCGGGAAGACATCTCCTGTGCCGACGTACGCGACGCGCTGGAAGCCTGGCGCGAGGGCACGCTGGTCGGCGCCCAGGCCTTCCTCGTCGAAGATCACCTGCTTTGGTGCGGCGCCTGCGCGCAGGAATTGGCGCGCGCCGAGTTCCTGACCGCTTCCCTGCGCACCCTGCCCGCCCTCGAGGTGCCCGCCGCCGTCGCCGAGCGCGTCGCCGCGGCGCGCGTCCCCTGGTGGCAGCGCTTCTTCCCCGCCCCCGCGCCGTCCTGGCGTGGCGTCGGCGTGGTGATGGGCGCCATGGCCGCCAGCCTGGCGCTGGTCTTTATGAGCTTCTCGACCGTTTTCCACGCGCCGCAGGTCGCCCGCATGTCGGTGCCGACCCACGTCACCACGCTGGACGCGCCGCCCACGCCCACCGCGATGCCCGCATCGCGCCCGCTACGGGTGGCACATCGCTTGCCCACCGGTGGCGACGCGGCGCTGATCGGCTGGGCACCCGGCGCCACCGATGCCGCGCGCCAGGCCTGGCTGAAGCAAGTCACCCTGAACGGTGCCGCGCACCCGGGCAACGCCACGACGGTCAAGATACCGGCCCCCAAGGTGGCGCCCGTCTCCGACGCGCCGTTGCTGGCCTATCATCCCGAGCGGAAGACGGAATTCGCCCCCGCGCCGCATAGTGAGCGCGCGGACGACCATGCCGCCTACGAGCCCGCCGTGGTCGCCTCCGCGCGGGAAGCCATGCTGCGCCGCGCCCGCGAAGACGATCTGGCCACCAGCGAAGACGCCGCCTCCACCCTGCCGGACAACGCGCTGGTCGCCTCCAGCGTGGTGCCCCACCGCACGGTGCGCAAGCCCGCGGCCGCCCCGGCACCCGTGGACGGCGTGAACCAGGCCATCCGCGACGGCATGACGCGCGTCACCCCCGCCGCGCCGCAACCCATCACCGTCTCCACCCCGCACGCCAAACCGGCGATCGGGCTGGTGCTCTACGGCCAGAAATGATCCGGCGCAATCAAAAACCACAGCATTCACCGATCTTCACAGGCAAATAATCTGTGAAAATCTGTGGAATCTGTGGTTTTTTTCCTGAGGAGTCCGCATGATCTCTATCGTCATTCCCAGCCTGAATAAGCTCGCCTACACCCGCCGCTGCCTGGAAAGCCTGCTCACCACCGTGGGGGTGGAGATCGAATTCGTGATCGTGGACAACGGCTCCGACGACGACACGCCGGCATACCTGCTGGACTTCCGCACGCGCACCAAGGCGCGCGGCATCCCCACCACCGTGCTCTTCAACGATCATAACGTGGGCGCCATCACCGCGCGCAACCAGGCCATCGCCCTCTGCCACGGGGATGACATCGCCTTCCTCGACAACGACATCGTGCTGCGCGACCGCCGCTGGCTGGCCGTGCTGCGCGACACGCTGCATAGCGACCCCGCCATCGCCGTGGTCACCCCCAAGCTGCTCTTCCCCTTCGCGCCCTTCCCCATCGAGCACGCCGGCATCGCCATCGCCCCCAACGGCGTGGTGGGCTACCTGGGCCGCGGCGCCGACCGCGACGATCCCGAATTCAACACCCGACGCACCCTGCAAGGCTCCGCCAGCGCGTGCATCGTGGTGAAGCGCAGCGTGCTCGACGAGGTGGGCGTCTTCGACGAAATCTTTAACCCCGTGCAATTCGAAGACCTTGACCTGCTCTACCGCATCCGCGCCGCCGGCTACACGGTGGTCTACGAGCCCGCGGTGGAGATGTACCACTTCGAAAACATCACCACCGACAACACGCCGCAGGTCAACTTCAAGTACCAGACCATCAAGAACGGTATCGAGTTCAAACGGCGCTGGCGCCACATGTTCAGCACCGAAAACGGCCCCGCCGAGGACACCCTGCGCTGGGCCGAACTCCCCCGCCACCGCATCGAGACGATCGGCGACCTGGAGACGCGCGAGTAGCCAAAAGGAGCTTCCCCGCCCGAAACGGAAATAGTACCTATATGACAAGCTAATCGCCAAACCTGCCCGCCTACGCCCCCTCCCCCGTCACAGGACGTTACTGGGGAGGGGGCCGGGGGGTGGGGGGCGATCTTACGCAAAGGGATGCGCGATTCCATGCAACGGCTGACACAGGCGGCGGAGGAGACACGGGCGCTGGGCGCGGCGCTGGGGCGCACGGCGCGCGCCGGCGACGTGCTCTGGCTGCACGGCGAACTGGGCGCGGGCAAGACCGAGCTGACGAAGGGCGTGGCCGACGGGTTGGGCTGCGCCGATCCCGTCTCCTCACCGAGCTTCGCCCTCATCCACGAATACCACGGCGGGCGGCTGCCCCTCTTCCACATCGACCTCTACCGGCTCGACACCCCCGCCGCGGCGGATCTCGGCCTAGAGGACTACCTGGAAGACGACGGCGTCACCGTCATCGAGTGGGGCGAGCGCCTGCCCGCGGGATATTTTCCGGACGGCGTGGAACTGACGCTGGCCTACACGGACACCGAGAGCGACGCCCGCTGCCTCACCCTGGACGCGCGCGGACCGGCCGGCACGGCGTGGCTGGCACGCGCGGAAGGCACGACATGACGACAATCCTCACCATCGACACCTGCACCGACCTGAGCACGCTGGGCGTGGTGCGCGACGGCGTGGTGCTGGGCGAGTCGGCCTTTCCCAGCCGCTACACGCTGGCGGCGCGCCTCCTCGCGCGGCTGGAGTGGTTGCTCGGGGAATGCGGCGTGACGCGCGGCGACGTGGCGGCTATCGCGCTGTCGCTGGGGCCGGGCTCCTTCACCGGGGTGCGCATCGGCGCCGCGGCGGCCAAAACGCTGGCGCAATGGCTGCCCGTCACGCTGGTGGGCGTACCGACCCTCGAGGCGCTGGCCTATCCCTACCGCGACTTTCGCGACGCGCTGCTGGTGCCGATCATCAACGCACGGCGGCAGCAGGCCTATTGCGCCCTCTTCCGCGGCGAGTTCGGCGCGCTGCAGCGGCAGACGCCCGACCTGGTGCTCGGGGCCGACGGCTTTGACGATCTGCTCGCCCAACATACCGCCGGCGTGGCGCACACCGTGCTCATCGGCCTCACCGACGGCCTGCCCGCGCCCTTCCTGCACGCCCCCGGCGCTCCGCAACCCCTGCGCAGCACCGTCACCCCCCACGCCCTCGCCGCCCTAGCCGCCGACCGCCTCGCCCGCGGCGACCACGACGACCCACTGACGCTGGTGCCTATCTATCTGCGCAGCGCAGCGGAGTAGGGAAAAAGCGCTTTGCGCTCGATGCGGCTCGCCGCTGGGTACGTGTCAGCACGCCCCAACCTTACTCCCTGGACAAGTCGCCACCCTTCTGCTACAGTAAAGTACGACGTCTCAACACACCAGAGGTGAACGATGCGCGTCTTTTTTCGTGGCCTGCTGTGCCTACTTCCCCTGCTCCCGCTACTCGGTATTTGCGCTCCGCCGGATTTCGGTATCACCGGCACCTGGCAAGGAAAGGACCACTTCTGGACGGTGACGTCTGAACATCTGCGCGTCGTCGCGCCCGGGGACAAAGTGGGGCGCGACTACACCGTGGCCTGTGCGGAACCGCTGCCAGGTGACGAATGGACGCTGAATTACGCGACCGTACAGAACTACGATATCCCGTATGCCGAAATCACCCTGAGCATCGGCGAGCCGCAACGCGCCTTCGAAGTCACCATCGAGTCCGAGAATAACCGCGCGGTCGTCTCGGTGGAAGTCAAACGCAACGAGGAGTTCGACCGGGTCGGCGGCGGCTACATGGACGGTTGCGGCGGCAATGTGCACCAGGTGTGCATCCGGTATAGTGCAAAACAGCAGCGCTTCGCCATGACGATCAACGGTCAGGCCGTCGACATCAAAATGGTGCCCCTAACGCTGCCCACCGGTCCGGTGAGTTTTCGCCTGAAGGTGCCCAATGGGCTGGACAAGGAATTCTGCGCCGATATCCTCGATTTCCGGGTGCAGCCGACCGTCGTCTTCGCTGCCGATGACGCTCCTCTGGTTGGCCCAGCGTGGAATGGCTGGCAAACCATAACGAAACCCGCCGCCACCGCCGTGCCTGTCGAGTTTGAAGCCCGCATGGCCGCGCTGTATCAAAACCCTACGCTGACCGACGTCGGACGCGCTCAATTATTGGCCGCGGTGACGCTGTATGAGCGTGCACAAAATGGCCGCGTCGGCGATGGCGCGTGGGGAAGCATCGGGACACATATCGACTACGCAGGCAAACAACTGCGTAAAGAGACCCGCGATTACGGGCTGGGTTTCCTCTACCCCATCGCCGTGGCCTCCGCTAACGATGTCCAACGCGAACAGGCGCGTTCCTGGGTCGGTGCCTACTTCAAACTTATCACTTCGATGCGCTACAATATTCCCGAGCAGGTTCTCAACATGCGGCGCAGCGAACTCCTGGATACGCAACGTACCGTCAGCGCCGCCATCGCGCAACGTCCCAATTTCTCTCTCGACACCGCGTTGCTCCGAGACGTGCCAACCATGCCGACCGAGGCCAAAGTTGCACTCTACACGGGCATGATATCCGAAGACACCCGCCCGCTCAACGCCTATGCGTGGCAATTACCCGACCTGGCGCAGGCATCACCCACCTTTACCGCATGCATCAAATCGATGTTCAGCGAGTTCGGCGCACGCCGCGATACGTTGTTCAACCAGGAGCTGGACATCCCCTTTGCGTATGCGGCATACCGCATGTCCCCCATCGATTTACCCTTCACGCTGACGATGGCCGATGCCATGCACGACGCAAGCATTCAGGTAGACCTTTATGAGGCACTGCAGACGTCGTCCGTGGGAGCCAGAATCCCCAACCTGACGGGACGCATTGAGAAGGGGCTGCGCACGGCGATCACCCAAGGGCGCCGGTCCCATAACGACACGAGCCCGGTGGCCTCTTATCTACGCCTGGCGAACTGGTACCTGGCGCAAGGGCGCCCGACTGACGCGACGGCGGTGGTGAAGGAGGCCTTTCTCCATATGGCCAAGGAAGAAGACCGCAGTTACTTCCGCGATATACGCCTTATTGCCACGTTTTATCGAACGATCAAGTCACCCGAAGCGGATGCATGGGCCGCGAAGATGAACGACGCTGCGACTACGGCCGATGCAGACCTCACTGACCACCCGGACGGCCTGGTGGCCGTGGCAGCCACCAGCGTCGCGGTGCGTAATCTGATGCAAGACGGAAAAATCGATGCTGCCCTCGCGATGATCGACAAGCTGGATCCCGATGCGTTGCCGGAGAATATCGCCAACTGCTACGCCATCGTCATTTACACCTTGGTGAAGACGAATGTGCCTCGTGCCTTGGAACTGCTGAAGCGCGTGCCGCATGTTCGCCAGCGCGACAGCCTCGTCGCGGGCATTGCGCCATACTTACCCGTCGACCAGGCGCGCGCCATGCTGGCGGAAGCCGACCCCGGGCCGCAAAAAACCGCGATCCTCGGGGCGGTGGTGCCCACCATCGCAAAAGCGAACATGGCGGAGGCGCTGGCACTGTTGAAGGCGATGCCGCCTGCCGATCGACGCACGGCGCTACTCGGCATCGGCGCGACCACCCCACTGCATAGCACCCCCGAGCTGCTGACGCTGACAAGTGAATGCGTGGCCGCCTATCTAGTGGAGACGAAGCGCTATAGCCGCGATGCGCGCATGAGCTTTTTCAATGGCCTGGCAGAGCAGCCGCCCGCCGCTTTGATGGCACTGGAACCCGCTTTTGCCACGGATTACGATTTCTATACCCGGGTGATGGTCTTCTCCATGGCAAAAGCGTGCGGCCTGCAGAAGGACCCCCTGTGGCAGCGCTTTGCCGACAGCGAATGGGATTACCGTGCCACCCCGATCATTTGGAGCAGTATGGTCTTCAAATCGGCACTGCGCCAATATCAGGAGGCACAAGCCGCAAAGTAAGTTGCGTGTCTCGCAGGCGGCGACCCATTTTTTTCCTCGTGGCCGGTCACGGAGAGGAAGAACACGGCCCGCGGGCGTGCACCTGCGGGCCGTGGCGATGTTGTGGCGACGGTTATCGTGAGCGGCCTTAGCCGCCGATGCCGAGTTGCTTCATGTACGTCGCGTTGTCCCAGTAGAGCCACTCCTCGGTCATGACGCCTTTTTCCCAGTGGCCGACCGTGCACATCGGGAGTGAGAATTTCTTACCGGTCGGTTGAATGAACTTGCCGTCGCCGATGGGCATGGGCTGGGTGAATGTGCCCGTCATGATGCCGGTGACACACGTAAAGCCCTCGCCGCCATCGAGAGGATGGGTTTCGATGGTACCGTTCTCCGCCATCGAAGACCCGGTTGCCCCACGATACACGCCGAAACGCGTCTGGTGCACTTTGATCTGTGTGTCCGGCGCATAGACGAACATGGCCTTTAGATCCTGGATATGCCGATCGATCCCATTGGTATGGTGTCCATCCGGCCAATTGACGATAACATCTTTGGAATGGCTTTCGTGCAGCTTGACCCACTGTTGACCGCTGAACACGACAAAGTCCAACTGGTCGAAGGTCTGCAGGTTCTTCTTCACCGTCGCCTCATCCTTGGCATACTGGTCGAGTTTCGCTTGCATCTCCTTGATCTGCTGCTGCATCGTCGGCGAGTAGCCGGGAGAGGCCGAGTGAGCGGCTTGGCGGGTGGTGAACATAAAACCCACGGAGATCAACGCACAGGCGAAGATGGAGGCGATCGCGAATCGCCAGAGTGGTCGTTTCATGGTTCTTCCTCATTTCCGAATCGATACACAGGCTCGCATACCATCAGTGGTATCTCCGCGACACCCCGGCATGTCAATGCTTTCCCAGCTATAGTGTGGGGGTGCAGCGGCAACATGCATACGTACCGCAGTCAGTCTACCACCTTCGCGAATGCATTGCGTGCATCTCTTTGCCGGCCTTTTTTCCACCTGTCGTAACAAACGCCCATCACGGGGGTGGGATGGCGTCTTTCGAATATCCTGGGCTTCGCCACAACAGGTTCAGCACCGGGCCGGTGAGCATCCCTATACCGCTTGGTTCATTGAACTGCAAGTATTGACAAACCACCGCCGGCACTTGGGGTAGACTTCTCTCTATTGTCAAATATCTATCTATTGAGGTGGTCAGAGCCGATTGCAGGCTCGATATCCGACTCGGAAGGCGAAAACCATCGGTTGGGGGAGGTTGGACTCGCGTGGAGAACTTATGGGGGGGAAAGGACGCGAAAGCGGGCGAGGTGAGTACCACCGCCCAGTTGATGGCCCACGCTACCCCGAAGGAGCTTCGCTTTCGACAACGGACGCATTTATCGGGAAACAGGCTCCGCAACATACGGCCGGGGTGGCGCGTTGTTCCAGGTAGTTTTTACCCCATTCGCTCATCATCTGAATGACGGGCAGCAAGCTTTCGCCGAATGGTGTCAAGGCATATTCCACCTTCGGCGGTACCTGTGCGTAGACGGTACGTATCAGCAGACCATCCTCCTCCATCTCACGCAACTGCTGGGTCAACATTTTCTGCGTGATGCTGGGGAAGGTGCGGTTCAACAGGCCAAAGCGACTGGTGCCGAGAGCAAGATGGCATAATATCAACGCCTTCCACTTGCCTGCGATGAGATCGAGGGTCACCTCGATGGCACACTGGTATTCCTGTTTCCTCACGGGTGTCATTGCAACATCTCCAGTCGCCAATATTGCAGGCGGCATGTCGTCATAGTATCTATTCAGGTACTATAGCACAAATAAGTACGTACTTGCCAATACCGCAGTAATCCTTCATGATGGTTGGGTTGGTCCGGACGCCACCAGTTGCAGCATGTGCCTCCGAACTGACACCGTAGAAAGGAAAGGTATCATGGCGAAAATTCTCGTGGTGTACTGTAGTATGAGCGGCAACACGAAAGTGGCAGCCGAGGCGGTGGCCGAGGGCGCCCGGACGTCCGGGGCTGAGGTCCTCGTCAAGTGCTGTGCAGAGGCAGGGCCCGAAGACCTGACCGCGTGCGACGCCGTCGCCCTGGGTTCCTACGACGCCTTCAGCTATATCGGCGGTGGTCTCAAGGACTTCTTTGATCGCTGCTTCTATCCCACGCAGGGCGCTGTGACCGACAAGCCGTATGTGGCCTTCATCACCCACGGGGGCGGCGGAAGGGCGATTGAGAGCCTTCAATCCATCGCGGCCAGCTTCAAGCTGAAATGCATCGCCGAGCCAGTGCTGGCCAAGGGGCTACCCGACCAGGCGGCGGTTGCTGACTTGCAGACGCTGGGCGCCAAGTTGGCCGCGGCGGCGACCGCCGGGTGACGCAGGGAATGGTGTGCGCGTGACTGAACAACTACCTGACAAACTGCTGGTCGTTTGGACCAGTGCCGACCGTGACGTGGCGCTGAACATGGTGCTCATGTATGTGCAGAATGCACAGCAAGTGACCTTGTTAATCTGGGGGCCATCGCAGCAACTGCTGCTGCAGGATGCCGAGATCGGTGACAAGCTCACTGAGATGCGGCAGGATGGCGTCCGACTGATCGCTTGCAGGGCGTGCGCCGATAAGTATGGGATTGCCGATAATCTTACCTCGCGTGGGATAGAGGTCTTCGGCACCGGCCCCACGCTGACGGACTGGCTCAAATCGGACAGCCGAGTGATCTCGTTTTAACTCTAGGAGAGGCTACGAAATGCTGTACTGGATTTCGTAGCCTCCCTCTACGGTCTCACGGCGGCTATAGCTCTATTCGATCGACCGGACCAAAGCGGCACCAAGGATCCCTCTACGCACGGGATCACGGCTGATCTCCCACTCTGTTTTTTGGTTTTGTGCTCGATTCCCACGGCTCCGATCTCGACACACCCCTATTTTACTGATCCGGACATAACGAATATATCGCGGGGCGACTGAAGTCGCATCTGTTTGGCGACTCCGCGCCAGGCGTCCGCCTACGCGGACGCGGATAAGGAAGACATGATATTGCACATTTATGTCCAGATCAGTAGATCGAAAATTGTAAGTAGACCTCACTCCAGCGGATTCTCCACCGTCAGCTCCTGCCCGGCGGCGGTGATGACAACCTCGTGCCAGGCGCCGGTGTCGAGGTTGAGGCGGAGGATGCGGTCGTTGTTGGTGTCGGCGATGAAGCAGTCGTGGCCGACCACGGAAAGGCCGCCGGGTTCGGAGAGGAGCAGCGGGCCGTCGGTGCTGCACCCGCTGGCGCCGGTGCCGGCCACGGTGGCGACGGTGCGCGCCACCGGATCGATGCGGCGGATTTTGTGGTTGTAGGAGTCGGCCACGTAGACGGCGTCCGCCGTCGCGCTCACGCCGAGGGGGTGCTGCAGCAGCGCGGTCTCGCCGGGGCCGTCCACGTCGCCGAAGACGAACAGCCCCTGCCCGGCCAGCGTGGTCACTGTGAAGGTGCGCAAGTCGAGGCGCCGCACGGCGCTGGTCTCGGAGTCGGCGAAGTACAGCGCGTCCCCCTGCACCGTCACCCCGGAGGGTTGCGCCAGCGCCGCCTGCGGCGCGGGGTTGTCGGTGATATTCTCCCGCCCGGTGCCCGCCGCGGTGTGCGCGATCCCCGTCACCGGATCGAACAGCCACAACTGGTGCAACCCCGCCATGGCGATGTAAAGCAGATCGTGGTGCGCCGCCACGTCCCACGGCGAGTTGAGCGGTTGCGCACGCCCCGCCTTGCCCCCGCGCCGGTCGTAGCCGATCTCCCCGTTGCCGCACACCGTCTCCACGCGATAAGTGTTCAGGTCGGCGCGGCGCAGCGCGTGGTTGCCGGTGTCGGCGATATACAGCGTGTGGCCCAGCAGCGCCATCCCCTGCGGCGCGTGGAAGCGCGCCTCGCCGAAGAGGCCGTCCGCGAAACCGGGTCGCCCGGTGCCAAAATACCCGCGCAGGCGCCCGTCCCAATCGGTGACCAGGATGCGGTGGTGCCCCGTGTCGGCGATGAAGAGGCGCGCCCCCGCCACGTCGGCGAGCACCTTGCCGGGGAAGGAGAGCCCGTGGCCGGGGTGCGGCACCTCACGCGTAAGCGGCAGCGAGGTCGTCGCCAGCGTGCCGTCACGGCGCCCCTCCGCCAGCAGCGCGGTGATGCCCTGCTCCAGCGTCGCGCGGTGCCCCTCGCCGGGCAGCACGCTCGCCACGTACCCCTCCGGGTCCACCACCACCAGCGTGGGCCAGGCGCGCACGGCGTAGCCCTCCCAAATCGCGTGCCCCTGGTCCACCACCACCGGATGCGTGATGCCGTAGCGCAGCACCGCGTCGCGCACGTGGGCGGGGATCGCCTCGTTCGGGTACTTAGGGCTGTGCACGCCGATCACCGCCACCGGCTCGTCGCGGAAGCGCGCCTCCAGGTACGCCAAATCGGGCAGTACGTGCATGCAGTTGATGCAGCAGAAGGTCCAAAAGTCGAGCACCACCACCCGCCCGCGCAACTCCTGCCCCAGCCGTAACGGCGTCGCCGTGTTGAACCAGGGAAATTCCGCCGGCAGCTCCGGCGCCCGCACCCGCCCGATGCTCATCCCCGCACCCCCCGCGCAAGGTCTGCCCGGCGAGGCGGGGAGGAAAACATGGTGGATCGTCTGAACCCTGATTCGTCGGATTATAGGATGACCTTGATTCACGTTTTTCTATTTGCGTAATCAGTGGACTTTCGCACTTTTCCTCTCGCGTCTCGGCCTTGCCTCTGTCCCCGGAGCAACGGCCCGTTATGAAAGGAACCATGGCGGGCTGACCTGAAGTAGATTGTATCTTACCCCACCCCCTTCAGGGATACCGCCAT
>CAIYQO010000113.1 GCA_903928345.1 uncultured bacterium | reverse complement strand
GTACTCCTGGCGAGGTAGCGCCAACCACCTCAAGGAGGTACCCCCGTGCAGGCGAACCCTGCGGTACGCAGTGTGAAGCAGGCGATGCGCATTCTCAAGGACATGAACACGCAGGCCGAGGAGCTGGCCCCGATCCACGACTTGGGTCGGCAGGCCCTGAAGCAGGTCCTCGAGGGTCACATGCAGCAGCGGATCGAGCAGTACCTGGGCAACGTGCGGCTGGCGTCCGGGACGGACCGGCGCAACGGCCACTACCGGCGCTGGCTGCTGACCGGGATGGGCGCGGTCGAGCTGGCGGTGCCGCGAACGCGGACGTACAGCGCGGTGGGCGCGCTGGGGGTCTACGCGCGGCGGGAGCGGTCGGTGGACCGGCTGATCCTGGCGGCGTTCGTTCTGGGGCTCTCGACGCGCAAGGTGGGCGAAGCGCTTCTGGTGCTGCTGGGCGAGCGGATCAGCGCCACGACGGTGAGCCGGGTGGCGCAGCAGCTGGACGAAGCGGTGGCGGCGTTCCACCGCCGGCCGCTGGCGAACCGGTACCGGGTGCTGCTGTTCGACGGCGTGGTGCTCGCGGCTCGCAGCGGCCGTGGGGCAGTCCGGCGCCCGGTGCTGGTGGCGATGGGGATCACCAACGATGGCAAGAAGGAGATCCTCGACTTCCGCGTGGCGCGCGCCGAGAGCCAGGCGGCGTGGGAGGCGTTCCTGAACGACCTCTTTCGCCGCGGCCTGACGGGCGAGGGCGTGGCGCTGGCCGTGTGCGACGGCGGCGCCGGGTTGCTGGCCACGCTACCGTTGGTCTACCCGCAGGCGAAGGTGCAGCGCTGCTGGGCGCACAAGGTGCGCAACGTGCTCGACAAGGTGAAGCTCGTCGATCGCGAGGCGGTCAAGCGCGGCCTGAACCGCATCTACAACGCTGCCGACCGCAGCGAGGCGCGCGCCCGCTCTCGCGCCTTCGTCGATCGCTGGGGCCGGCGTTACCCCACCGCCGTGCGTTGCCTGTGGATGGACATCGACGAACTGTTGAACGTCTTCGTGTTCGCCGACGAGACCTGGCGCAGGGCCGCGCGCACCACCAATGCCATCGAGCGCCGCTTCCGCGAGGTCCGCCGCCGCACGCGACCAATGGGTGTCATGGCCAACCTCGACAGCGTCGAGCGGATACTGTTCGCCGTCTTCACCCACGAGAACCACAAGCAAGGTGTGCCGAACCTCGTCCTCGTCGAGAAACGCGTCCAGGGCGGCGCACAGGGCCGCCCCGAGAGTCAGGTGTGCGCGTGATCGTCGATCCTGGGGCAACAGTGAAAGCCACTCCGAACCCGATCCACCCCGAAAGCCTCGTCAGCCCCCTTCCGGGCCTGACACACAACTCTTGACGTCACCTCCCATCCAGATGTGGGGTCCCGGGCGGCGCGGGGGACTCCGCGCGCCCGACCACCTCCGCGAGTACTGGCGCACGCGCGTGGGTCGAGCCGGCGGTCGAGGGCGTGGCGGGTGGTGCGCGGCCATGGTCGGCGTCGAGCGCGGCGCCGGACGGCGGCCCGTTGCTCGACACCGCACCGGCAGTGGTAGCGGCAGC
>CAIYQO010000112.1 GCA_903928345.1 uncultured bacterium | reverse complement strand
GCACGTATAGTTGCCAGTGGTGGCAATCAAGTATTCAGTGTATTGGCGTGCGGTGAGCATAGCAGCAACAGGGGTATACCCACTCACCAAAGACACCAAACATTACGATATCGTTATGGAGTAGCAAAGCGAAAGTCCTATCCATAATACGCCGACTCGGGAGAGGAGTTGCAGCGGAGAATCTCAACAGTACGTCACGCCAATATCAATCGTGCTCGTGCTCGTGCTCGTAATCGTAATCGAAAAAGCGCCAAGCTTGGCGAAAGCCTTTCGCAGGTGACTGCAAACCTTTCCGCCTACTCCCTTCCCCCGTCACAGGACGTTACGGGGGAAGGGCGGGGGATGGGGGGCGGTCTTCTGGCAGGTTGTGCAATTACCTTTTCCGATTACGATTACGAGCACGATTGGGGGTAGGTCTACAGATACCCGAGCAAGTGCAGATTCACCAGCCGGTCGAGATACTGCGCCTGCGGGTTGAGCTTGGCGGCGAGGGCGTCGGCGTCAAGGGCGTCGGCGCGGACGGCCTGGATGAAGGCCGCGAAGTCCGTCGCCGGGTCGGCGGCGATGCCGAAGTCGCGGCCGTCGCAACTACCGAGTACCTGCTGCACCTCGGGATGGGCCAGGAAGGCTGTCGCCTTCGCCAGCATCATGCCCGACGCTTCCAGGTTGCCGAGGACGAACTCTTCGCGTGCGTCGGGGCCGGCTTCGGTGCGGAACGGGTGGCAGTCGAACTCCAGCACGCAGTCGGGCCGATGCTTCGCCACCGCCAGCATGATGTAGAAGCTCTGCTTCAAGTCGCTGTTGCCGCCCAGGAAGGGGTGATCCATGTCGTAGCGCAGGGGGGTCTGCCCGCCGAGATGCAGGAAGGCGAGCCGGTCGGCGGCGACGAGCTGGCCGATGGCATGGTAGGCGTTCAGCCCGGCCATCGCCTCGTGCTGCAGCAGCTCCGGGTTCACGCCGACCATGGGCTGCTCATCCGCGGGCAGCATGCCGATGATGCCCAGCGCCGTGCCCACGGTGGAGACGTAGATGTCCCCGCGCGGCTCGTTGGGCTTCGGCTCCAGGCTGATTTTGACTTTATAGCCCTGCTGCTTGATGTACTTGCACGCGAGGCTCACCGCGTCAGCGATGCGCTCGTAGGCCACGGTGGAGTCGATCAGCGCGTCCACTTCCGACCCGTCGCGCCCCAGCCACATCGTCACCCAACTGGCGCCGAACTGGTCGGCCACGTCGAGGGCGGTGAGCAGCTTGCGCAGCGCCAGCCGGCGCACATCCGCGTTGTTGGAGGTGACCGAGCCCGCGCGCACCGCCGGGTGGTGGAATTCGCACGGCGTATACATCCACACCCCCACGCCGGCGGCCTTGAGCGCGTCCTGCAGCACGCCCACGCGCGCCTGGAAGGCGGCGGGGTCAGTTAGCAGCCACGGATCGAGGCCCACGTCGATGTCGTGCAGCGAGATGTGCGGCACCTTGAGCTTGCCGAGGAGCGCGATGGCGTCTTCCGCGCTGATGGCGTCGCGCACCGGGGCGCCGAAGGGGTCGGACCCCTTGTTCAGCAGGTCCCAGATGCCGAAGGAGGACTGGCCGATGACGGCGTCAATCAACTCCGTGCGATACGGAATCATAAGGGGGTACTCCTTTCGCGTCTACGCGGATTACTCCGCCGGTTCGAAATCCTCTTTGTCGGCGCCGCAGTCCGGGCAGCTCCAACTGCCGGCCAATTCGGCAAAGGGGGTGCCAGGGATGATGCCGTTGCCCGGATCACCCAGCGTGGGGTCGTAGATGTACCCGCAAAGGGGGCATTCATACTTCTGCATCATTATGCTCCTGAGTGCGCGCACGCAATGTCTCCGCAATCTGCGTCCCGAGGGCGACGCAGCGGGCCAGCACGTCGCCCGTGGGGACGTACTTGATCTTCAACGGGTCGACGACCTGCTCCACCTTCATGGCCGTCAGCAACTCCTGCACCTGCGTTACCGCCTCGCCGCCCCACCCGCACGAGCCGAAGGCCAGCCCGATCAGGTTCTGCTTGCGCAACCCTTTCAGGTAGTACAGCACGTCGGCGACGGTGGGGAAGAGGTTATTGTTGAGGGTGGGGGAGCCGACCAGCAGCGCCCCGGCGTCGAGCAGCTCCAGCGCCACGTCGCTGCGGTGCGAACCGCTCAAGGGGATCAGCTTGGGCTGCGCGCCGCCCGCCGCCAGCCCTTCCGCCAGCGCGCGCGCCATCTTTTCCGTGCTGCCCCACATGGTGTCGTAGACGATCAACGCTTTGGTCGTCGGGCATTGTTCCGCCCACTCGGTGTACCAACCGAGAATGGACTCGGTGTCCTCGCGCCACAACGGGCCGTGATCCGGCGCGATGATGTCCATGGGCAACGCCAACCCCTGCAGACGGTCGAGCACCTTGAGCACCAGGCCGGCGTAGGGGGTGAGGATGTTCGCGAAGTAGTTCTTCGCTTCGTGGTAGAGGATTGCCGGGTCCAAGTCGTCGGCGAAGCGTTCGGCAGTGGCGTAATGCATGCCGAAGGCGTCGTTGGTGAAGAGGATGCGGTCGGCGTCCAGGTAGCTGACCATGCTGTCGGGCCAGTGCAGCATGCGCGTCTCCAGGCAGGTGAGCGCCATGTTGCCCAGGTCGATCTGCTCGCCGTCCTTCACCGCCAGGATGGGGTGGGCGAGGTGGAAGTGGTCGGTGAGCGCCTTCACCCCGTTAGGCGAGGCGTACAGCGCGGCATGCGGCGCCCGCGCCAGCACGTCGGGCAGACAGCCGGAGTGGTCCATCTCGGAATGATCGGAGACGATCACATCGATCTTCGCCGGGTCGATGACCGAGGCGATGCGGGCGAACATCTCGTCGGCGAAGGGGCGCTTCACCGTGTCGATGAGGGTGACCTTGTCCGCGAGGATTAGAAAGGCGTTGTAGGTGGTGCCGCGTTCGGTGGCATAACCGTGAAAGTCGCGCAGCGCCCAGTCCACCGCGCCGACCCAGTAGACATGGTCACTGATCGGCAGCGCGCGGTACGGGGAGTCGGCGCCGGGAATATCGGGACAGGTTGACATGTATTGCGTCCTTGTAGCCAGGGATAGACGATTGTAGAACATTTTCGGGGGGGCGACAATGGGGCGTGAGGGTGGGAAGGCGGAAAAGAGCGGGGATCGGCAGCCGTCCGCCGCCGATCCCCACGTGTGGGCGTCTTTCGCGTCAATAGTGCAGCGTATCCGTCGTGACGCGGCCACCGAGCAGGCGGTTGAGGTAAACCGTATACGCGAGCACGATGGGCACGCCGATGAGCGCGATGATGAGCATCGCGGTGAGCGCGTACGGCGACGACGAGGAATGGGCGATGGTCAGGCTGTAGCCCGGGTTCCGCGCGGGCACGATGAGGGGGAACTGCGCCGCAAACCCGCTCGCCACGAAGCCGCCGATCCCCACCGCGGAGGCCAGGAAGGCGGGCCGCGTCTTCCCCTGCTTATTGAAGACGCCGATCAGCACCACCGCGGCCAGGGTGAGCACGGGCAGCACCCAGAGCAGCGGGTGGGCGTTGACGTTGTCGAACAGCCGGGGGATGCGCCACGGGGTGAGCACCAGGCCGACGACGGCGAGCACGAGATAGACGCCCCACGCCTTGTCCGTCCACGCGCGCGCCGTGGCGGACAGCGCCTCGCCGCTCTTCAGGGAGATCCACAGCGCGCCGTGGGTGGCGAGCATCGCCACGCTCAGCAGGCCGATTATCACGGCGTACGGGTTGAGCAGGGTGAAGAAGGTGCCGGTGTAGTTGCCGGAGGCGTCCAGCGGGATACCGCGCAGGATATTGGCGAAGGCCACGCCGAACAACAGCGCCGCCAGCGCGCTGCTGACACCGAAGACCGCGTCCCACGTGCCGGGTTTCCCCGCCCGGCTGCGGTATTCGATGGCCACCGCGCGCAGGATCAGGCATGCCAGCAGCAGCAGGAGCGCGATGTAAAAGCCGCTGAAGATGGTCGCGTAGGCGGGCGGGAAGGCCGCGAACATCGCGCCGCCGCCGGTGAGCAGCCACACCTGGTTGCCGTCCCAGAAGGGGCCGATGGTGTTGAGGATGGTGCGGCGGTCATCGTTCGTCTTGGCAAACAGGTGCCAGAACCCCGCGCCCAGGTCGTACCCGTCGAGCACGGCGTAGCCGATAAAGAGGACGGCCACCAGGATGAACCAGATCGTTTGCAGCGCGGTGGGTGTCATGCCTTCACCTCTTTCACAGTCGTCTCGGCGGCGAAGCCGCGGGACATCTCACGCTGGATAGCGCCGACCCACACGACGAAGAGCAGGGTGTAAAGGAGCAGGAAGAGCACGATAGAGAAGATGAGCTGCCCCGCGGACACGCTGGGTGAAGTGGCGTCGGCGGTACGCATCAGGCCATAGACGATCCACGGTTGGCGCCCCACCTCGGCGGCCGTCCAGCCCAGCTCGTTCGCCAGGAAAGGCAGCGGGATGGTCAGCAGCGCCAGCGTAAGGTAGAAGCGCGACTTCTCCAGCGTCCCGCGGAAGCGCAGGAAGACCCCGAGCAGCGTGAAGCCGATGAAGTAGAAGCCGAGCAGGAACATCAGGTGGAAGGGCACAAAGGTGGCGCGCAGCGGCGGCCAGTTGGCCTTCGGCGTCTTATCCAACCCTTCCACCGTGGTGTTCGGGTTGAACCCCACGAGCATGCTCAACCCGCTGGGCACCTGGATGGCGTAGTCCAGCTTGCCCGTCGTCTTGTTCGGCAGGCCGAAGAGGGTCAGCGGCGCGTGGTCCCGCGTGGTAAAGAGGCCCTCGAAGGCCGCCAGCTTGGTCGGCTGCGTCAGGGTTACCTGGATCGCGTGCCAGTGCCCGGCAAAGAGGAGCAAGAGCGCGGCGACGGTCGCCGTGGTGAGGCCGAGGTGGAGGGTAGGGCGGGCGTACGCTTCATCGCGGCCCTTCAGCAGGAACCACGCGCTGATGCCGGTCATAAAGAGCGCGCCGGTGAGCAGGGCACCGAGCAGCGTGTGCGTCAGGCGCGGCAGGGTGGACGGGTTGAAGGCCGCGGCGAAGAAATCGTTGAGCTGCGGCATCTTTACCACCACCCCATTGATGCCGGCCTTCGGCACCATCGCGTAGCCGGCGGGGGTCTGCATCCACGAATTGGCGATGATGATCCACAACGCCGACAGCGTGGCGCCGATGGCGACGAGCCAGGCGGAGGTGAGGTGTACGCGCTTCGACACCCGGTGCCAGCCCAGCAGCAGCACGGCGAGGAAGCTCGATTCCAGGAAGAAGGATAAGAGCGCTTCGGCAGCCAGCGGTGCGCCGAAGATGTCCCCGACGAAACGGGAATAGTTCGCCCAGTTCGTGCCGAACTGGAATTCCATGGTGATGCCGGTGGCGACCCCGACGGCGAAGGTGAGTCCGAAGATGCGCACCCAGAAGCGCGCGATCCGCTCGTCGAGTTCACTCCCCGATTTCACGTAACGGGTCATCAGCCCGACGATGAGCCACCCTAAGCCGATGGAGAGCGGCGGAAACAGGAAGTGAAAGCCGACTGTAAGGGCAAATTGCAACCGAGACAGGAAGACAGGATCCATCGGTGTCCTTTCCGCGGGCAATGTCGGCGGAGGGTGCGCGTGGCGCGCACCCTCCGCGGAGTGTCGTTATGCGCCGACGCCGGCGGGGAGCACGGTCGGGGGCGTAAAGACGCGCAACGCCAGTTCACGGTCCACCATGAACAGGCCGCTGCCCACGTTGCCGGTGAGGTGCAATTGTTTCACCACCTTATCGGCGTTTGCTTCTTCCTCTACCTGCTCGTTGACGAACCAGAGGAGGAAGGAGGCGGTGGCGTGGTCGCGCAGCTCCTGCGCCAGATTCATCAGCTCGTTGATGCGCCGGGTCACTTCCAGCTCGTGGGCGTATGCGTCCTTGAACGGCTGGGCGGGATCCGGCCACTCGACCGGCGGGCCGGCGATGGACATCAACTGCACCCGTCCGCCGCGCTCGCTGATGAAGTCGTACATGTAGGTGGCGTGCAGCATCTCCTCCTGCACCTGCACGCGCATCCAATTCGCGAAGCCGGGCAGGTTGATGGAGGTGTAGAACGCCGCCATCGACGCATACAGGTAGGCGGAGTATAGCTCCGCGTTGATCTGCTCGTTGACCGCCTGCTGCATCCGTTCGTTGAGCATCGTCAGGCCTCCGCTTTCCACAACCCGTGCAGGTTGCACAGCGCGCGGACGCTGTAGGCGCCGGCGGGCGCGCAGAAGGTGGCGCTCGGGGCGTCGCCGGGCACCAGGCTCTTGCGGCAGACTTTGCCCGCGCTGATCACTTCGATCCACTCGATGAAGTGCTTCTCTTCCATCGGGTGCGCCACGCTGCCCACGGTGACGGTGAGCTTCTTCTCGTCCACGGTAATCACGGGGATGTGCTTCTCGCGAGAAGCGTCGACGGTATTCTCCGTCAGCGGTACCATCGCGCTGCCGCAACAGGTCAGCGGGCCGCCGGTGCCGTTAATCACTTCAAGCACCTGGCCGCAGGTGGCGCATTTGAAAATCTGCAGTGTTGCAAGCTGAGTCGTCATAAACTGTTCCTTTCGGGAGCGAAGGTGAGATTACCAGTTGGCCGCGAGCACTTCGAAATGCGCGCGGGGGTGGGCGCAGGCCGGGCACGCGCCCGGCGCTTCGGGCCCTTCGTGCGTGTAGCCGCAATTGCGGCAGCGCCACACGACGGGGGCCTCTTTCTTAAAGACCGTACCGGCCTCGACGTTGGCGAGCAGCCCTTCGTAGCGGCTCGCGTGCTGCTTCTCCGCCACCGCGATGGCCTCGAAGATCGACGCGATGGCCTTGAAGCCCTCGGCGCGGGCGATGCGCGCGAAGTCCGGGTACATCGCCTGCCACTCGTGGTTCTCGCCACCGGCGGCGGCGGCCAGATTCTCCGCGGTGGTGCCGATCATGCCGGCGGGGAAGGTCGCGGTGACCTCCACCTCGCCGCCCTCGAGCATTTTGAAGAGGCGCTTGGCGTGCTCCTTCTCCTGGTTCGCCGTCTCCTCGAAGACGTCGGCGATCTGCGCGTAGCCGTCGCTGCGCGCCTGGCTCGCGTAGAAGGTGTACCGGTTGCGCGCCTGCGACTCACCCGCAAAGGCGGTGAGAATATTGCGCTCGGTCTGCGTGCCCGTGAGGGCCGGTTTAACGCTTGCTTCCATCGGAGGAACTCCTTTCAGGGGTGCGTGGGCAAACCGGCGGAAGTGCCGGCTGGTGTGCAGGAAATACGGCGCCGCGGCCATCAGTCGTGGGGTGCGGCGCAGGTCGGGCAGTACCCGTACAGGGATAGTTCGGTGGCGACCGGCGTGAAGGGCAGGTCGTCCGCGGTGCACGGAATGGGCGCCGCCACGAGTGAGATGTCCAGCACCGCGTGGCACGCCAGGCAATAGGCATGCGCGTGCGGCTGGGTGTCCGGATCGCAGCGCAACCCCGCGCTGTCGCCGTGCAGCTCGAGCAGCAACCCGTGACGCGCCAGCAGCGACACGGTGTGGTACACCGTGGCCAGCGAGATGCCGGCGTAGCGGGCGCGCGCCAGGTGGTAGAGCTGCTCCACGGTGGGATGGGCTCGATTCCCGACCAGAGCGTTGATAATCAAGGTACGTTGCGGGGTAAGGCGCACACCAGCCCCGCGCAAGGCCTGTTGGGCCGATTCGAGGGTCAACATGAAGCCTCCTGTTTCAACTGCCCCAAATCTGATAGCCATTATAAAAGGCACGGCGAGGGCGTGTCAAGGGGTATTTTGCCTCAGGGAAAAAAATTACGGTGACCAGTCCGTCAATTTATCCCGGCGACTATCATTATTAGGACTTTCGCTTTGCTACTCCATAACGATATCGTAATGTTTGGTGTCTTTGGTGAGTGGGTATACCCCTGTTGCTGCTATGCTCACCGCACGCCAATACACTGAATACTTGATTGCCACCACTGGCAACTATACGT
>CAIYQO010000111.1 GCA_903928345.1 uncultured bacterium | reverse complement strand
GTTGTGACAAGCAATCGGCGGCCACCGGCACCGGGCGGACCGCATCGGCGGTCGCAGACACCAGGACAGGAAGCGACCGCTAGGCGCTGGGGAGAGCAGCGCTGACCGGAGGAGTAGGCGTTTTCAAACGGCTTCTAAGAACTACCGCGCCGCGCAGGTGGGCATCGTGCAGGCGATGAAAAAGGCGGGGGTGCGCCTGATCGTCGTCGGCTCACCCGGGAACTACGATCAGCAGAATGGGCGCGGCAGCAATAAGGAAAAGGAGGACGTCTACAACAAAACGCTGGGGGCCCTCGGCGACATCGACCGCGACGTGGCCCAGCAGGAAGGCGTGCTGTTCGCCGACGTGCATACGCCGATGATGGACGTGATGACGAAAGCCGAGGCCAAGTACGGCGAGAAGTACTACCTGGCCGCCGACAGCGTGCACCCCTCGGCTAACGGACACCTGGTGATGGCCTACGCGTTTTTAAAAGCGCTGGGGTGTGATGGCGACATCGGCACCGTCACGCTGGACCTGGCGGCCGGGAAAGCCGACGCCACCGAGGGGCATACGGTGCTCGCCTTCGCCAACGGCACGGCGGAGCTGGAGAGCACGCGGTATCCGTTCTGCTTCTTCGGCGATCCGGCCACTCCCAACGCTACCCGCGGCGTGCTGGAGTTCTTTCCCTTCAACGACGAGTTGAACCGCTTCCGCCTGGTCGTAAAGAATCCGGGGGGCGAGCGACTCAAGGTCACCTGGGGGAAGGCGAGCAAGGAATATGCCGCCGCCGACCTGGCCAAAGGCATCAATCTGGCGGCCGAATTCCTCGACAACCCCTTCTGCGACACCTTCTTCAAGGTCGATAAGCTCGTGCGCGACCAGCAGAACTTCGAGACGCCCTACATCAAGAGCCTGGTCTTCAACGTGCCCCTGATGCTTTCGGTTGCGCCGGACGAAGCCGACGCCGTCGAGCGCATCGTGCAGGGTGGGGCCAAACGCGACAAAGCGTTCTTTGACGCGGTCGTCGCGGCCGCAACCCCGGTCAAGCACAGCATCACGGTGACGGTGGTGAAGTAAGGTTCCACAACCCACGACGCCCACGCCGGAAACCCGGCGTGGGCGTGGGGGACCGTGGGTGCGTTTACACGCACGCGTCGGCGGTGGTGATGGCCGGCAGCACGACGTCTCGGAAGATCTCTTCCGCGCGCTCGGGTACGGCGTTTTCGATGACCTGCCCGTTGACGGCGATATTCGGCCCTTGCCCACAGCGCTCGAAGCAGAAGGTCGCCGACAGCGCCACCGCGTCATCCAGCCCGTGCTGGCGCAGCAGTTTGCCGAACTTTTGCAATGTCGCGTAGGACCCCTGCTGGAAGCAGCACGTGCCCACGCACACCTCCACCATGACCGGGCCGCCCCCCTCCAGCGTGATGCTCTCCTCGATGCGCCGCCGACTGGCGTAGGCGGTGTGCAGCGTCTCGTGCGCGGCGTGGCTGTTCGGCGTGTCCAGGTGTTCGGCGTACAGCGCCTGCACCGCCGTATTGCGGTGCGATTGTCGGCGCTCGCTGCCGTGGTCGATGGCGGCCAACCCCTGCGCGCGACATGCCCGGCGTGCCAGGGTGTCGTGCGGCGGTTGCCCGGCGCCGCCCACGCAACCACCGGGGCAGGCCATCACTTCGATGAGGTGGTACGGCGCCTCGCCGGCCTTCATCCGGGTGATGAGCGCCGCGGCGGCGGCCAGGCTGTTCACCGTGGCGATGCGCACCGTGGTACCGGCAATCGTCACCTCGGCTTCGCGGCTGGTCTCGCCGGGGGCGGTCGTCTGCCACAAGTCGCGCGTCAGCTCCTCCCCGGTCAACTGCTGATACGCCGTGCGCAAGGCGGCCTCCGCCACGCCGCCGGCGGCGCCGAAGATCACCGCCGCGCCGGTGGATTCACCATATGGCTGATCCCACGGCTCGTCGGGCAGGCTGGTGAAGTCCAGGCCGTAGGCGCGAATCATGCGCGCCAGCTCCTGCGTGGTAATCACCGCGTCCACGTCGGGCTGTCCCGCGATGGCGAATTCGGGGCGGCGCGCCTCGAACTTCTTCGCCGCGCACGGCATCACCGAGACGCACACGATGTCCGCCACGTCCTGCGCCGTGTCGCGGGCGAAGTATGTCTTCACCACCGCGCCGAACATCTGCTGCGGCGAGCGGCACGTCGATAGATGCGGCAGCAGCTCGGGGTAGCTCTGCTCCGCCAGCTTCACCCACGCCGGGCAGCACGAGGTGAAGAGCGGCAGCCCCTCCCCCGTTTCCATACGGTGCAGGAACTCCGTCGCCTCCTCCATGATCGTCAGGTCGGCGGCGAAGTTCGTGTCGAAGACCCGGTCGGCGCCCATGCGGCGCAGCGCGGTGGCGATCTTCCCCTCCACGTTGGTGCCCACCGGCAGCCCGAACAGCTCACCGAGGCCGACGCGCACCGCCGGGGCCACCTGGAAGACGACGGTCTTGCTGGGATCGTTGAGCGCGCGCGTCACCGCGTCGATCTCCCCGCGCACCTGGATGGCGCCGGTGGGGCAGACGGTGGCGCACTGCCCGCAGTAGACGCAGTCCACGTCGGCCAGCGCTTTGCCGTAGGCCGGGCTCACCGTCACATTGGCGCCGCGTCCGGCGAAGTCGAGCACGTGCATCCCCTGGTGCTCGTAGCAGACGCGCACGCAGTTGCCGCACAGCACGCACTTATTCGGGTCGCGTACGATGCAGGGGTTGCTGTCGTCGATGGGCTGCTTCACCTCGTCCGTCGGGTTGAAGAAGCGCACCGTCTCCACGCCATAGCGCTCGGCGTAGTCCTGCAGCTTGCACAGGCCGCTTTTGCCGCAGGTGAGGCAGTTGCGGTCGTGGCTGGCCAGCAGCAGCTCGAGGGCCATCTTCCGCACGCGGCGCACGCGGTCGGACGCGGTGCGAATCTCCAGTCCGTCTTCCGGCGGCGTGGTGCAACTGGTGACCACCCCGCGCGCCCCGGCATCCACCACGCACATGCGGCAGGCGCCGAAGGGCGACAGGTGCGCCTGGTAGCAGAGGGTCGGCAGTTCGATGCCCGCCTTGCGCACCACCTGGAGGATATTCGTTTCCGCGTCGAATGCGATCTCGCGGCCGTCGATCTTCATATGCGGCATCACACCACCTCCGTAATCGCCGTGAACGGGCAACTGGCCAGACAGGCACCGCAGCGCACACAGCGCGCGGCATCGATAACAAAGGGCTCCTTCACCTTGCCGGTGATGGCGCCGGGGGGACAGATCCGCGCGCACTTGCCGCACCCCTTGCACGCCGCCGGATCGATGACGTACTGCTTGAAGGCCTGGCAGACGTGCGCCGGACAGCGCTTCTCCACCACGTGGGCGCGGTATTCGTCGCGGAAGTAGCGCAGCGTGGAGAGCACCGGGTTGGGCGCGGTCTTCCCCAGGCCGCAGAGCGAGCCGTCCTTCACCGCGCTGGCCAGCTCCTCCAGCGTGTCCAGGTCCGCCTCCTCCCCGAGGCCGGCGACGATTTTCTCCAGAATCTGCAACATGCGGCGCGTGCCTTCGCGGCAGAGGGTGCACTTGCCGCAGCTTTCACTCTGCGTGAAGTGCATGAAGAAGCGCGCCACGTCCACGATGCAGGTGTCCTCGTTCATCACCACCAGCCCGCCGGAGCCGACCATCGCCCCCGCGGCGAGCAGGCTGCGGTAGTCCAGCGGCAGGTCCAGGTGCGCCTCGGTGAGGCACCCGCCGGACGGGCCGCCGATCTGCACCGCCTTGAACGGTTTGCCGCCGCGGATGCCGCCGCCGATGTCGTAGATCACCGTGCGCAGCGTGGTGCCCATCGGCACTTCGATGAGGCCGGTGTTCACCACCTCGCCGGTGATGGCGAAGGTTTTGGTGCCGTTGCTGGTCGCCGTGCCCAGGCCGGCGAACCAGGCGGGTCCGCGCCGGATGATGACGGGCACGTTGGCGAAGGTCTCCACGTTGTTGATGAGCGTGGGCTTGTCGAAGAGCCAGCTGTTGGCTGGGAAGGGCGGTTTGCTGCGCGGCATGCCGCGCCGGCCTTCGATGGAGGCGATGAGCGCCGTCTCTTCACCGCAGACGAAGGCGCCGGCCCCCTCCTTTACCTGCACGGTGAAGGTGAACGCGGAGCCGAGGATCGCCTCCCCGAGCAGACCGCTCTCCATCGCCTGCCCGATGGCGGTGCGCAGCCGCGCCACCGCGAGGGGGTATTCGGCGCGGACGTAGAGATAGCCGCGCGTGGCACCCACGGCGTAGGCGGCGATCGCCATGCCTTCCAGCACGGCGTGGGGATCGCCCTCCATCACCGAGCGGTCCATAAAGGCCCCCGGGTCGCCTTCGTCGCCGTTGACGATGACGTACTTCGGGTCTCCCGTCGCCTTGCG
Source organism: uncultured bacterium (assembly GCA_903928345.1). GTDB lineage: Bacteria > Armatimonadota > Hebobacteria > CAIYQO01 > CAIYQO01. The sequence continues at coordinate 5,965 of CAIYQO010000111.1, read as the reverse complement.
CACGAAGTCCCACTTCATGCCGGTGGGGAAGCCGCCGCCGCCCCGCCCGCGCAGGCCGGAGGCGGTCATCAGCTCGCACACCTCGACGGGTGTCATGCCGTCGAGCACCTGGGCCAGCGCCGTGTAGCCGTCACGGGCGATGTATTCCTCGATGTCATCCGGGTTCAGGTGGCCGCAATTGGCCAGCGTGGTGCGCTGCTGGCGCGCGTAGAAGGGGATCTCCCGCTCGCTGCGGCAGCGGGCGCGCGTCGTGGGGTCGACGTACAGCAGGCGTTCGACCACGCGGCCCGCCTTCAGCGTCGTCTCCACGATCTCCGGCACGTCCTCGGGGCGCACGCGGGTGTAGAGCAGGTCCATCCCCACGATGCGCACCAGCGGGCCGCGTTCGCAGAAGCCGTGGCACCCGGTATGGGTCACCGGCGTACTCTCCTCCACCAAGGCGACCTGCGTGTCATCGAGCAGGGCGCGGAAGGCCGCCAGCACCTGCAGCGAGCCGTTCGCCACGCACCCGGTGCCGGCGCAGACCAGCACGCGCCGGGCGTGCGTGGCGTGCTCGGTCCGTACGCGTTCCCCTATCGCCATTAAATCCGCCGTGGTCGCTATCATTGTGCGCTGTCCTCCCGGGCGTTAATCTCGTTGAGCATCTTCACCGCCGCTTCCGGCGTCATCTGCGGGTAGACGGTCTCGTTGATCACCACCACCGGGGCCAGCCCGCAGGCGCCCAGGCAGCTCACCGTCTCGACACTGAAGCGCATATCCTTCGTCGTCTGCTCGCCGGGCGCGAGGCCCAGCTTCTCGCGGATCGCCTGCAGCACCGGGATCGAGCGGCGCACGTGGCAGGCGGTGCCGTCGCAGAGGCGGACTTCGTACTTCCCCTTCGGCTCCAGCGAAAACTGCGCGTAGAAGGTCGCCACGCCGAAGATTTCGGAGGGGGAACGGCCCAGCGCGGTGGCAACGTAGGTGAGGATGTCCTGCGGCAGGTAGCGGTACTCCGCCTGGATCTGCTGCAGGATGGCGATGAGGTTGGTGGCGTCCCACCCGTAGCGCTCCAGCACGTCGTTGACCTTCTGAAACTTGCGCAGACCCTCCTGGCGGGCCGGCAACGGGGCAGTGGCAGGCATGACTCGGCTCCTCTCGACACGGGATGACTCGCTCGCGTCATATCGATATTTCATTATCGATATAACCGTAGCAATTTATACCGCGTCACGCCGAGGCTGTCAAGGGGTTGCGGAGGGGAATAGTGAATTTTTTCACTATTTGGGAAAAGCGGCGGGGGGACGGGCAACCGCCCCCCCGTTCCGTCAATCGTACGTCACCACCTCCACCGTCTTCCCCCGCGCGCGCAGCTTTTGCGCCAGGTGGTCGACCAGGTGGAATTTTAAGCCGAGGTGCATGGGCAGCTCGGGGTTCTGATGCGCGGGGTTGAGGGCGCACCCGAGCAGGAGGGTCACCCGGTCCGCCAGGCGCAGGTAGCGCGCCAGCGTCTCCGCCGGGTTCTCCGGCGTCGGTGCCGCGGGGCGGGCGAGGGCGAAGGCGGCCTGTTTCGCCGGGCGGCCATAGAGGTAGTGTACATCGTGCACCTGCACGCGCGGCTTGTGCAGGCGCACGGCATCCAGCGCGTCGATGGCGTGCATAATGGTGATGACGCCTTCGGTGACGAGGTCGATGCCGGCGATCTTCCCCGGCGGCGGCATGTCGCGAGCATCGACGGACAGGTCGACTTCCAGCGTGCGGTTGAGTTCGCGCGCGATCAGCTTGGCGGTGGTGCCGCCGCAGACGATCTTCGTGCCGTCGGCGGCCGCCAGGCGCGTCGCCATTACGGTGTCGTCGCGCTCCTGTCGGGGCGGCCCGACCGCCAGGGTGACTTCGCGATACGGGCGGCACTTGATGACCATCAGGCTGGTGTCGTCCCCCACGTTGCCCTGGTACAGCCCGTCCGCCGCTTCGAGCAGGTTGTCCGCCACCTCTTCCGCTTCCAGGTCGTGCGAAACCAGCACCTCCAGGTGGCGGGCAATCGGCTCCCAGCGCCACCCCAACGGCTCGCGCCCGCCGATCCCCGCGTGCGTCACGCCGTCGGAAACCACCACCAGCACGTCCCCTTCGCGCAGGGTGAAGGCCGTCTGCTGCAGCGTCAGTGCACCCACCCGGCGCTCCTGGCGCGGCAGGTCGTGCAGCAGGCCGTCGCGGTAGAAGAAGACGGGCGGGTTGTCGAATTCGACCAGCTCCGTGGCGCCGTCCGCCGCCGTGCGGATGATGGTGAAGGTGGAATAGGCCAGGTTGCGCACCTTGCAGGTGGGCAGCGTGGCGGCAATCGTCTCCACCACCTCTTCGATGGGCAGGTGCGCCTTCACCAGGGTGAGGGCGATCTTCTGCGTCAGGGTGGCGAGGATATTGGCCTTCACCCCGCTCCCCAGGCCGTCGGCGAGCACCAGCACGGTCTCATCGTCGCCGCGGTGCACCGCGATCGAGTCGCCGCACAACTCCTCGCCGGCCTTCTGCCGTTGTCGATACTGCACATCGAGATACATCACTGCTCCTCGTCGTACAGGTGAATGAGGCGCGTCAGCAGCACCTTCGTTTCCGCCGTCGTCTCGCCCAGCAGGCCGGCGATCTCCTGCGCCACGCGCATCTGCTTGTCGATCACCTGGCGTGCCCGGCCCAGCGTTTCCTTCTTCACGCGCTGCAGCTTTTGCCGCTGCGCCACGTCGGCGGTGACGTCGTTGTAGATGCCGATAAGCATATTTTCCGTCGGCACCGGGAAGACCATCTCGCGCAGGATCACCGCGCCGTGCGTCACCTCGCGCCGCTCGACCGCATGCCCGTTCTGCTGCACGCGCTCGAAGATTGCCGTGCCCAGCACGCTGCTGATCGGGCGCCCGATCATTTCGGACAACGGTTGCCCGAAGATGCTTTCGAAGGCCGGGTTGGCGTCGAGGATGCGCAGGGCGCTGTCCGCCACTACGATGCCGTTGGGGGTGTTGCGCAGCACCACGGTAGAGAAGCTCTCCGCCCGCGAGCGCATGTAGGGGATGCACATCTCCGCTTCCGCCATCCCCTGCCAGACGGCCACCGCCTTGTCGCGGCACGTTTCGTAGCCGCACGCGCCGCAGTTGTGCTCGTCCTCGGGCCGGTGCTTGCCGGTGCGGCCCAGGATGGCGGTAATCTCCTCCGCCTCCGGCTGCGGTAACAGCAGCGGGTCCGCCGGGTAGGTGGCCACCAGCGACGCCGGCGCGGCGCCGACCCCCTCGGGCGCCACGTGCGCCAACAGCAGCGCGCGACGCGTCCACCAGGGCGGCCCCTGGGCGGCGCCCGGCCCCTGCAAGCATCCGCCGGGGCAGGCCAGCGCCTCGATCAGTCCCACGCCGGGCAGATCGGGCAGCTCCTTCAGCAGCGCCATCACGTCGCTCAACCCGGTCACCGTGAGCACGCGGGACGCCAGCTCCCCGCTGGGCAGCTCCGCCGTGCGCAGCATGCCGTTGGGCAGCGGAAAGAGGCCGGCGATCCCCACCGGCGGGTTGTCGAAGGCCGCGGGAGCCGCGTCGGCCAGGGCGATCCCCTGCTCTGCCAGCCATTCGCCCAACTCGTCGAAGGTGAGCGCCGCGTCGATCTCGCCATCGCGCGCTTCGTCCTTCTTCGCCACGCAGGGGCCGAGGAAGACCACCGCGCTGTCGTCACCGTATTCTTCGCGCAGCAGCCGCGCATGCGCCACCATCGGGCTCTGCACCGGCGTCAACAGGGGAACATGCTGGGGATAGTACTTCTGCACCAGCGACACCACCGCCGGGCAGGCCGTGCTGATGCGCGGGGTGTCGCCGTCGGCGGCCGCCGCGCAGGCCCGCGCCACCGCCGCCGCCGTACGCGCGGTCTCTTCCACCCGCGCAAAGCCCAGCGCCTTCAGTGCGCCGACCAGGCGCGGCACCTCCGCGCCGAAGACGCCGTAGATCGAGGGCGCCACCGTAGCGATGACGCGCTTGCCCGACGCGAGGAGCGCCTGCACCATCTCGGCGTCGCGACGCACCTGCTTGGCGTGCTGCGGGCAGACCTTCAGGCAACCGCCGTCGCCCAGGCAGCGCGCGTCCACCACTTCGGCATGTCCCTCCGCCACCCGGATCGCCTTCACCGGGCAGTAGCGCACGCATTTATAACAGTCCTTGCAGTTGACCTGATTGATGGTGATTAGGCTCATGGCGTCGACTCCGTGGAAAACAGGCGGGTGAACAGGGCGCGCGCGGTGTCCTTGTCCGGCACCGAGTAGATCGTCCCGTCCACCGCGACGGACACCCCTTCCCGGCAGTGCTCCTGGCAGAACGCCCCGGCGACGCGTACGTCGTCTTCCAGCCCATGCTGCCGCTGCAACGCGACGAAGGTGTCCAGCACCGCGTAGGCGCCTTTAAGAAAACAACTCGAACCCAGACAGACTTCAATGGTGCGCATCGTCGCCCCCCTCTGCCGATTCGTCCGCGCGCGGCGGGTGCGCCGTCTCGGCATCGCGCACGCGCCGTGAGAGCACCGCCAGCCCGCCCGCCAGGTCTTCGTTCTGCACGATGACCCCCGCGGGCACGTGCAACGCGACGGGGGTGAAGTTCCAGATGGCGGTAATGCCGGCCGCGAGCAACAAATTGACCACCCCTTGCGCCTGCTGGGCGGGCACGGTGAGGATGCAGATGCGGATGTGCAGGCGATGCACCAGGTTGGCGAGCTTCTCCATGGGGAAGACGGGCTTGCCGGCGATCTCCGTCCCGGCCTTTTGCGGGTCGGCGTCGAAAGCGGCGACCACGGAGAGGTTGTGGCGCATGAAACCGGCGTACCCGAGCAGCGCGCTGCCCAGGTTGCCGACGCCGATCAGGATCGCTTCCGTGGTGTTGTTCCACCCCAGGAAGCTCTCGATGGCGTCGATCAAACCGGTCACCTCGAAGCCGACGCGCGGCTTGCCGACGATGCCGGTGGAGCTGAGATCCTTGCGCACCTGCACGGCGTCCAGCTTGAGCTGCTCGGCGATGTAGGTGCTCGATACGCGCTCGGTGCCGCCCCCCTGCAACCCGCGCAGCAGGTGCAGATACACCGGCAGCCGTCGAATAGTGGGCAGCTTCGCCACCTTACCCAGGGAATCCGACATCTCGTTCCTCCGTGGTGGTGTAGTTGATACGCTACTTGTATATCGATAATTTTTTACTTATTATAACACCTGCGCGACGCCTGTCAATGGGGCGGGGACGAAAATGCGCTCTGTGGGTCGTTACCCGTCTCGAGTTGGAAGCACCTTCCACCATCTCGGAGCGACGCCTGACACGAGGCCCTCTCACCAATAGGATATGTTACCTAGTATTAGTATCAACTGATTGGCCTGGGGTACGAAGGGAGAGCAAGTAAGCCACAATGACATGGGTAATAAATAGTTGTGATATATTTTGCCAGTACGTTTTAGATTCAAATAAATGTCTTTCCAGTTTCATATTCACACTAGCATGAAGGTACTTTACGCTATTATCTATATCTGTTATTATCCATTATAGTGCCTTACGATCAATGGCACACAAAGAAGGATCAACAAATGAGTCAGCCGTTTCATATTACCATCACTGCTGGGATCGCCAATGGATTGGACTTACGGCATGAGACTAGCTTGGTTAAATCTGCGCTTTTATACGCGGATAAAGTCACACTATGTAGTCCGGTTTCATCGATGATGTTTTCGATGTTAGCCTCAACATTTGCACCTAAACATGAGCAGATACGAATGTTTCGATCTTTAGTTCCTATACTATGCGAGAATGAACAGCGTGTAGAAAAGATATCAGAAGCAATTGATCTGTACGAAAAGTATTAGGACTTTCGCTTTGCTACTCCATAACGATATCGTAATGTTTGGTGTCTTTGGTGAGTGGGTATACCCCTGTTGCTGCTATGCTCACCGCACGCCAATACACTGAATACTTGATTGCCACCACTGGCAACTATACGT
>CAIYQO010000110.1 GCA_903928345.1 uncultured bacterium | reverse complement strand
TGACGCTCTCGTCAAGGAGGTGCTCGACACCGAGTTCGCCTGACGAACCCCACCGCCCGCGGTCACCGGGAGGATAGCCCCGGACCGCGGGCGGTCAAATCAGGTGAGCAATACGTGGCGTGAAGCGTGAGCAGCTACACTATGCCCCGTCCTATGTGGAGGTGCGCACCAATGCCGACGGCACGGAACGCGAGCGGCGAACGATGCCCATACGCCCGGCGAATCTGGTGACGGCGCGCCCGCGTGTCTGGTCCGGCGTGGTACGCCCCCGCAGGGACGTCATCCGTACCGAGATCTTCACCCGCGCGTATCAAGTGGCGCATACGTCCGCGCTGGAATTCGAGTTCCTGTATGCGCTCGCCAAGTATTTACAAGACGAAGCGGTGATGGTGCAGGTGGGCTCTGGGGTACAAGGCATGGGAGCACTCCGCTGTGAACGCAACGGGTTACCGTATCGCGGGTGGCTCGATGGGCTCATCAGCGCTGACGGCTATCAATTAGTATTATACTTGGCCTGTGCCACGTTACTGACTGCGGAGGCGCCATCGTGTCACTCATGATTGCCGACAGTTGGCGTCCATTGGGCACGGGTCGGCACGCGTCAGCCGGCGCATTGCGCGACATGGTCATCGCCGATCTGGTTGCATCCTACAAACGCGATGTTGCTGGGGCATATCAGAGCCTGCCCCCAGAGGCGATTCACCGTTTACCTGCGGGGGCGTATCATGTCTCTACCAAAATTGATGGGGAGCAGTGGTGCCTGCATCATGACGCGGAGGGGGCGATCCTCCTCTCGCCGACCGGACGCGCGATTACTGGCATTCCGCTCACGAACGAGGCCCATGCTTGCCTGGGTGACTGGTGCGGCGTGCTCGCCGGCGAACTCTACGCCATGCCGGAGCATGGACGGCCGAATGTCTACGATCTGCACGCCGCGCTGGGGGGTGGGCAGGACGCTGCAGTCGAGCGATTACGCTTTGCCGCCTTTGATCTCCTGCGCGACGGCGCGTGCAGTATGCTCCAGTGCGCTGCAGCCGAACGTGCGGCGAGTCTCGCCTCCCTGTTCCCGGCGGCAGGGTCCGTGCACCATGTCGACTGGCAAACCTATGGAAGTGGAGCGGAGATTGCCCAATATTATGATAAACAGGTGACGCGGGGAGGCGCGGAAGGGATCGTCATCCAGCAGCCGGATGGACGCATCAGCAAAGTGAAGCCACAGATCACCCTTGATGCGGTGGTCGTCGGCTATACAGTGCAGCAGGGCGGCGTCACCGATCTCCTCCTCAGCCTGATGACGGAGGAAGGGCACCATCGCCTGATCGGCCATGTGGATGTCGGCTTTTCCGATGAGGAACGCCGCCAACTCGCGGTTCGGTTGTCAACGATTCCCTGCGGCAGCGCGCTATCGCTGACCAACCGGCGCGGCAGGCCGTACCAGTGGGTTTGCCCAACCCTCGTCATCGAAGTGCAGTGTCATGAACTCCTGACTTCACAGCACGATGACACGGCGATCCGTCGCTGGACCCTGACATATCAGCCGGATGCGGGGTGGTGCCCGGTGGGCAAAGCGACCAGTATCAGTCTACGGGATGCCGTCTATCTCCGTACGCGCGACGATAAATCTGTGACACCGCATGCCGTCCGCTGGTCACAAGTGACGGAATTGGTGCCACTAACTGAAAACATTGTAAGCGTACTACCGCTCCCAACATCTACCATCATTCGGCGCGAAGTCTACACGCGCCCACTGCGCAACGGGGGCACCGCCGTGCGGAAAGTGCTGGTGTGGCAGACGAATAAAGCGGATGTTGACCCACGGTATCCTGCGTATGCCGCCCAGATGACCGATTTTAGTCCCGCGAGAGAGGAGCCGCTCCACACCGAATTGCGGATTGCTGCGACTGATCTGGCGATCCACCGACAGGTCGACGACTGGCTGGCGCAGTCGATTGGCCGTGGATGGCGGTGTGTGGCACGCCGGGGGGAGAGTCCATCGTGTCAGCCGCAGGCTGCCGGTGACGGGTCATCTGCCACCATGCCGACGGTCTCCATCTGTTTCGCGCGCAGCACCTCTCCGACCTTTCCCATAGTACGCTGCCGTCTTGATGCCTTAGCCTCCCTGGGCACGCTCACGGTGACGACCAATGCGCGCGGTGTGGAAAGCTGGTTTGAGCTCGCCGTGCACGATGTGATTCCGCAGTATCGACGACTGATGAACCTATTGAATCTGGTGCGCCGCTGGAAAAGCACGGAAATTAGCCTTAACGGCGACACATTGGATCGTGATGGCATGGACGCCTTTCTCAATCGCCTGCAGGACATCCATGCGTGTTGGCAGCACCAGCGGTCCCGTGGATCAGCCGGATGCCGGCGGGAGTGCCGAATCGGGTGCCGGCAACTGCTGGTGATTCCCTCACAGCGCTTTCTGCAGGGGGCACAAATCCGCGATCCGGCCTGGTATTCGGTCGGCAGTTTTGACGGCACCGGCGTCACGCTTGATAAAGCGACCTTACTGGCGCAGTTGGACCGCACCCGCAATTATGTTGCGTCCCGTATTATGTGGCGGCACCGCCTGCCCCGAAGTCATCCGCGCCGATTCGTGCCACATAATATTCAGCCACATTGGGCCGTTTACCATTTGCTTTTCACCTCCACGCCCCCATTCACGCTCGTTCTCC
>CAIYQO010000109.1 GCA_903928345.1 uncultured bacterium | reverse complement strand
TGACGCTCTCGTCAAGGAGGTGCTCGACACCGAGTTCGCCTGACGAACCCCACCGCCCGCGGTCACCGGGAGGATAGCCCCGGACCGCGGGCGGTCAAATCAGGTGAGCAATACGTGGCGTGAAGCGTGAGCAGCTACAGATAGGTTCGCAAAAGAACCCTTGATTACTGCCATCCGAATTCTCTCCAAAGTAAATGCCCAACCCAAGTCGCCGAATCATCTTTCCTCACGCGAACACCATAAATACCCGTAGAGCGAAAAAGCCCTCTCTGATATACTAGCACAGCACATCATTCGAAGGAGTGCCCATGTCCACCCCCACCATCCCCCTCCGTCGCGCCGGCGCGTCGGGTCTCTACCTATCCGCCATCGGCCTGGGCCTCGGGCGCTGGGGGGCGTCGGTGGACGACGCGGCGGGGCAGCGCCTCCTCAATCGCGCGCTGGAGTTAGGCGTCACGCACTGGGACACCGCCAGCGGCTACGGCGGGGGCGAATCCGAGCGCATCGTGGGGCGCTTCTTCGCCGCGGCGGGCCCCGACGTGCGCGACCGGGTGATCCTCTCCACCAAGTGGGCGGGGACGCACGGCAACGGGCGCGGGGGCATTCGCAAAGCCGTAGACGGCTGCCTGCGCCGCTTGCAGACCGACTACCTGGACATCTTCATGCTCCACAACCCCGGCATGGACGCCGACGGCCGCTACCTGGCGCCCCTCGACGAAACCTGGGGCGCGCTGGCCGACCTGGTGACGCAGGGGAAGGTCCACTACCTCGGCCTCTCTAACGCCCACGGCAGTAATGTGCGCGATGCTGCTGCGGCGCTGGCCCGCGTGAGCGACGTGCGCCTGACGCTGGTGGAGAACAACTACAGCCTGCTGCAACGCGGCCAGGTGGGTCGCGGCCTGTGGACGGATTGGCTCCACGGGGGCACCGAACCCGCCTTCCTGCGCGACCTGGAAACCCTCGGCATCGGCCTCATCCCCTACTGGCCCCTCTCCATGGGCGCCCTCACCGGGCGCTACCGCGCCGCCAACGCCGCCGAGGTGACGGTCGACGACACCTTCCGCGCCCAATTCCTCACCGGCCCCACGCTGCAGGCCATCGAGGCACTGGCGGACTACGCGGCCACCAAAGGCGTGCCCATGGCTCACCTGGCCATCGCCTGGCTGCTCGCCAACCCGCGGGTCGCCGGCGTGATCTGCGGCACGACCTCGCTGCCGCAGCTCGAAGAGAACGCCGCCGCCGCCGCGCTCACCCTCACCCCCGCCAAGGTCGCCGACCTGGACGCCATCGCCGCCACCGCCGAAACGGTCGACGCGTTCTGCGCGCGGTACTTCCGGTAAACCGGCCGCCGTTGCAGCCGCTCGCGCATCCCGCTATACTGGTACCGAGGACCACCGCCCATGGACACTTCATCGCCCTTGTCCCCACCCCCTTCCGGCTGGGGAGCCGCCGCGCCCGCACCCGACGCGGCGCAGTTCGGTAATACGACGCCCCTTCAGGTGGGGCAGCGTGCGCGGATCGATGGGCGCGACTACACGGTGCTCACCCGCGTGGTGCTGGGGATCGCGGAACAGGGTGCCACCCGCTACCGGAATGTCTTCCAACTCGTCAGCGCCGACGCCGCCTGTGTCTACCTGGTGGAGGACGCCGGGCGCTGGCAGCTCCAGTGGGTGCTGGACGGCGTGGCGTGGCGTCCCGGCGCCGATGCCGTGCCCGGCGCCGTGGCCCCCTTCGGCCGGGTCGCCGCCCGCATCACCACCCGCGCCGTCATCACGACCTGCCACATCGAAGGGACCGGCGACGCCTGCTTCCCCGCCCTGCATGCCTCCGCCGAGTACCTGGACGCCCAGGCCGGCGACCGGTATTCCGCCGTCTGGGCCGGCGACCGGTATGCCTTCTACCAGGGGCGCCCGGTCGCGCTGCCGGAACTCCAGGGTTGGTTCGGCCTCACCGCGCCCACCACCCCGCTGGACACCTTGACCACCGTCGCCTCCACCGTGGGGTGGGTCATCCGCGTGGTCAAGGGGATCTTCATGGGGGCCTGCGTGCTGCTCATTCTCTTCCTCTTCGCCCTGTCCACCTGTCAGCGCAACACCGGCTCCCACCAGGGCCCACCGCCCGTCGTCCTCCCCACCGGCGGCTCGCACTAACCGCCCGCGAACGACTTGTTGCATCCACACACCCTATCCCGGTATACTGGCACCGCCCGGTTTACCGTTTCAGCCAAAGGACGGCCGCACCATGGACGCACCGCACATCTGCCCGCGCTGTGGGTACGAATTCGAAGAACTCGAAGACGGCCCCTGCCCGCGCTGTAAGCATTTCGCGGATATCCACCAGGACCCTCATGCGCACGGCATGCCGCCCGCGGACGCGCCGCCGCACGAAGCCCCGCCGCACGCTGACTGGGGCACCGAGGCATCCACGCCGCACTTCGTCACGCCTCCACCGCCCGCCAACCCGCACTTCGACAATCCGACCCCCATCCACGTCGGCATGACCGCGCACATCGACGGCCGCGACTACACGGTGGTGACCCGCGTGGTACAGGGGATGGACGAAGAGGGCAGCACCTACTACTGGAACGAGTTCCAGCTCGTCAGCGCCGACAAGTCCTGCGTGTATCTGGAATATGACGAAGGCACCTGGCGCATCATGTGGGAGCTGGACAACGCGCCGCTGCATAACGCCGGCAACGTGGGCGAAACCGTCCACTTCGGCGACGTGACCGCCCGCGTCACCGAGCGCAGCGTGGAAACCACCTACTACCAGGAGGGCGGCAGCGAGCCGTTCTTCCCCGTCCTGCACGCCTCGGCCGAATACCTCGACGCCCATGCCGGCGATGCTTTCTACTCCGGCGAGTGGGACCACGAGCACGCCGAATACTACCAGGGGCGCACGGTGTCACACCAGGAGCTGTGCGCCTGGTTCACCCTCCCCACCACGGCCTTCCCCACCGGCCCCTATCTCGTGAACGCGACGACAGGAAAAACCACCAGCGTCTGGCCGTTTATCTTCATCGTGCTAGGCGTCATCTTCTTCATCTGGCTGGCCTCCATGTATAACGGAAATACCAGCGGTGGCAGCAGCATCCGCTCGGGCAGCACGGGCTCCCACTTCTCCGGTGGCAGTGGCAGCGGTGGCGGCGGGGGGAAATAACCCTGATGAGTCACCCGCTTCCCGCGCCCACGCTGCCCGTGACCGCCGCCGACCGGCGGCAGGTGCTGGCGCTCGTTATCTCCATCTGCCTCGTGTCCGCCTGCGGGCTGGTGTATGAGTTGCTCATCGCCACCGTCTCCTCCTACCTGCTCGGTAACACGGTGATGCAGTTCTCCCTTGCCATCGGCCTCTTCATCGGCGCCATGGGCGTAGGCTCCTACTTCTCGCAGCGCATCACCCACGATCTGCTCCACGCCTTCGTGGTTATCGAAATGATCCTCGCCGTTGCCGGCGGGCTCGCGGTGCCCTTCCTCTTCGCCTGCTACTTCCTGCGCAGTTGGTACTGGCTCGGCCTCGTGCTCGTGCTCTTCACCATCGGCACCCTCATCGGCTTCGAGCTGCCGCTGCTGGCACGTCTGCTCAAGCGCTACGGCTCGCTGCGCGCCGTCATCGCGCATGCCCTGTCCATCGACTATCTGGGCGCGCTGCTCGGTTCCCTGCTCTTCCCGCTCTTCCTGCTCCCCGTCCTCGGGCTGATGCGCTCCGCCTACCTGGTGGCCCTGCTGAACATCGCCATCGTGCTGTGGAACCTGGCGGTCTTCAAGGCGGAGATCCGCCGCGCGCGCGTGGTGCTCGCCTGCAGCCTCACCATCTGCGCCGCCCTCCTCGTCGCCGTCGTCTACTCCCTGCGCCTCTTCTCGCTGTTGGAAAGCCGCCTCTACACCGATCAGGTCCTTTACGCGCAGCAGACACCCTACCAGCGCATCGTCGTCACCCGCTGGCACGACGACCTGCGCCTCTTCCTCGACGGCCACCTGCAGTTCTCCTCCGCCGACGAGTACCGCTACCACGAATCGCTGGTGCACCCCGCCATGATGCTGGTGCAGCGCCCGGCGCATGTGCTCATCCTCGGCGGCGGCGACGGGCTGGCCGCGCGCGAGGTGCTGAAATACCCCGAGGTGGCGGACATCACGCTGGTCGATCTCGACCCCGCCATGACGACGCTGGCCGCCACCTACCCGGCCATCGACGCGCTGAACAACCACGCCTTCGCCAACCCGCGCCTGCACGTGGTGCACCAGGACGCCTTCAAGTACCTGGAGACCAGCGCCGACCTCGCCGACGTGATTATCGCCGACCTGCCCGACCCGGACAACGAACTCATCGCCAAGCTGTATTCGGTGGAGTTCTACCGGCTGGCGCTGCGCCACCTCGCGGGGGGCGGCGTCTTCGTCACCCAGTCCGCCTCGCCCTTCATGGCCCGCCAGACCTTCTGGTGCATCGCCGCCAACCTCACCGCCGCCGGCGGGACCATCACGCCCTATCACACCTTCGTGCCTACCTTCGGCGACTGGGGTTTCATCCTCGCCGCCGACCGCCCGCTGCACCTGGACGCCCTCACCCCCCGCGTCCCCACCCGCTACCTCACCCCCGCCCTGCTGCGCGTCATGCCCACCTTCACCAAAGACGACGACCGCGTCCCCGTCGATATCTCCACCCTCGACCGCCCCGTCATCATGCACTACTACGAGCAGAACAACCGGCGCTGGCAATAAGCCCAAGTCGGGACTGCCACCACTTTTCCCCACCCGCCGCCGATCTTCCACGCAGGCACCGGACAAGTGGTGGCTGTCCCGACTTGGGCCAACCGTGGCACGGGCGTCTCGCCCATGATTCATGGCCGAGACGGCCATGCCACATGATTTTTTCGCCGCAATGAGAAAACACCTCCGCCCCTGGGAAGAATAGCCCTAGTAATGCTATCCAAAGCAGGAGGCCGTCCCATGCAAAAGATCGTCCCCTTCCTCTGGTTCGACACCCAGGCCGAGGAGGCCGCGCGCTTCTACACGTCGCTCTTCCCCGACGCGAAGATCGACAGCGTCACCCGCTACGGCGAGGCCGGCCCCGGCCCGGCGGGGGCGGTGATGTCGGTCACCTTCACGCTGGCCGGGCAGGACTTCTATGCCCTCAACGGCGGCACCGTCTTCCACTTCACCCCCGCCATCTCGCTCTTCGTGAACGTCGAGACCCAGCCCGAACTCGACGCCCTCTGGGACGCCCTTGCCGACGGCGGCACCCCCATCCAGTGCGGCTGGGTGACCGACAAATACGGCCTCACCTGGCAAATCGTCCCCACCGCCCTGGGCCGCCTGCTCAACGACCCCGACCCCGCCAAAGCCGCCCGCGTCATGCAAGCGATGATGGGCATGGTGAAACTGGACATCGCCAGCCTGCAAGCGGCCTACGACGTGGGGTAAACGACCAATCGTACTCGTGCTCGTGCTCGTAATCGACCCATGCCCCGAAGGGGCCGAAGATGCTAACCACGGGTGAAACCCGTGGTACCGGTGCCGAGATAACCACCATAGCCCCGACGGGGCGACAGACGCACCATCTGTCGCCCCGTCGGTGTTTTAAGGCATTCCCGGTTGCTGCGTATCCCCCGTCACTTCACCCCGAGCCCTCGCTGTTCCGAAACACTAGCCGCTCGCGTCCACCTGCGAGCGTATGCACGCAATACATATTGCCGCGCCTTAGCAGCACACGCCCGCCCCCCACCCAACCAATAAATGAATCGCTGGAATGGAACACCTGGCGTCCCTGGAGGTGGACTTTCGCACTTTTCCTCTCGCGTCTCGGCCTTGCCTCTGTCTCCGGAGCAACGGCCCGTTATGAAAGGAACCATGGCGGGCTGACCTGAAGTAGATTGTATCTTACCCCACCCCCTTCAGGGATACCGCCATGGTT
>CAIYQO010000108.1 GCA_903928345.1 uncultured bacterium | reverse complement strand
TGACGCTCTCGTCAAGGAGGTGCTCGACACCGAGTTCGCCTGACGAACCCCACCGCCCGCGGTCACCGGGAGGATAGCCCCGGACCGCGGGCGGTCAAATCAGGTGAGCAATACGTGGCGTGAAGCGTGAGCAGCTACAGCACTGCTGTTGGCCACGCTCTTCCTCGCCGGGTGCGGCGGCGGCGGCACGGGCACGGGGTCGGGCTCGGGCGGCACGCAGGGCACCAACCTGAAGGTCGCCATCGACTGGCCGCAGCGCTCGCGCAACATCGCGGCGCCGTCGTCGGCGATGTCGGCCGTCGTGGCCGTGTATCCGGACAACACCTTCACCGGCACACCGACGAAGGAATACACCATCAACCGCGACAGCACGCAACCGAACGCCTACACGCAAACCTTCACCGCGTCGGACACCATTCCAACCGGCCAGACGCCGTTGCAGATCACCTTCTTCGCCGGCAGCAACGGCTCGGGGGCCACGGTCGCGGTGGCCGCCACGGTCGCCACCATCGCCTCCGACGGCACCGGCGCGGTCTTCACCCTCGACGCCAACGCGATGACGGTGAAGTCCGTCACCGTACCGGCGCAGGAAGTAGGCCTGACGACGAGTTTCTACACCGGCAAGTACCTGGACTTCACCGCCTTGGACAGCTCCGGCGCAGTGGTGGCGGTCACCCCCGGATCGGAAACATGGTCGCTGACGACGCTGTCCGAGGGGCTCCTCTCCTTCGTCTCCGGCAAGGCACTCGGCTCAGCGTTGGGTACCGTGCAGGTCGTCGCCACCGTGGACGGCGTCACCAGTGCGCCGGCAACGATCACCGTAAAAGTGCCGCCCGGCACCGCGGCGGGCCAGACGATGGTGAACCCCAAGGACGGCGCTACAATGGTGTGGGTACCCGCGGGCACCGCGACCATCGGCCGCGCGTACCAGACCTTCCCGAACGCCGACGAGCAACCCGCGCACAACGTGGCCTTCGACGGCTACTGGATCTACAAGACCGAAGTGAGCGTGGCGCAGTATAGCCAATATCAGGCGCCGCGCGCCCAGCCGACCTGGAGTGGCAACACCTATCCGCTGGTGAACGTGCGCTGGGCGGAAGCCACCCAGTACGCCAGCTGGGCGGGCGCCGAGTTGCCGACCGAAGCGCAGTGGGAGCACGCGGGCCGCGGGGCGGGCAATTACCTGTATCCGTGGGGCAACGACTGGAATGACGGCTATGCGGTGCTCTGGCAAAACACCAATGTGCCGACGGGCGCGGTTCCGTGTGGTTCGACGGCCACCGATGCCAGCGGTTACGGCGTGTTGGACATGGGCGGCAACGTGAATGAGTGGTGCCGCGACTACTACAGCAACACCGCCTACTCCTACGCGACCTCGCTCGACAGCGACACCCCGGCCAACGTAACGCCGACGGACAACCTGGGTAACGATGCCACCATCACCGGCAACCGCGTGATCCGCGGCGGGGCCTACAAGAACGCCTTCTTCCCCGAGACGGATGCCCGCCTGGTGAACCGCATGTTCGGCCGGTCGGCCAACTATGCCGACGTGGCGGGCTACTACGGCTACAATGACGAGGTGGGCTTCCGCTGCGTGGTGATGCCGGCGATGTAACCCATCGTCTGTGGACAACACCAGGCCCCGGTCGCCATGGCGACCGGGGCTTGGTGTTGTAATGGTGTTCACGAAACCCTGTCCTCGTAAATACACCGTATTGATGTTGCGCCACCGCGCCACGGCATTGTAGTCGTTCAGAACGCCATCATCATCTGGTTCGCGCGCACCTTCCAGGTGCCGTTTTCGCGCACGAGGATCAGGCCGCCGCGCACGCCCATGGAGTAGGAGAAGGGGCCGAAGTGGTAGCTGGCCTTCACCGAATAGTGCACGAACGGGTCGCCCCAGTGGGTGGTGGTGCAGTCGGTGGTGAGATCAGAGATGCGCAGGCCGGCGATTTCGTCGTCGTCGCGGCTGAGCCAGTCGTAGGAGCGGTGGAGCATCGCCTTCTCTTCGTTGGCCTTCCAGGCGCTCATAAAGGCACTGGCGCTGGCCTTCACGCGCGGCTCTTCGGCACGGTCGGCATCGGTGACGCTCTTGTTCGGCAGCCGGAAGATGCGCGGCACTTTGTCGTAGTACAGCACCTGCCGCACCAGCCACGTGCCGTCCTTGCGGTACATGAGCAGGCCGCCCTTGGTGGGAATGTTGCCGTCCACCGAGGCGGCGGCAAATTCCATCACCGCCTGGTTCGTCTGCACCTTGGCCACGTCGGTGAAGTGGAACTCCTTGTACGGATAGGGGCCGAACATCGCGATCCGGGAGGCGGGCACCACGCGTTTCACCGCGGCCCAGTTGTTGCGGAAGTAGGCGCGCAGGAACTGCTCTACCACGGCGTGCTGCTCGTCGGCCGCTGCCGCCCGCAACACGCCGGCCGCGCCGCCACAGAGTAGCAGGGTCGCCAGGAGCGAGTATAGTAAAATCCGTTTCATGTCTGCATTCCCTCCACGCTCAGACACCTCAGCCTTCCAGAGGTTTCACCAAAGCAATCATCTGTTCTCCCGCAAAGACGCGGCGAATCTGTTACAATATACGCATGACGAGCAAACCGGTTTCCACCTCGCATAGCGTGCTCTCCGTGGTGGCGCTGCCCCGCGACGCCAACCACTACGGTACCGTCTACGGCGGCACCCTCATGGGTCTGGTGGATCAGGCGGCCTACGCGGCGGCCATCCGCCACGCGCGCCTGCCGGTGGTCACCGTGTGCGTGGACCACCTCACCTTCCTGTGCCCCGTCCACATCGGCGACGTGATGACGGTGAAGGCGTCGGTGAACTACGTGGGCCGCACCTCGATGGAGGTCGGCGTGCGCATCGAAACGGAACGCCTTGCCACCGGCGAGGTCGAGCACGTCGGCTCCGCCTACCTCACCATGGTCGCCGTCGACGCCGCGGGCCACCCCACCCCCGTGGCATCGCTACAGTTGGAAACGCCGGACGACCACCGCCGTTTCGCGGAGGCCCAGGCGCGCCGCCGTGGGCAACTCGCCCGCGTCGGGCGCACCGCCGAAATCCATCACGGCTGATGCGACGCCATCGTACCGGGTGAGAGTATACCCGCATTGCGGGCAAGTTGCGCATCCCGGCCCCGCGCCCCGATTTTCCGCAGCAGTAATCCGTCCCCCCGTGCCCCTCATAGGCGTTAGCTTATTGTCACAGCTTGTCTGTTTTCCGACCTGACGATAAATCGTCAGGCTACTGGCTGCGCCCCTTGAAAGGGGCTCGTCAAGCGTTTGGAACCCCATACTTCACGCCATCAAGCTGAATTCGTGCCCGCGAGAACTCTTTTTCGTAGTATGTTGCCGTGCGGCATTTCCTGCCCAACCATTTCGCAGCCTACCAAAGCCCCATTCATGGGGCGCAGCCGATAGCCCGACGATTTATCGTCGGGTCGGCAAACAGGCCAGCGGTTATTATAAGTTCCCAACACGGTTCAGCTAAGCGTTTCGCGCTCCAGCGCGACCCTCATCCCCCAGCCCCTTCTCCCAGCGGGCGAAGGGGGGCATCCGATCTGCGCACACGCCCGGGCACCAGCGCGCCCTCTCCCGCTGGGAGAGGGTCGGGGTGAGGGCCGCGCCGGGAGGCGCGGAACGCTAAAGTGTACCGCATTGCCCCTGTCCTCTGTCCCCAGTTCCCTACTCCCTACTACGGCGTAAGGCCGCGCACGACGGGGAGATCCGGGTGGGCGGTCCATTCCGTCATGCTGGCCTGGTACAGGCGCACCTGGGGGTAGCCGAGGAGGCATTTGAGCACGAACCACACCGCGGAACCCTCGCGGCCGGTGACGCAGTAGGTGATAACCTCCTTGTCCGGGGTGATGCCCGCTTTTTCGTAGGCCGCGCGCAGCGTGTCGAGGGGGAGATAGGTGCCGTCGGGGGCGAAATCCCACATATAGTTGTGCAGCACGGCGCCGGGGATGTGCCCGCGCCGCTGGGTAGGGCCGGAAAGCCCGGCATACATACGCGCGGTGCGCGAGTCGATCAGCGCCACGTCGGGGTAGCCCAGGTGGTCGCGCACGTATTCCCACCCGGCGTAGAGGTCGGGCTGGAAGTCCGCCTCGAAGGGGGTGTCCGTCACCGCCGGGAAGGCCTGCGTGAGCGGACGCGCCTCCGCGCTCCACCGATCGAGTCCGCCGTCGAGCAGATAGGTATGCGGGTTGCCGAGTACCGCCAGGCTCCACAGCGCGTAAGTGGCGCTCACCTGGTCGAGCGGGCGGGTGGCGTAGAGGGCCACCGGGGTGGCGACGCCGATGCCCAGCCGGCCGAAGGTTTCCGCCAGCATCGGTACCGGCAGCATCTGGCAAGGGATACCCTCCCGGCTCAGGCGCAGCGACTCGATGTGCAGCAGTTGCGCGCCCGGGATGTGGCCCGTTTCGTACGCCGCAAAGCCGCCGCGCAGGTCCAGTCGGCGCAGCCAGGGTTGCTCCAACTGCTCGGTCAACCAGGTTGTCGAGACCAGTTCCATCATGGCACGCCCTCCCCGATCAGTGTAACGCGTCGGTGCCGCGGGAAGGGAAATTTTTTCCGTCAAATGGTTCCCGCCCCGGGGGGAGTCGCAACGAATTGACCCGTTGGTGGTATATTAGATGTAGTACTCGCTTTCCCCCGGCAAGGAGATTTGAATGCACTCGACCCTCTTCCGGTATACCTGCCTGCTGTGCCTCAGCGCACTGACCCTCGGCCTCGCGCCCCGCGCCTGCGCCGACCCGGCCACCCTGACGAAAATCGACCCCGCCACGCTCACCGTGACCCAGTACGCCCCGGACGGCACGGTGGTCGGCAAGGTGACCGAGCTGACCGACGGCGACGAGGGCACGCGCTGGATCTTTCGCACCACCCAGACGCCGGCGCAATATCTCCCCCTGCGCCTGCAGCTCGATATGGGCACGGCGCACACGGTGGGCAAAGTGCGTATCGCCAACTACTTCACCGGCGCGAATTTCATCCGGGGCTTTAAGACGGTCGACCTGTTCGTCGGCGACGCCCTGGCCCCGGCCACCGGCGGCACGCCGGATGCCGCGGACGTGCAGGTGACGATCAGCGATGCCAAAGGCCCGGCCTGGACGGACGTCGCGCTGGCCAAACCGGCGACAGGACGTTACGTCACCGTGCGAGTGAAAGCTAACTGGGGCGGCAACACGTACGCCGCCAACGAGATCGAGCTGTATGCCGACGCGGGGAAGGCGTCCACCACGACCCCCGGGGGCGGCAACGCCACCACGGGGAAGGCACCCGGCACCCCTACGACGACGGGCAACCCGACCACGGGGAATCCCACGGGCGGCACCCCGGCCACGGGGAAGACCACCGGTACCCCGACGGGCACTCCGGCCACGGGGAACGTGACCACCGGGAATCCCGGCGCGGTGAATCCGGCCACGGCGAATCCCGGCACCCCTGCCGCGACGGCAGGGACGCGCACCTATACGATTTATGACTACTCCGAGCAGGCGGAAGGGATGCAGAAGGCGGTGCGGCTGGTTATCCCCGCGGGGTTGACCGTCGTGCGTGGCATCCTGGTGGTGGGCAGCGGCGCCGGGGGCGACTCGCGCGACTATTACCAGGAAACGTGGTACCGCGAGTTCCTCTTCCTGCATGACTTCGCCTATGTCGGTCTGCTGGGCACGACTTCGCACACCGAGACGTATAAGGCAATCATTCACGCGCTGGCGCAGTTTGCCACAGACGCGCACCACCCCGAGCTGGTCAACGCACCCTTCGTCACCACCGGGTTTTCGGCGGGCGGGGGGCTGGCGGCGCGCCTGCTGGTGGAAGCGCCCGACCGCGTCATCGCCGCCGTGCCCGTCTGCGCGCGGCTGAACTTCACCGGCGTCACCCCCACGGCGGCGCACCGCGGAACCCCGGCGTGCATCATCTCGGGAGAGCTGGAGACGAACTTCGCCGCTGTTGTGGATCCGGTGCTGGCGGACGGCCGACCCAAGGGCGCGCTGTTCGGCTGGGTCACGGTGCCGGGCGGCGGGCACAGCCGCATGGGGCAGGAAGTGCTGGCGATGCCCTACCTGGACGCGGCGGTGCGCCTGCGCTACCCGAAGGACGCCGACCCGCGCAAAGGCCCGGTGGCGCTGCTGCCCCTCGACCCCGCCGGCGGCTGGGTCGCCGACAACACCACCTGGAAGAGCGGACTGACGACCATCGCCCCGGCGAAGGGCTACCCCGGCGTCGTGGAAAAATCGAGCTGGCTGCCCACCCAGGATCTCGCCTTCGCCTACCGCGCCTACGGCACCTACGACAAACCGTTGACGATCACCTCGCCGAAAAACGACTTCCGCCGCCCCCCCAACGCGCAACCCGTTTCCATCGATCCGGCCTATGACCCGGGCACGGACATGCCGATCATCGTGGACGCGACGAAGTTCCCGGGCTGGACGACGCTGGCCTTTTACGACGGCGCCACGAAACTCGGCGAAATCACCCACGGGCCGGCGCAGTTCACCGCGCCGGGGCTCACCCCCGGCTACCACGTCTTCACCGTGCTCGGTACCGATGCCAAGGGGCAGCAGCGCACCTCCAACCCGGTGCTGGTCGTCGTTCATAAATAAGCGTGTGTGAAAATCGGCAGCGACCCGGGCGCAACCCGGGGAACAACGTGACCGGGACGGTGGTCGCGTGGGGAACCGGGTCGTGTTGCTGCTGGCCGTGCTGGGGATGCAGATTGCCGGCTATCTGACGCTGGCGCACCTGCACGTCTTTGCGCTGGTGTGCGGCGGGGTGCATGGGTGCGATTTGGTGGCCGGGCATCCGCTGGCGCACGGCTTCGGCATCCCCGCGCTCTCGGGCATCCCCACGGCGGCCTTCGGGCTGGCGGCCTACGGGCTGCTGGCCGGGTTGAGCGCGGCGCGCGCGCTGGCGCGGCGGCCGGGCGCCGCGTGGGGGCTGGCGGTGGCGCAGTGGACGCTGGCGGGAGGCGCGCTGGCGGTGTCGCTCTGGCTCACCTTTGCCGAGGCCTTCGTCATCCACGGCTGGTGCCTGTGGTGCCTGCTCTCGCAGGGGGTAGCAGCCGGTATCTTTTTTACCCTCAGTGGCGAGATGCTGCTGCGGGCGCGGCAGGGATGGCCGGCGCCGGGATCGTTCTTCACCGCCCCGCGTGTCACCGTGCTGATGGCGGCGATGCTCGTGCTTGACGGGGTGGCGCTGGCCGCGTTGCGCCGCGTGCCCCCGGTAGCCGTTCCTCCGCCGCCGGCGCCGCGTCCCTCGGCGCTGTTGCTGCCCGGCACGCCGGTACTCGGTGACCGCAACGCCCCCTACACGCTGGTGGAGTTCGGCGACTACGCCTGCCCGCACTGCCAGGAGGCCGATCCGCTGGTGTGGGGCGCGGTGACGCACCACCATCTGCTGCGCGCCGTCTTTTACTACTGCCCGGTGGTGGATGGCCCGCACGCACTGGCGGCGCGCGCCGCTCAGGCCGCCGCGCGCCAGGGGTGCTTCTGGCCCATGCACACGCGGCTGATGGCGCAGGCGGCGGCGGGCGCGGTGACCAACGCCTGGGTGAACATCACCGCCGCGCAACTCGGGTGCGCCCGCGCCCGTTTCACCCGCGACCTGGACAGCCCGACGGTGCGGCAGATGCTGGAGCGCCAGCGCGCGCTGGCCGACACGCTGGAGATCGACGCCGTGCCCGCGTTCTACCTCATCGACCCCGCGGGCCGGGTGACCGCGCTGCCCGGCCTCGACGCGCTGGAAAAGCGGTTGCCGCGAGGGCGGTGAGGCGGTATGATAGGGGCAGCGAGAAAGAGCCGATGCCGGAAGAACAACAACGCCCACACGTTGACCCCGACCCGCAAGCGGTTGCCGCCCCGCCGCGCGTGACGCCGGAGGCGCCGCGGCATCGGCCCTTGCTGTATGAAGCCGGCCCCACCACCATCCCCCTCCTGCGCTTCGGCGGGGAGCTGCCGCTGAGCCTCACCTATACGGTGCAGCAGCCGACGCCACGGGGCTGGCGCAAACAACCGGCGGAGATCACCCTGCGCGCTGAACTGCTGGGCACGGGGGTGCAACTCGCCACCTCCTACACCGTGCCGCCCGATTTCAAGGTGCGGGATGAACTCCCCGCGGTGGAACAGGCGCTCTATGACTTCATCGGCGAGGTGATTCGCGCGGAGGAGCAACGCCGGCGCGCCACCGCCGCCGAGGCGCAGGTGAACACGCTCGAAGACCTGACCGCGCATCCCGACATGCGCGCCCCGTTCGCGGACGCCGGTTTGCTGGGGCGAGACGCCGCGCCCGGCGTCGCCCCGGAGACCATCCGGGAACTCATCGCCACCGTCACGTCGCTCACCCGCGTCACGTCGCTGAGCTATGACGCGTTCCTCGCCGCGCAAGGCCGGGATGTGAACCAGCTCGCGCAACTGCTGGACGGGGATGCCCGGAAAACCTCCGCGGCGCTGCTCACCAATCTCGTGGGGTTAATGGAACACAAAATCCGGTCGGGGATGTCGACGCGCGAGCTGCAACTGTTCGTGCTCGCGCACTTGGAGCGCGTGAACGACGCCACCCGGCTGCTCAGCGCGGCGGATGCGGAGCAGATTCTCGAGCGGTTGGTGCCCGCCGTGCTGCGCTATCACGAAGCGCAACGCCGCCTGCCGAAATTCCCGGGCAACCTCGTCGAACACATCGGCCGCGGCGCCATACTCGGGTACGTCATCGCCTGGCTCGGTAACAAATTCCTCGGCGCGGCAACCCTCACCCACCTGAGCACCCTCGGGCAAGGCTACGTGAATCACGCCTTCGGCACCCGGTGGCAGTATCCGGCATTTCCCGTCGTGTGGGTCGCGTGCGGCGCGGTCATCTGCTGCTGGCCCTACCTGCACTTCCCCTACGCCTACCTGGTCGCCCGCATAAAGATGGCCCGCCTGCACCGCGACATGCTGCGCACCGTGCAACTGACGCTGCACCCCGCCGACCGCAACGGCGCCGACCTGGCGCGCTACGCCGAGGCTTTTCGCAGCCAGCCGGGCGGCGAACGCGAGAAGTGATAATCCGCTAGGTACGTTCAATTTCCGAAGAGCGCCCGGATACCATCGAGGTAAGTATGGCAAGTCATTATAGCGACATCGGATTTTCGACTGCGACTCAGGATGAGATTCTCCAGTTGGCGATACGTGCCGCCGAATCCGGCTCCCGTCTCTCCACTTCCCTGGGTGATTATATCGTCTGGTCACCAGGGGAAGGGGCTGAACTCTGGGTGCATGTCGTCAACGACGATGAGATCATGCAACTACATCCGCATTATGCGGGTACGAGCCGGATGCTGTGCTGTATAACCGGAATGCTTCTCGATCCGGAATATCCGCTCGAAGGGAGCATCTCGGGTTGGGCGGGAGTGACACCGGCGCAGCCTGACATCGGTATTTATCCGCTGACGGCGAATATCCCCGATTTCCGACGGCACTTCCATGATGTGGTTCTACCGGTCGTCATGCCACTTCAGGTTACGGCGTTTGCACAGCAAGTGATCTTTTTTCTGAGTGATGAAGCTTACGCTACATTCCAAGCCACCAGCCGGCTGCAGCCACGCTTCAACCTGTTGCCCCCTGATGCTTCGGCCAAACCGCGGAATGCGCTGTTTGGTTGGCTGGGTAAGTTGTTGGCCGTATTTCAGGGGATGCGGAAAAAGTCGACGGCGTTTGATACGCCCCCTGTATTCATAGATGAATTGCCGCAATGCGGCGAATTGCGCCTGGCGGCAGAATCTTACGTTCCCATTGGTGGCCCGAATGGATTCTTCACTGATGCCCCTTCTGACGTAACACCGGCCGCTGAAAGCGTGCTGATGAGTGGGCATATTCGCGCCAGTCAACGACATACAAATCCCGAGACGGGCGCTGATTTTTATGCCATGACGCTGTGTGTCCAGGAAGGCACATTTGATGTCGTCGCGGATGCCCAGCTTTTTACGGAAACTATTCCAGTTCCCGGCGGGGTGCTTCAAGGCACGTTCTGGCTCAGTGCGCGCGTCGTAGAAGACCCTGGTGAAGAATTGAGCGCTTGAATATCAGACCCCGCCCTACTGCCCCACGTGCGCCCCGCGGATGCGCGTCAGGTACGTGTCCACGGCGGCGTCCCAGCGCTGTTGGGTGCGCAGGATGAGTTCGATCACTTCGCGCAGGGCGCCGTGGCCGCCGGGGGCGGTGGTGGTGTGGGCGGCCAGCGCGAGGACTTCCGGCACGGCGTCGGCCACGGCGATGGGGAGGCCGACGAGGCGCAGGGCGGGCAGGTCGTTCAAATCGTCGGCCACGTAGGCGATTTCGTCGAGGGTCACCCCGTGGTCGCGCGCCAGCACACGCAGGCGGGCGTCCTTGTCGGTGGCGCCCTGCACCACCGCGGCGCCCACGTCCGCCGCGCGGCGGGCGACCGCCTCGGAGCTGCGGCCCGTCAAAAAGACCACCGGCAACCCGCCCCACGTCGCCAGCCGAATGCCCAGCCCGTCCTTGATGTTAAACGCCTTCAGCTCCACCTGTCCCGTGCCGTAAATCACCGCGCCATCCGTCAACACGCCATCGACATCGGTCACCAGCAGGCGGATGCGGGCTATCTGTTCGGGGGTTGCCATGGGAATGTCCTTTCTTGGTGGAACAACGACCTGTACCTTTGATATTGCATCACGGGCGTACATCCGGTAGTGAGCCCGAAGGGCGCAGATTCGTCAGCCTGGGGCAACGCCCCAGGTATCGGTTCCGATAATCGAATACGCCGCCATGGACGGCGGCGCCTGATCGCAGGATGCGACCTTCGCGCGTCCTGCGTTCCGTTCGCCGGCATCCTGTCGGCGGTTATTTCTTATGGTACCAGGCACCTGGGGCGTTGCCTCAGGCTATGGAGTTTTGCCCTTGCAGGGCTTGGGGCTTGACTGCTTCCGATTCCTGGGGCGTTGCCCCAGGCTGACGAATCTGAGCCTTTCAGGCTCATTTACCGCAAATGTAACTTAACAACTTAACTATTCTTACCCCCACAAAATGACATTCTTATTAGTAGCCTCACACCCGTCCCTCGCGCTTGATCGCCAGGTAGCGGTTCACCACGGCGACGGCCAGGTCGCTGGGGGCGGCGTCTACGGTGAGGATGCCGCGTTGGTGCAGTTGGGCCAGCGCGAGCTGGCGGTCTTCCAGCACCGCGGTGGCGATGGCCTGCTGGTACATGCCGGTCTGGTTGGCGGGCACGCCGGTGAGGATATCCTTCAACTCGAAGTCGCTCAGCGCCACGCAGAGCACCAGGTGCTGCGGGTGCAGCAGCGACAGGTGGTCGATGAGCCGCTTGGAGGAGTCGGGGTCGATCAGGTCGGTGAAGATGATGATGAGCGCGCGCTTGCGCTGGTGATGCGCCAGGAAGGCGAAGGCCTCGCGGTAGTTGCTCTCCACCGGGTGCGCCTGCAGCGGGTAGAGCTGGTCGAGCACGCGCGGCAGTTGCCCGGCGCCCTTGCCCGGCGGCATGAAGGCCACGATCTCTTCGGCGAAGGCCATCACCCCCACGCGGTCCTGCGACTGCGCGGAGACGTAGGTGAGCAGCACGCAGGCGTTGATGGCGTGGTCGAGCTTCGTCATGTAGTCCAGCCGGCTGGCCATGGCGCGCCCCAGGTCGAGCACCAGCAGGATCTGCTGGCTTTTCTCGATGTCGTATTCCCGCGTCACCAGGGTGCCGCGGCGGGCGCTGGCCTTCCAGTCCACGCGGCGCAACTCGTCGTCGGGCAGGTAGTCGCGCAGGGATTCGAACTCCGCCCCCTGCCCGCGCAGGCGCATGGCGCGCAGCCCCATCTGACGGGCGCGCATGCGGCGCGACAGCAGGTGCTGCTGCTTCGTCTGCTGGATGTTCGGATACACCTTGAAGGGCGTCGCCGCGGCGGGGGTGTCCTGCAGCAGCCACAACCCCAGCGGCGTGCGGATGCGCAGGGTGACCATGCCGAAGGCGAAGGCGCCGCGCTGCAACGGGGTGAGGTGGTAGACGTGGCGGAATTCGCCGAAGCGGGGCAGCGTGCCGGCGCCGGTGTAGGCGTCGACCTCTTCGCACTGGTCGGGCAGCGCGTCGCGCAGGGTGAGGCGGAAGGTGGCCCCGGTGGGGTTGTCCGCCACCAGCGTCACGCGATTCGGCGCGCCGAGGGAGAGGATCTCCTCATGCTCGCGGCGCACGGTGACGGCGTGTGCCAGGCGCAGCCGCAGCGCATCCGCCGTGAGCAGCACCGCCAGCAGCAAGTCCACCCCCAGCGCCGCCCACAGGAAGGCGTGCCCCAACGGCGCCGCCATCAACAGCAGCCCGCCCACCGCCAGCCCGGCAATCGCCCTACCACTCAGGCGCATCGTGCGTCCCCCATGGATATGCTTTCGGCGCCCGCCCCGCAATTCCTGCGCGCCACGCGCGCGAACGGAAGAAAGGGGGAATGGGGGATGATTGCTCCCAGCAAGGCCCAAAACGTTCCCCCATCAAGCTAATCCCTTAATCCCCCCAAATCCCGGTTCAGACATTCTCGCGTCCACGCCATCGCCGCGTCCGCCGTCGGCAACTCGTCGGTGACGCCGCAGGACTGCAATATCAGCCCGGTGCCGCCCCCGGCGCGCAGGCGGGGAAGGACGTAGGCGGTGTAGTGCGCCCGCGCGTGGCCCGCGTAGGCGTCGCCGGCGGCGATGTCGCCGCTGTCCACGAAGACGGTGATGCGCTGCCGCGCACGGTTGAAGGGGTCGTCGACATCGGCGCTGACCGGCAGCGGGAATTCGCCCACTCCGGCGTGCAGTTGCACCGAGCGCAGGCCGGGGGTCTCCAGCAGCGCGTCCAGGTTATGCCGGTAGTTGCCGCAGGAGTGCACGTGGAAACCGCCGAACGCGGCGCCGATCTGCGCGTTGTAAGGCACGGCGAATTCGCGGTACATGGCGGGACTGAGCATGATGAGCGGCGTGTCGTCGGCGATGCAGACGCCGATGTGGTCGTCGATGCTCGGGAAGTTGCGCCCGGGGAAGCACGGGTGCTCCATCTGCGCGATATGCGCCTGCATCATCGCGATACTCGTCTCGGTAATCATGCGGCAGAGGTGGTGCACGGCGGCGGGGTCGGTGATGCACGCTAACAGCAGCTCCTGCGGGTCGATCAGGTGCGCGGCCACGCTGAAGGGGCTCTGCACGTCCATCGTCCACAGCGGCACCGCCGTGCCCAGCGTGCGTTGCGCGTAGTCCACCCACTCCGCCAGCCGCTTCACCATCGGCGACTCGGCGAACGGGCGCGGCTGCAACGCCCACACCTGGTCGATCTCGGTGAGGATGGGCCGCGTCCACGCCACGTCGGACTCCCACTCCACCTGACACCCGAACACCTCGGCCATCATCACCACGCCGCAGTAGGTGTTGAGCAGCGGCGGCCAGTCGTTGTCCGTCGCGGCCAGCCCGTTCGCCCACATCACCACGTTGGCGCGCATCTTCCCCAGGTCGTTATAGCTCTCCACCACGCTGTAGCTCATCCCCGGCGCGCGTGGCGACGGGTCCACGATGGGCACGGCAGCGCCCGGCACGCGGGCATAGGCGTCGCGCAACCGCTGCTGCGCCAGCGCAAAGCGCGGGGACGACGGGTCGAAGGTAAAGGGCTGCATGGGTCGGCCTCCCGACGAAAGATGGGCTAATACTACACGAAGTGCGCCCCGTGGGCAACGTTTACCGCCCGATATCGTCCCCCCGCCCGGCAGGGAGACGCAAACCCGCCGCCGAACTACCGCCCTATGACACGCTGGCGCAAATATCGCTGGTGGCTCGTCACCCTCGCCGTAATCGCGGCGGGGGTGGGCGTGTGGTGGTGGCTGCAGCCGCGGGAGATGCGGTTGGTGTCGGCGACGCTCTTAAATTCATATCTTCATCCGTGCGATAGTTTTAGTTGCTATCATGATCAATTGGTCATCGATGACTGGAGCCACCAGGTCATCTTCTGTACATGGGATGGCACTATCATCCGAAGATTTACCTTGCCTCAGATCAAATCACATACATACACCATTCCACAACCCCCTATTAATAAGACACATCCCTATTATCGTTTGTCTCCTGATGGGCATTGGATGCTTGTATCTGAACGCTGTGATACGCAAGTCTTTTTCACCCTACTACATGATGGTGAAGAGTTGGGTACCACATCGTTTACTCGTCTTCCCAAAAGTGGCAATCGGCTCGAAGTAAACAATAATGGTGAAGTCTGGGCACAGATCGAGATCATGGGATCTACTCGGTTTCTATATTACAAGCAACTGCGCCTATTGGCGCAGGGAGAATGGCAGCACCCCGGAACTGAAATCAAGTCATACGACTCGAATTTCGCGCCATATCAGGGAGCCCTTGTGGTGCGTAGTTCGCAAGGCTTCACGTATTTCTCTATAACTGTACAACATGGAGTCATTCAACTCAAATCACGATTCACAGGACAGGAATTGTTGAATTATGGCCCCAATATGCCAAAGTATGATCTGCCACAGGTGATGTCAGACGGACGATTGGAGTGTGGTGATGGCGTTATTTACAACAAAGATGGTCATATCGATATCAACCATAAATCACCATCGATAGACAAATGGACTATACCACAACTTGACGAACATTCTATCATGAAACAAAGTGAGAATGACCAGTATATGCTTGTCGATAAAGTAACTGGTAAAGGGAGAGATCACTTACGAGAATTGTTTGGAAATCTACCTTTGGCACAATGGGAACCTATCTATTCTTTCTTAAATGAAACTCCCGACAACCTCACATTATTGGTATATGAGCAACCTGGTAAATGCGTTGCATCTATTAAATTGCCATACGTAGATTGCGAACCCACGTATTATAGTAAAAACGACCACCTGCGATTCATTATTGGCTGCGGGAATCTCACACTAGCACCTGCTGATAGAGAATTATTCGCGATTGGTGGGGTTGTTAATGATAATCACCCAGACGTCTACCTCCTCAAATTCACCTGGTAACCCCCCTCCACCCGGCAGGGAGACACTCACCGCGTCGCGAATAACCTCCTCCGAGGTATTCAACCATGCATCGTTTTGTAACGGTAGTTCTGCTGGCGTCCCTGGCGCTGGCGGTGTGGGCGGCGGATGCGCCGGAGCCGACGGTGGCGCCGACGGCGGAGGACAAGGCGCTGGCCACGCGCACGCTGGCGGCGGCGCGGGCCGACGAGAACAACATGGGCCGCGAGACGGCCAACTTTTTGCTGCGCGACTGGCCCGGCGGGCTGGCGAAGATGCTGCTGGGCGACACCCCCGCCACGGCGAAGGGGCTGGAGTTCGCGCGGGGCGTGCTGAAGGGGATGCTGATCCCGCTGGAACGCGCGCAGAAGTGGCCCACGCCGGCGACGATCAAGGTACCCTTCGCGAAGACCGCGCCGAAGATCGACGGCAAGTTGGACGACCCGGCATGGAAGCACGCCCGCGTGCTGAAAGGCGCCTACGCCTTCAACGAGACGAAAAAGATCGACAACACCACCTGGAAGCTGCTGTGGGACGCGCAATACCTCTATGTCGGGGTTGAGTGCAAGGACGCGGACATCATTGCCCCCGACGTGAAGCGCGACGGCGCGGTGTATGACAACGACTGCGTGGAAGCCTTCGTGCTGCCCGACATGAAAACGCTGCAATACTGGGAGCTGGAAGCCAATCCCACCGGCGGCCTGTACGACAGCCGCTGCACCAAGAAACCCGACCACTGGGGCGGCGCGATGGATCCCGCGGCGACGATGGTGGGCTGGCAAGTGGCCTACACCGTCAAGGGCACGCCGAACAAGCCCGACGACACCGACACCGGCTACACGATGGAGATGGCGATCCCCGTGACCCAACTGCCGGGGATGACCGCCACGTCGGTCTTCACGAAGGGCGAAACGCTCCACCTGCTCCTCGCGCGCATGGACCGCAGCAAGGGCGCCTTCACCGCGTATGCGTTCCTCCCCACCCTGAGCTGGACGCACAACGTGTGGAACTACGCGCCGGTCGAGTTGGCGAAGTAGGGGGACGGGTTCAAAGTTGAAGGTTGAAAGTTGAAAGAAGACGACGCTTTTCTTTCGACGATCCCCGCCTTTGTGAACCCGCACGCTTTGACCTTGTTGTCGGAAATATGAGCTACCTCCGCCACACCGCACCGGTGAATCTGCTACAATACCGGGCGGTGTGGCGAAAAAGTCGGGACAGCCACCACTTTTCCGCACCCCGGTTCTATGCGATGCATCCGGACGCGGGAAAAGTGGTGGCTGTCCCGACTTTTCCGCTGTGAAAGGACCCCTGCCATGAAACTCACCGTCGTGTTGCTCGCGCTCGCGAGCCTGTGCTGGAGCCTGGCCGCCGTAGCCGCGCCGGCCGCGCCGAGCTATCACCGGCTGCGCGTGATCGCCGTCGGCGGGGACGGTGGCTGGGATTACCTCACCATGGACAGCGCGGCGCAGCGCCTCTACGTCAGCCGCGGCACGCACACGCAGGTGATCGACGTGAAGCACGACAAGCTGGTGGGCGATCTGGCTGACACACCGGGTGTGCACGGCATCGCGCTGGACGTGAAGCACCACCACGGCTTCACCAGCAACGGCGGGGACAACACGGTGACGGTGTTCGACACGCGCACGCTGAAGCAAATCGCGCGCGTCAAGGTGGGCAGCCGGCCCGACGCGATCATCTTCGACCCCGCCGCGCGCCGCGTCTTCACCTTCAACGCGGAGAGCAAGGACACCACCGCCGTCGACGCCACTACGTACAAAGTGGTCGGCACCACCGCGCTGGGCGGCAAGCCGGAATTCCCGACGGTCGACGAGTGCGGGCACCTTTTTGTGAATATCGAGGACACGAACGAGATCGTCGCGCTGGATACGCAGACGCTGAAAGCGGAGCACCGCTGGTCGATTGCGCCGGGCGACTCGCCCAGCGGGCAGGCCATCGACCGCGTGCATCACCGCCTCTTCTCCGTGTGCGGCAACGGGATGATGGTCGTCCTCGACTACGACACGGGCAAAGTGGTCGCCACCCCGGCCATCGGCAACGGCCCCGACGCCGCCGCGTATGATCCGGGCCTCGGGCTGGCCTTCAGCTCCAACGGCCGCGACGGCACGCTGACGGTGATCCGGGAGACAACGCCGAACACCTTCACCGTGGTCGCCACCGTGCCCACGCAAATGGGCTCGCGCACCATGGCGCTCGACCCGAAGACGCACCGCATCTACCTGGCCTCCGCCCGCTTCCTGCCCCAGCCCGCCGGCGAAACCCCCGGCCCGCGCCACCGCCCCAACATGGAGCCGGGTTCGTTTGCCATCCTGGTGTACGGGCCGTAAGGCCCGGCGGAAATGTCTGAGGTCGCCACGTCGATGTGCGGGGAATTGTTATATAAATATTGAAGGAGTATTGACCTGCGCGATGAATTTAAGCCTTGTTCGCGTCAGGCGAATATATCCCTCGCACCGCCGCGAGGCTGCACGGGCGGTGCACCAAGGAGCGTATTATGTGGACTTCCCCGCGTTCCCCACGTCAGGGCTTCACCCTGATCGAGTTGCTCGTCGTCATCGCGATAATAGCTATCCTGGCCGCCATCCTCTTCCCGGTCTTCGCCAAGGCGCGCGAGAAGGCGCGGCAGACGGCGTGCCTGAACAACCAGCGACAGATCGTCACCGCGGCGATGCTGTATGCGCAGGATCACGATGAACTGCTGCCCACGGCCGACGCCTTCTGGGGCGCCATCAGCCTGGACAAAGGGGTGCTCATCTGCCCCACCCTCGGCACCAAGATC
The DNA here is from genome assembly GCA_903928345.1 of uncultured bacterium. Classification (GTDB taxonomy): domain Bacteria; phylum Armatimonadota; class Hebobacteria; order CAIYQO01; family CAIYQO01. The sequence goes on along the minus strand of CAIYQO010000108.1, from coordinate 1,608 downwards.
GCCAATGGCTATGTGTTCAACGGCGGGTCGCACCTGTCCGGCACCGCGCTGGGCGAGGTGTCCAACCCGGCCAACACGATGCTGGTGGCCGATGGCCTGCAGAACTCGATCCCCGCGGGCTGGACGAACCCCGCCGGTTTCCTGCGCGGGCACCTCATCGGGGAAGTGGTCGACACCACCCGGCACTCGAAGAACTGCCTGGTGGGCTTCATGGACGGCCACGTGGCGACCTGCAATGCCACCGACGCCGAGGCGGCCTTCTACGCCGGGCGCAGCGCCAGTGAAAGCGCGCTGATGCCCGTGCCCAAAGTCACCACGGCGACCGCCGTCTATGTGGTGTGGGAGGAAGGCATGAGCACCGGCGTCGCCGATGCCGCCAATCTCGTCACCGCGGTACCCGGCAGCATCCCCTACACCGGCACCACGGCCCTGCAGGTGAACTGCGCCGGCCACTCCTACACCCACTGGGATCCCCCCGCGAACACCTATTGGCAGGCCACCAAGGTGGTCAGCGGCTGGTATTACATTCCGGTGAATTCCGGCATTACCGGTTTCCAGTACATGGCGTCGCTGGGCGCGTCGGGCACCTGGCAGGCCAGTTACATCGGCGTGCAGCCGACCTCGTCCTACTTCATCAGCGCGGGCAATTACCATGCGAAAGCCGGCGCCACCCTGGTGAAAGGCGACTGGACCTTCATCTCCTTCACGCTGGCGGATATGGGGCTAACCGGCGACCAGTTGTTGGGGCGCAACGGCTACGCCGTCAACGGCACCGCGAATTCCTCGATCTACCTGGACGGGTGGCAGGTTACGAACCCGTAAATGGGGGATAAAGTTTCTCCGGGAGCGCAACCGCTGGGAAGGCGAACGTACCCGCGAGCCACGGGTGTACCCTGTATGAACGACGAGACGGTCTGTGCGTGTGAAAGCTCACGCACAGACCGTTTTTCTTTTATCCCTACGGCGCGCCCGCGCGACCCCTATCCCCCCGACCCCCTTTCCCCGGCGCGGAGAAAGGGGGAGCGCCGTGGGGAAAGACGGATGGCGTGAGAGAAACGCCGGGGTTGCAGCGCGAGCTGAAGATTTCGCGCCGCCATCGTCCTTCCACTCCGTCACCCCCCTCTCCCAGCCGAGTCGTGCGAGGCGCCTGGGGGAGGGGCGAGGGAATGCACGATTTATGGGCGGGAGCAGGCCCAGCGGATCGGGGCGCAGTTGGCCGAACGCGGGCTGACGATCATCAGCGGCGGGGCGCGGGGCATCGACACTTCCGCGCATTTGGGGGCGCTACAGGCGGGCGGGCGGACGATTGTCGTTACGGGCTGCGGCTTGTTGAACACATACCCACCAGAGAACGACGGGCTGTACGAGCGGATCGTGAAGGAGGGTCGCGGGGCGATCATTACGGAGCTGCCGCTGGATGCGCCGCCCAACGCCGAGAATTTTCCGCCGCGGAATCGGATAATTTCTGGTTTGTCGTTGGCGGTAGTTGTGATCGAAGCAGCTGAAACAAGCGGCGCGTTGATCACTGCTGAATTTGCGGCTGAACAAGGACGAGAAATCTTTGCTGTGCCTGGCAGTATCCTTGCCCCGCAAAGCAAGGGAACCAAT
>CAIYQO010000107.1 GCA_903928345.1 uncultured bacterium | reverse complement strand
TGACGCTCTCGTCAAGGAGGTGCTCGACACCGAGTTCGCCTGACGAACCCCACCGCCCGCGGTCACCGGGAGGATAGCCCCGGACCGCGGGCGGTCAAATCAGGTGAGCAATACGTGGCGTGAAGCGTGAGCAGCTACAGGACTGCTGCTAGAGCTGAACGATGCGAGCTGTTATGCCGGTTGGTCACCCCGCCGTAATGCCTTTCCGCAGTATTAGCGGGATTTCCTCCCCGTCCGCCTGCTCGCGCGTCGTGCTTGTGATCGAAAATGGCGGGGCGTTTACGATTACGCGCACGCGCACGTGCACGTTTTACCGAAAAACCCCGGCGTTTGGCAGGAGACGCGTTCGCCGGTGGGGCATTAATAAGGCATGGGGTCTTCTGATGCTGCTGCCAGTTCGCGCAATCTGTGGCGGTTGTTGCACTATGTGCGGCCGTACTGGGTGTCCTTCACGGCGGCCACGGTGTGCGGGCTGATCAAGCTGCTCATTCCGGTGGCGGTGATGTGGGTGGTGGGGCAGTGCGTTGACGTGCTGGCCAAGACGGGGGCGAAGAATCCGCTGCCCGTCGGCGTGGCGTGGGCGCAGTTGTGGCAATACCTGTTGCTGGGCGCGGGGCTGATGCTCATCGCGCCGGTGCCGGTGTACCTGCGTTCGGCCATCGGGGCGCGCGCGGTGCAGGAGGTGGTGCGCAATCTGCGCTGCGACCTGTACGCGCACATGCAAAAGCTCTCCCACTCCTTCTTCGAGAGCAACCGCTCCGGCTCGCTGACCAACCGCATCATCTGGGACATCGAATCGATTCAGCCCTTCATCGGGCGCGCCTTCGTGCAGATGTGGATGAGCATCGGGCTGATCGTGGTGATCCTGGGCTACTTCTTCTCGCGCAGCCCGGTGCTGGGGGCGCTGTCGCTGGCGCTCATCCCCTTTCAGATTCTCATCCAGCGCGCCATCTCGTGGAAGGTGAAGAAGAACGCCAAGGCCATCAGTGACCGGCTGGCGCACCTGGCGGGGAGCACGCAGGAGAAGCTGGCCGCCGCCACCATCGTGAAGGCCTTCACCCATGAGGACGACGAGGTGCAGCGCTTCAGCGACGACACGGAGGAACTGGTGGAGCTGGGGGCGAAGAACTCCCGCCTCAACGGCCTCAACGAGGCGCTGATGCAGTTGCTGCGCATGACCGGGCAACTGCTGCTCATCGGCCTGGGCGGCTGGCTGGCGCTGCACCACTCCGGGCGGGTGACCATCGGCGTGGTGACGCAGTTCGTGCTGATGCAGGGGCAGTTGTATATGCCCTTCGACTGGCTCAACGAGATGCAGGTGTTGCTGGCCACCGCGCTGGGCGCCACCGACCGCATCTTCGGCATCTTCGACACCGAGCCGGAGATCGCCGACCGGCCGGGCGCGACGGCGGCGCCGCACTTCACCGGGGAGATCCGCTTCGAGCAGGTCGCCTTCACCTATCCGTCCGCCGGGCAGCCGGTCTTCACCGATCTCACCCTCACCGTGCCCGCCCGCGCCACCGTGGCGCTGGTGGGGCCGTCGGGCAGCGGCAAAACCACCGTAGCAAACCTGGTGAACCGCTTCTACGACTGGCAGGCGGGGCACATCCGCATCGACGGGCGCGACGTGCACGACTACACCATCTTTTCGCTGCGCCGGCAGGTCGGGCTGGTGCCGCAGGCGCCGCTGCTCTTCTCCGGCACCATATTGGACAATATCCTCTACGGCCGCCCCGAGGCGACCATGGACGAGGTGCACGAGGCCGCCCGGTGCGCCTACGCCGACGAATTCATCGACCGGATGGAGGATGGCTACGACACCCTCATCGGCGAGCGCGGCACCATGCTCTCCGGCGGGCAGCAGCAGCGCATCTCCATCGCCCGCGCCTTTCTGAAGGACCCGGCGATCCTGATCCTCGATGAGGCCACCTCGGCGCTGGACGCGGAGAGCGAACACATCGTGCAGTTGGCGCTGGAGAACCTGATGCGCAACCGCACCACGCTGGTGATCGCCCACCGCCTCGCCACCATCCGCCACGCCGACCTGATCGCCGTCATCGACAACGGCGGCGTGGCCGAACTCGGCACCCACGACATCCTGGTCGCCCAGGACGGCCTCTACGCCGCGCTGTGCCGGCGGCAGTTCACGGATGGGGCGATAGGAGTCGAATGACGTACATGCCGCGCCGATATCTCTCGTTGCTGCTCCTCGCCGTGTTGCCGGCGTGGGCGCAGGCGGACTGGCCGCAGTGGCGGGGGGCGGGGCGCGATGGGGTGGCCGCGCAGGGGGCGGCGCTGGCGGAGGCGTGGGGGGCGACGGGGCCGCAGAAGTTGTGGCAGAGCGAGCGGCTGGTGGCGAACGATGCGGGCGGCATGGGCTCGGTGGCCATCGCGGACGGCAAGGCGTACGTCTTCGTCAACTGGAAGACGGGGTACGCGGGGGGGCGCGAGGCGCGCGACGTGGTGGTGTGCCTGGACGCGCTGACCGGGGGCACGCTGTGGAAGACGGCCTTCCCGGGGGGGCAGGTCGGCAGCGGCACGTCGAGCACGCCGTGCCTGGCGCGCGGGTGCTGCTACGTGGCGGGGGGCAAGCGGCTTTACTGCCTGGACGCCGCCACCGGGGTGCTGCGCTGGCAGACGGAGGAGATCGGCAGCGAGATCAGCTCCTCGCCGCTGGTGGTCGGCAATGTGGTGGCCCTCTGCGCCGGGGTGCTGCGCGGGTTCGATGCCGCCACGGGCGCGGCGCGGTGGCAGCAACCGGCGGCGGGCAGCGGCAGCAACACCTCGCCCGCGCTGTGGACGAAGGACGGCACGGCGTACCTGCTCACCACCCTGGGGCATCTCTGCTGCGTGGAGGCGGCGACCGGCGCGCTGCGCTGGAGCGCCGACGACGTGAATTGCAACGCCACCCCGGTGGTCGTCGGCGACATGGTGGTGACCGGGTCGCCCGTCGCCTGCTACGCCCTCACGCCGACGAAGGCGACGCGCCTGTGGACGGCCAACATCAGCGACCGCGGCTCCAGCCCGGTGGTGTACCGCGATCACGTGTATGCCTGGGGGCGCAACACCTTTACCTGCCTCGACCTGGCGACGGGGGCGGTGCGTTGGCAGCACCCCTGCCCCGGCGAGATCAGCTCCCCGGTGGTGGCGGATGGCAAGGTGCTCGCCGTGATCGACGGCGGCAGCCGGCTGACGATGTTCCGCGCCGACCCCGCCGGGTACGTCGGGCTGGGCGACGCGCGGCTGCTCATCGCCAACTGCACCTCACCCGGCCTCTGGCAAGGCCGCCTCTACCTGCGCCTGCACGACAGCGTGGGGTGCTTCAACCTGTCCACCGTGCCCATCGCCGTGGCGCCGCGCCGACCGGAGAATCCGCCCGACGCCGTGCCCGGTCTGCGCTACGCCTACTTTCACAACTTCGGCGGCATGACGGTGGATGACCTGGCCGCGGCGACCCCCGCCGATAACGGCGTCACGGCGAACTTCGACCTGACCCCGCGCCGCATGACGACCACTACGCCTTCCGCTTCACCGGCTTCGTGGCGGTGCCGCGAGACGGGGAATACACCTTCTCCGTGCGCGCGCGGGACGGCGCCAAGCTGTATCTCGGCACCACGCTGGTGGTGGACAACGACGGCACGCATCAGGCCGACGAACTCAGCGGCCCCATCCCCCTGCGCGCCGGCACGCACGCCCTCACGCTGCTGTACTTCCAATACGGCGGCACCGGCACGCTGGAGGTGAGCTACGAAGGCCCCGGTCTGCCGAAGCAGCGCATTCCGGATACGGCGCTGTGGCGGGGGAAGTAGGCGAGGTTAGCATAACCAGACCGGGGTCGCGTCACACGACACGCCTGCCAGCGCGGACCCCACCCCCCCGCCCCTCCCCCAAGCGCCTCGCACGACTCGGCTGGGAGAGGGGAGCACCGGAGAGGAAGATAATAACCTCATTCATTGTAGCGGACAGCAGTGATTCAGGATTTAATATTCAAGGAGTCACGAGGATCTACAGGCCAAGAGAACGCGCCTTGTCCCTATAGCCGTTAACACGTAAGGAGCCTCGATGCGTTGCTGCGTCTATTTGTGGGTCGTCTGTTGTCTGCTGGGCGGGGTGTCGCTGCGGGCGGGGGTGCCGCTCGATCCGCGGGCGGTGGTGTTGACGCCTTCGCTGTTGCCGGAGACGGCCACCGTCGACGGGGCGCTTGACGCCTGGGCGGTAGTGCCGGCGGTGCCGGCGGAGGCGTTCAAGCGGAATCTGGCCAACGAGACGATCACCGGCACGGCGGGCTTTGCCCCGAGTCTGCGCTGCGGCATGAAGGCGGGCAGCAGCGACCTGTACTTCCTGGCGATCGTCCGCGACTCCCAACTGCGCGCCGAGGACAGCGAGAACGGGCTGGCCGGGGATTGCCTGGAGCTGTATCTCGATTTCGGCCGGGAAGCGCGCGACCGCGCCACGCCGGACTGGTACAAGGTGCCCTACCACAATTCCTACTACCCGCGCGAGGAGCCGCCGCGGGGCCTGGGGCAAATCGTGGTGCGCCCCCCGACGCTGCAAGGGCCGATGCAGGTGTTCAAGTCGCCCAACAGCGAAAAGTGGCGCGTCGAGGTGGCGTGCACACTGGTCGACGGCGGCGTGGCCTACCTGGTGCGGGTGGACACCGCCTCGGTGCTGGCGGACTTGCAGATGGCGCAGCTCCCGGCCGTGGTGGGCGTGGATGTGGGCTTTCTCGATCAGGATTACGCCCCGCGGCTGCAGGCGGAGAACTGGTCGAACGACGACGGCCTGTACCGGCTGTTTGGCGACTGGGTGGACGACGTGGTGCCGACGCATTACGGGCGGCTCGCCACGCACCCGGTAGATGCGGTCGTCGAGCAGCCTCTTGCGCCGTTGCCCCTACCACTGAGCACGCTGTTCGGGGCGACTCCCACCGCCGCGGCGGTGCGGCAGGCGCTGGGGACCCTGCCCCCGGCGCGCATGGCGCAACTGGTGGAGTGGGCCGGGATGCAGGGACTGGTGTTCGACCCAGAGCTGGTGCGTGCGCTGATGGCGACGGACGCGGAGGCGATCCGCGAGGCCTGCCTGGCGGCGCTGGCGTATACCGACCAGGAGCCCGCGGCGATTGCGGCGGGGGTGGAGGCGGCGTATCGGCCCGCGGCATCCCCCTATGTGCTCGCGCTCGCCAATCTGTTGAGCACGCGGCTGGCGCTGGGGCCGCCCGCGCGTTTCCGCGCCTTGCTGGACCACCCGGACCCGACGGTGGCCTTCACCGCCGCCGCCGCCCTGGCGCAGGTAGGCACCGCCGACGACCTGGCGCGGCTCGACGCCGCCTGCGCCGCCCGTTGCGCCGCCCTCGCCAAGGCACCGCCCATCCCCGACACGGGCTATCACCAGTCATACATGGGCAAGGCGCAGCAGCCTTCGGCCACGCGCTACTACTTCGGCATCGCCCGCGAGGCGCTGGCGGTGCGGGTGACGCCCGCGACGCCCCCCGCGCACACGCCGGTGCGCCAAGCGCTGCATCGCAACACCGATCTGCCGCGCTTCCTCCCGAACGACGGCAACACCGTCTACAATGCCCGTGACCTGCTGCGCCGCTGGCCGGCGGCCGGGCCGCGCGTCTGCTGGCGTGCCACGGTGGGTCAGGGTAAAAGCGCTGTCATCGAAGCGGGCGGGCGGGCCTTCACGCTGGCGCTGGCGGGCACCGCGCAGTTCGCCGTATGCCTCGACCCCGCCACCGGACACACGCTCTGGCGTGTGCCCTTGGCCGGCGCTGAGATCGGGGCGACGGAGGTGGTGGCTACGCCGGTGGCGGACGGCGACCGGGTGTATTTCGTACCGGCGCGCAGCGGGCAGGAGGAAGGCCTGACGGTGGTGTGCCTGCGGACGCGCGACGGGCAGGAATTGTGGCGCGGGCAGGGGGAATTGGAGCACGTGGCGGCGTGCCCCACCCCGCTCATCGTCGGCGATCTGCTCTACTGCCCGCTGTACGGCGGCAACGGGAAGCTGCCGGTGCTGGTGGCGGTGGACAAGCGGACGGGGGCCGTTCGCTGGCGCGCGCCGGCGTCGGTCGGGGCGGCCGGACGCAAATGCGGCTCGGGCATCGCCTCGCCCAGCTACCAGGTGGTGGACGGCGTCCCGCAGATCATCCTGTCCGTGTATAATTCGCCGGTGAACGAGGTGTGGGGGCTCGACGCCAGGACGGGGGCGCTCTTCTGGCGCTACCCCGCCAATGCGCACTATGCGCTGATCCCGTCGCCCACCGCCGTCGGCAGCCGGGTCTTCCTGTGCGACGGGTTGCCGCCCTTTTCCGCCTGCCTGCAGATGTCCGTGCGCGGGGGACGGATCACCGCGCAGCAGCTCTACCATGACGCGCGCAACCAGTGCAACGAGTTCCACACGGTGGCGGTGCTGGACGGGTGCGTCTACGGCTTCAGCCACGCGGCGCTGCAGTGTACGCGGTTGGCGGACGGCAAGCTCCTCTGGCAGCACCCCGAGCAGGACTGGGCACGCGGCCCGCAACTTATTGCGGCGGACGGCCTGCTCTTCATCCTGGGCACCACCCACCTCACCCTGGCGGATGCCACCGCAGCGGGCTATCACGAACGCGGCCAGACGGCTCACCACCTGTCGCTGGGCTATCCCCAGCAACCGACGCTGGCGAACGGGCGGCTCTACCTTCGGGGGGATACGGAGGTGGTGTGCTACGAGGTGGGGGGACGAGATGAGGGGGCATGCTTTGATGCTCTTTGATGATTGTTTGCGGCTATGGTAACAGATACGTGCTTTCGGTCTATAGGGCATGGGCGCCGTCCCATGCCTGCCTGTCGCATTTCTGTTCCGATGGAGCCACCACGGAAAGTCGACGGCTTTATTCCGCTGCTCCATCGGATCAGGCGGTCGTAAACAGGCATGGGACGGCGCCCATGCCCTACGGGTCGACGAAGAATCACGCAGATCACGTACCAAGGAGAAACCAATGACCACACCACAACTGACGTCCGACACGCGCATCGTGTTGCTGGGCGATTCGATTACCGATGGCGGCACGTATGGGTTGCTCATCGCGCAGGCGCTGCGGGAGGCGGGACGCCCGGTGCCGGTGCTGGTGAACGCGGGCATCGGTGGCGACACGGCGGAGGGGGCGCGGGCGCGGTTGGCGCGTGACGTGCTGGCCTACGCGCCGGCGCTGACGACGATCAGCCTGGGCATCAACGACACCGCGCGCGACGTGCCGGAGGCGGTGTACCAGGCGGATATGACGGCGATCATCGCGGCGCTGCAGGAGGCCGAGATCGTGCCGGCGCTCTTCACGCTGACACCGGTTGGGCCCACCCACGTCGCCTGGGAGGAGAGTCGGCAGGCGAAGAACGCCTTCCTGCGCGCCACGGCGGCGCGCGTCGGGGCCATCCTCGTCGAGATCGACGTGCCCATGCAACAGGCGCAGGCAAACGGCATCGCCGTGCTGGAGGCCGACGACGTGCACATCAGCCTGGCGGGGTATCGCGTGATGACCCGCGCCATCCTCGACGCGTTGGGCGTGCCCGAGGTGCCCGTGCCGGCGACCTTCACCCCGCCGGTACTGCCGGGGCTGGTCACCCCGTGGCAGATGCGTGCGCTGCCCGCCGAGACGCCGCCGCTGACCGATGACACGGTGGGCGCCGTGTGCCCCGACGCCGGGTGGATCGCGATGCCGCTGCCCCACCCCGCGCCGCAGGAGAGCTGGTGGGGCGAGCAGGAGCGCACCCGCGGCATCGCCAACGACCTGGCCCACGCCGTCGGGCCGGCGGAGGCCTACCTGGGCTACGCCACCGTCTCCGCGGCGACGGACACGACGGCCTACCTGCAACTCGGTGGCCACCTCACCGCCGTGTGGCTCAACGGGGCCTGCGTCTTCCGTGCCGACAGCACTTTCACCGGCTGGCACCCGGGCAAAGCGCGCCTCCCCGTCTCCCTGCGCGCGGGGGAGAATGTGCTGGTTATCGAGTGCGGGAGCGCGTTTGCGGTGCAGGTGACGGGGGCGCGGTTTGCTTGAAGTTGAGGGCCATTCGCGTGTAGGAGGTGACTCATTGAAAGGACTACTCAGATATCTGCTTATCACAGGTATAATAGCCATCGGTATACTTGTTTTCACTGAAGTAACTAGACAAATGATAAATATCAAAATTACAGGCATATCATTTAGCAATGAACCAGTCGATTATAATAACTGGCCGTTCATGTATAAGATTCCTAGTCCTGTGCTGGTGGCTGCAGAGCATGAAGGAAAACAATTCAGGATTATTGACATACAATGTCGATGTACCAATAATTCATTCTACAATGATTACCCAAAAGTTAATGCAGCATTCACGAGTGACACGAATCTACCGGCCTATATTGTTGGTCGTGGAATAGACTCGGGTATATTCCCTGTGAATATGCCTCATAGAATGGCAAAAGTATGTTACCGAACAATCCTTGTAGACACGACTCATTACACGGAAAAGCAAATCATTGATGGGTTGCACGGTATCCATTTTTACCTGATCAACGGTGAAGGTGAATCAATGAAGCCGATCTCCAATGTGGTATCGATAAGTCAATGACATTTGTTGTGCGATTTTTTATTCAGATAGCCGGTAACCTTATTCGTGTGCAGGTGGTGAATGGGGCGTGGCATAGGCGCTAGCTTTTACTAACCGTTCGCCTGTTTTCCCACCCGACGATAAATCGTCGGGCTACCGGCTGTGCCCCTTAAAAGGGGCTTATCAAGCATTCGCGACCCGAATATATCATGCGGCATGCTGAATACGTGCCCGAGATGGCTGTCTTTCGAAATTTTACCCGTGCGATATTCCCAACCCAACCATTTCGCGGCCTACCAAAGCCCCATTCATGGGGCGCAGCCGGTAGCCTGACGATTTATCGTCGGGTCGGAGAACAGACCAGCCGTTACAGGAAGCTAACGCGTATGAGGGGGTGGGATAGACCGCCGTCCCCGGATGCCGCAGGTGCAAGGGGCCTGCCGGCGGCCTGTTGACGTTCTCCGGCGATTCGCCGACAATGAATGAGACGCAGCATGAACACACGCCTGGCTATCTTCGGAGCGGAGCCCACACACCCGTCTGCCCCGGCACGCTGGTTGCCCGTGGTGTGCGTGGTGGCGTTGCTGTTGCGCACGACGCCTGTCATGATTCCGCTGGTCTCGCCGCTGTGGCCGAGCCTGCTGCTGGTGTTAACCTGCCTGCTGCTCACCGCCCGGGGCGCGGCGCCCCCGCCTCCGGCCGCGCCGGGATGGGTGACGCGCACGCTGGACGTGCTGCTGCACCCGGCGCTGCTGCTGGGACTCCTCGGGGTGCTGTTTATCAAGGCGGCTCTGCTGGACATCCCGTCCCTACTGAATGACGAGGGGATCTGGCACTATGTAGGGCAGAGCTGGGTGTGGCACGGCGCGGCGCCGTATGTCGGCGCGCTGGAGAACAAGCCGCCGGGCATCTTCTACCTGTACGCCCTTTCGGCGCTCTGGTTCGGCGTGCAGGCGTGGTTCGTGCGGGTGCTGGGCATGCTGGCCTGGCTGATCACCGCGCTGAGCCTCTACGGGATCGGGCGCCGCCTGGCCGACCAGCGGACCGGCATTCTGCTCCTGGTGCTCTTCGGGATAAGCAACATGCACCACGAACTCGACGGCTACCTGCCCGGCCAGGTGGAAACCTTCGTGGTCTGTTTCATCGCGCTGGCGGCCGGCATCCTGCTCACCGGCACGCTCACCCGCCGGCGCCTGGTCGTCGTCGGGTTGTGTTGTGGGCTGGCGCTGTTCTTCAAACAGTCGGCCCTGTTCTCGCTGGCGGGCTTGTTCGGCCTGTATCTGACGCGGCTCCCGGTGGCGCAACGCACGGCTATGCGCGTGCTGCAGGATGTCGGGCTGATTGCGGGCACCGTGCTCGCGACCACGCTGCTGCTGCTCATCCCGCTCTTCCTGGCGCATGTGCGTCTGGCCGATTACTTCGAGGGTACCTGGCGCATTCTGCTGGCGCCGGGCAGCGCGGCGCCGCATACCCTCTGGTGGCGCGATGCCACGGAGGCGCTGACGATGGCGCCGCTGCGCCTGACGCTGCTGGTACTGCCGATCATCGCCTTGTGCGCGTGGCGCCCCTTGCGCGCCCGGCAGCTCCCCGTCGCCGGCCTGGTGTGGTGGTGGGTGTGCGAACTCGTGCCCGTGTTGTTGGCGGGCACCTTCTGGGGCCATCAGTTGAAGCAACCCGCGCTGCCCGCGCTGTTGCTCGGGGGATTGGCTCTCGGCGCCTTGCTGCCGTCGGCGCAGACCGCGGCTTCGCGCGCGCTGGTCTGGGTGGTGGCGCTCGTCTTCATCCTCTGGTGGCCGTGGCTGCCGCCGCCGCGCCTGCTGGCCCTGCAAGGGGTCGCGGCGCAATCGCGGGACATCGGGCGCTGGCTACACGACCACAGCACCGCGCAGGATTCGGTGTACCTGTGCGGCACCGGGTATGACAATCCGATTTTACCCTACACCGAGCGGTTGGCCGCCAGCCGGCACTTTCTGCAGTACTTTCTGCTGATGCCCGGCGCGACGGCGCAATGGCGGGGGCAACTCGCGGCGCACCCCCCGCGGTATCTGCTGGTGAATGCCGCCCGGAAGATGGGCAGCTTGAATGACATTCCGGTGCCGGCCTGGCTGCTGGCGCAGCTCCACCGGCAGTATCGTCCGTGCCGCCGCTTTCAGATCATCTGCCCCGACGAAACCGCGACATCCCGCCCCGGTTTTCCCGGCCCGCCGCGCGTGCTCTATACGTTGCTGTGCTATGAGCGGATGCCGGCGCCGGTGCAGGGGGTGCGGTAGACTGCCGTCGCCGGATGCGACCGAGCCGGCAATGTGCGTCCCCTTAGAAGCCGTTTGAAAACGCCTACTCCTCCGGTCAGCGCTGCTCTCCCCAGCGCCTAGCGGTCGCTTCCTGTCCTGGTGTCTGCGACCGCCGATGCGGTCCGCCCGGTGCCGGTGGCCGCCGATTGCTTGTCACAAC
>CAIYQO010000106.1 GCA_903928345.1 uncultured bacterium | reverse complement strand
TTGTGACAAGCAATCGGCGGCCACCGGCACCGGGCGGACCGCATCGGCGGTCGCAGACACCAGGACAGGAAGCGACCGCTAGGCGCTGGGGAGAGCAGCGCTGACCGGAGGAGTAGGCGTTTTCAAACGGCTTCTTAGTGGAACATCTCATTCGACACAGGTCGCCGGTGATCGTTGCTCGGACGCGTGGCAGCGAGCGGTTGTTAATCTCTCCTTAACGAGAAAATACCACCGTCTTAATGTATCCCACCCATTACGTAGTACGATGGAGAAAAGCGCACGGAGGGGCGGAATGGGGAAGCGGCAGTGGGGGATACTCATCGGCGGGGTGCTGGTGCTGGCGGTGAACGCGCTGCTGCGCCGCAACGAGTGGGGGCATCGCGAGTGGTACTTCGTCTTCGGCCCCTCGCACTACTTCTCGCCGAATGAAGTAGTGATGCGCCTGCTGGTCATCGCCGTCATTGCCGGGACGCTTCTCTGGTGGAAATGGGAAGGGCCGCGCGCTTTATCGGTGCTGCAACGGACGGTGCTGGCGATGGGCACTTGCTTTATGGTCTGCACGGCACTTGCCAGTCCCGATACGGAAGGCTACACGAATTGGTATTTAAGTTCCCAGTGGTCAGGTCCACCCTCGGAAGTGGTTCCCTCTCTAATCATTATTGCCGCATTAACATTTTCAATCACCACCGCGCTTGGTTGCCAACTACCCCGGTGGGTGATGGTCGTGGTTTGGAGTTGCTTCACCCTTACGGTCTTATCTCCCTTTTGTCCAATTGACTTGCGTGAAGATGGCCCCTTCTGGAATGTCGGGGCATTTCTGACTGTCGGAACGTGCACCTACCTGATTGCACTCGGAGCCGGGATATATTCCAGCATCCGGGATGCACGGCAGCGTAAGCGCGATAACACACCGGAGGTGGCGCCATGACCCGTCAACGCTGGTGGCTCCTCGGCTGCTGCGCCGTGTTCCTCGTGGTGAACGCGCTGATATTGCGGAATTTGTATGGGTTCGGCGAGTGGTATTTCGTCTTCAGCCGGTGGCGGTATTGGAATAGCGACGAATACCTCCTGCGCTGGGTGTTGGCGGTTGCGTTAGCGCTGGCGGTGTGCCGGTGGGGGTGGGGCGGACGGGCGGCGTTGAACGGCGCGCAGCGAGCGGTGCTGGTGCTGGGCATCGGGGTCTTTTTATGGAACGGGCTGCTCTGCCCGGATCCCTGGGGGAAACCGAATCCGTGGTTAGCAGTAAGTGTGTTTGACCTGAGTGCGTTGAGCTTGACTATCACGGTGCTGGTCATTACCGCCATCGTCACCGCGCTGGTGGTCGAGCTGTACCATATATCGCTGTCGAAACGGCAGGTGTGGACGGTGTGGCTCTCCCTCGGCGTGCTGTTCTTTTCCAGTTTCAACCAGTTCATGCATGAAGACGCACCGATTATCAACCTCTGGCAACTCGTGCCGGTAAGCATCGTCGTAATCATCATCTTCGGCGTAATGCTGCGCAAACTCCACGCGGCCTCCCCTCACGGCACGTAGGACACCACCACGCTCATCGCCTCCCGCGGGGTGAGGGTGACGTCGGAGAGCGCGGCGGGGAGGAGGAGGCTGTCACCGCGGGTGAGGGGCTCGTCGCCGCCGGACCAGGTGAGCGTGCCGCCGCCGGCGACGATGTTGAGCACGCGGAAGCTGCCGGTGTCGGTGCCCAGCAGTTGCGGCGCGGCAAGGTCGTACTTCTCCACCACAAAATACTCGCACGCGGCAAGGCGGGTCACGGTGTTGTCGCCCAGGGGCACGGCCGGGTTGTCGGTGACGCCGGGGGCGTAATCCAGCCAGTCGGCAACGGCCAGCGCCTGCTCCACGTGCAACGCGCGCGGCCGGCCGTCGAGGCCGACGCGGCCCCAATCGTACAGGCGGTAGGTGGTGTCGGAGGACTGCTGGATCTCCAGGATGAGCACGCCGGGCATAATGGCGTGGATGCGCCCGGCGGGGATGTAGATGCTGTCGCCGGTGCGGATGGGCACGCGGTGGAGCAGCGCGCCGGGGTCGCCGTGTGCCAGTGCGTCGCGGAAGGCTTCCCGCGTGGTGCCGGGCGTCAACCCGGCGATGAGGCACGTGTCCGGGTCGGCGTGCAGAATGTACCACATCTCCGTTTTGCCCGGCTCCCCCTCGTGCGCCAGCCCGTAGGCGTCATTGGGATGCACCTGCACGGACAGCGCTTCCTCGGCGTCGATGTACTTCACCAGCAGCGGGAATTGCCCGTTGCCCGCCGCCTGCGCGTGCGGCCCGAGCAACCCTTCGGGGTGCGCCGTCATCACGTCGTGCAGCGACTGCCCCGCCAGCGCCCCGTTGGCGATGACGCCGCGGCCATGCGGATGATCCGACACCTCCCACGACTCGCCGATGGGCTCCCCCGCCGGCAGCGCGCGCCCGAGCAGCGACTCCAGCCGCCGCCCGCCCCACACCTTCTCAAAGTACAACGGCGCAAAGCGCAACGGATACCACATGGCGCACCTCCCAAACCGGGGGACAGTCTACCAGATTCAGCGGTTGCGGGGAAGGGTGTTTCCCTCGCATGGACGGGTGCCAACTACGCACACAACGCGTCCGTTTGTGCGGCCCCCCACTCCCCATATGCGTCAATGTACGATCACCGTTTGCCTGGTTTTCGACCCGACGATAAATCGTCAGGCTACCGGCTGCGCCCCTTGAAAGGGGCTTGTCAAGCGTGCGCGGACCTGGTTTCGTGGTGATTCGCCCGCGAGGTTTTCGATGG
>CAIYQO010000105.1 GCA_903928345.1 uncultured bacterium | reverse complement strand
TTCTATCGTGCCAGCATTGCTTTCCAGAGTGGCATCGAATAATCAAAGAGCATCTATAGATGTGATGGACGCGCCTTGCTGCGCTGCGACGCTACTACGAGCCCTACCTTCGTTACCGGATCTATTCCCGCGGCGCGCGGGGACGCGCGCCCTCCCCGGGCGTACGCCGCTTACGCGAGCACCGCGCGGGGGGGTAGCAGGATGCGCTGGTCGGTGCTGCTGGTGTAATCGCGGAAGACGTGTTCCACGGTGAGCAGTTGATAGGTGCCGTCCGGCAGGCGATGCGACGTCTCCTTCAACCGGGAGACGGTGTGCCCGCAGGTCCACACCTTGTAGCCCATCATCATCGCGCACAGGCAGATCATCCCCGCCTCGGCATGCACATCGCCGGGCTGGTCGTTGCCTTCGTACGCGGTGCGATACGGGCAGTCGCCCGCCGGGCTCAGGCCGTACCCGTACGCCTCACACTGCGGCGCAATGGTATTGCCGATGGCGGGGGAGTGCTTCAACATGCGCATCGGATAGCCGGTCGGCGACACCAGATTCACTTCCACGTCGTCCGGCTCGGCCGCGAAGAAGGCCTGTTTGACGACATCCGGCAGTCCGCATTCTTCCGTCACGGTAAAGCGGGTGGCTACCTGCACGGCGGCGGCGCCGTGCGTGAGGAAGCGCACCGCGTCGGAACCGGTGAAGACGCCGCCGGCGGGAATCACCGGGATCGGCAGCCCCTCCTGTGCCAGCAGCCGCTGCACGTCCGCGACGATGGTGGCCAGGTCGAAGTCGTACCACGTGCACGGGAAACCCAAATGTCCCCCGGCCAGCGGGCCTTCCACCACGATATAATCCGGCATGCGCGCGACCTTCGCGGCGCGGTGCAGGAAGAGCTTGAGGGCGCGCGCCGAGGAGACGATGACCCCCAGTTTCACGTCATGGAAGCGCGGATGCGCCTTGATCAGCTCCAGCGTGCCGAGGTGCAACCCCGCGCCGAGGGTGATGCCGTCGATGCCCGCATCCATGGCCGCGCCGAGACGCACTTGCAGCGTCGCGCGCGGGTTGCCCATGGTGAGCTTTTCCATGATATTCAGGAACACCCCGCCGTCGCCGCGCTTGTCGTTCATCACCCCGCGGATATAGCCGTAAGTCGCGGCGTACAGCGTCGAGATGTCGAACGCGGCCTCGGGATGTGTGATGACGCGCAGTGCCCCGCGCGAGTCGCGCAGGCCACGCGTGCCGGTCTGGCGGTCCACCACGGCAGAGAGCATGGCGTCCGAAAGGTGGGCAATGCCGCCCAGGCGTGCCACGGCAAGAACCAGGGTCGGTGTCGAAACATCGACCCCCATGCCGCCAACGATTAAGGGGACGTAGTGCTGGCGCCCAAGCGTCAGCGTAAAGTCATGCAGCTGCTGGATACTCGTCTCCTTCAGTGATGGGGGCACCGTACGATTAGAAGGTGGCAAGCATCACCGCTATAGCATACCCATTTTTGCGAAAGATGGAAAGAGATAACACTTGAAGAATGCCGCCGACCGCCCGGTGAGCACGAAATTCCTCAGAACTACGGGCTGGTATGCCGCCCGGCCGACCGCGCAACCCCCTTTGCCACGCCGAAGCGTACGTACAACCATGCCTTTTCTGGCCCGGTGGACGAGTTACATTTTCGTATAACCGATCCGGCGCTGCCTCCCCCACGTCCCCGGACGGCGGATTTATCGTTATAATAGCCCCGACTGAATCACCCGCACTTTGCCGGCACGAAACGGAGTAGACGATGGACCAACGTGTGATCGATATGAAACTGCAGTTGCTGCGCGACCTGGCGGTGGCGACGCGTGTCCCGATCGCGGGGTGGGAGGCGCGGACGGCGGAGTATGCCGCCGAAGACGACTACCGCTTCACCAGCGACTGGGCGCCGGTGGCGCTGCCGGCGCGTTTCCCGGCGGGGATTACCGTCTTCCTGCGCGCCCAGGCCGACGTGCCCGCCGAGGCCCCGCCCGCCTACACCTACCTGCAGTTCGACATTGACGCGCTGGAAGCGCTGCTGCGCCTCGATGGCCTGCCGTATGCCGGCGTGGATGCGCAACACCGGCGCATCCCCGCCCGCGCCGGACGCCTCGTGTTGGAGCTGGAAGGCATGGTGCAGCCGGCGGTCTATTATCGCCCCGAGCTGGCCGGGACCACGGGCGGCCTGACCCACGCGGCGGTGGTCACCATCGACCCGGACATCCAGGCGCTGGTCGATACCGTCGCCTTCGCCGCCGACACCGCGAAGGCCATCGACGACCCGCGTCGCAAGGCGCTGCTGGGGGACGCGGTGGAAGCGGCGCTGCTGGCGGTCGATCTCACCGTCCCGCGCTCACGCCTGAGCGCGGACGCG
Organism: uncultured bacterium; assembly: GCA_903928345.1. GTDB lineage: Bacteria > Armatimonadota > Hebobacteria > CAIYQO01 > CAIYQO01. The sequence goes on along the minus strand of CAIYQO010000105.1, from coordinate 7,912 downwards.
CGGCAGGCGCTGGCGCGACTGCAAGCGCAACTGGTCACGATCCATCCCGACCCCGAAGGCGGGGCGCTCTACGCCGTGGGGCACACGCATATCGACACGGCCTGGTTGTGGCCGCTGCACGAGACGGTGCGCAAGTGCGCCCGCACCTTCTCCACCGCCTGTCGCCTGATGGAGCGCTTCCCTGAATTCCACTTTACCTGCAGCCAGCCGCAGTTGTACCAGTATGCCAAAACGCATTTCCCCGACCTCTACCGCGAGATTCAGCGCTGGGTGGCCGCGGGACGCTGGGAGACGGCCGGCGCCATGTGGGTGGAAGCCGATTGCAACGTCACCGGCGGCGAATCGCTGGTGCGCCAGATGCTTTACGGGCTGAGTTTCTTCCGCGAGGAGTTCGGCACCCGCCCGCGCATGTGCTGGCTGCCCGACGTCTTCGGCTATCCCGCCTCGCTGCCGGATATCCTGGCGGCGTGCGGCGTCACCCGTTTCTACACCTACAAGCTGCACTGGCAGGCCGCCACGCCCTTCCCCGACCACCTCTTCCACTGGCGCGGCCTGAGCGGGGTGAGCATTCTCGCCCACGTGGTGAACCATGCCGGCGCCTACAACAACGACCTGTGCCCCGACCACCTCTACCGGGGTTGGCAACTGTATGCGCAAAAGGCCGCGTATCCCGAAGTGATCTTCCCCTTCGGCTATGGCGACGGCGGCGGCGGGGTGACCGAGGGCCAACTGCGCCGCCTGCGCCTGGCCAGCGGCCAATTCCCCGGCCTGCCCGCGGTGGATCACGGCACGGCGGAGGATTTCTTCGACCTGGTGGAAGCCGCCGATCCCGCCTTGCCGACCTGGGACGGCGAGCTGTATGTCGAAACGCATCGCGGCACCTACACCACGCACTCCGACATGAAGCGCGGCAACCGGCGCTGCGAGCGCCTGCTGCGCGATGCCGAGATTTGCGCCTCACTGGCGGCCCTGCGCGGCGTGCGTCCCTTCGATGCCAGCGTGCTGCGCCCGGCGTGGCAGCAGGTGCTCACGCGACAATTCCACGATATCCTGCCCGGCAGCAGCATCGGCATGGTGTATACCGAGGCGTTGGCGTTGCTGGCTACCGTGCAGGCGGAGGCGCAGGCGTTGCTGGATGACCGCCTGGCCGCGCTGGCGGGCCCCACGGCCGCGGATGCCGTCGCCGTGCTGAATACCTGTGGGTGGGATCGTACGGAGCTGTGCCGCGTCGATATCGCCGACCGCCCGGTGCGGAGCGTGCTCGCCCCCGACGGCACCCGCCGCCCCGCGCAGGTGGTGGCACGCGCCGACGGGCGCGCCACCGTGCTCTTCCCCGTGGATGCCCCGGCGTGCGGCCTCACCCACGCTACCCTCTCCGCCGATCCCGCTCTGGCGGACGACGCACTAACGGTGAGCACCGCGGTGCTCGAAAACCGCTTCTTCCGCGTGGAGCTGACCCCCGAGGGCGGGCTGGCGCGCGTCTATGACAAAAGGGCGGCCCGCGAGGTGTTAGCGCCGGGCGCCATCGGCAACGATTTGCAGCTCTTCCAGGACGGCCCCGAGGGGGAGGATGCCTGGAACGTGCACGAAACCGCGACGAAACACCGCTACCCCTTCGAAGGCACGACCACGCTGGCGGTGACGGAGACCGGGCCGCTGCGCGCGGTGGTCCGCGTGACGCGCACGCACCGTGCCAGCACCCTCGAGCAGGAGATCATCCTCTACGCCGAAATGCCGCGCCTCGATTTCCGCACCCGCATCGACTGGCAGGAGCGCCAGACGCTGCTGAAGGTGGCCTTCCCGGTGGATATCCGCGCCACCTCGGCGACCTATGAGGTGCAGTTCGGCGCTTACGCCCGCGCGACGCACCGCAATACCTCGTGGGAGCAGACGAAGTTCGAGGTGCCGGGCCAGCGCTGGGTGGACCTGTCGGAAGCCGGTTACGGCGTGAGCCTGCTCAACGATGGCCGCTACGGCTACGACACCCACGACAACGTGGTACGCCTGACCCTGTTGCGCGGCACCATCTTCCCCGACCCCGAGGCGGATCGCGGCACGCACGAGGTGACCTACAGCCTGTATCCGCACGCGGGGGGCTGGACGGAGGCGGAGACGGTGCGCCGGGCGTGGGAGCTGAACACGCCCCTCTACGCCACTCCCGGCGCCACCCCCGCCCCGACGCGCTTTCTGCGGATCGACGGGTCGGCGATCCTGGAGACGCTGAAACCGGCGGAAGACGGCAACGGCTGGATAGTCCGCCTGTACGAACCCCACGGCGCGCGCGGCCCGGTGACGGTGCGCAGCGCCATGCCCCTCCACGCGGTGACGATGTGCAACGCCGTGGAAGAAGGGGCCGAGGCGCTCCCCCACGACGCGACCGCCTTCACCTTCCTCATCCGCCCCTTCGAAATCCGCACCTTCCGCCTCATTCTGTGACCGAAGGTCGGGCAGGGATACAATACAACCGCCGGAGCGTTATCGCTCCGGCGGTTGCTGTTGGTAGGACGACCGTGGCGAACGCTATACGGATTGTGTGATCTCATATCGCCTGTATTGCTTTCGTCCATGCCCTAATGCTCTTTGATTCATGATTGCGACTATGGTCTGCGTGTCTATCCTTCGGCCTGTAGGGTATGGGACGAAGAACAAGACAAGCCGCGTAACGACACGCAATTCGTATTAGGATACCAACACCGTTTCCACCACCGCGCAGCCGTAAGGCGGCAACACCAGCTCGCTGCCGTCCGTCTCGCCCAGCACCACCGTGCCTTCCGGTTTCGGCTCCCGCACGCTCTGCGCGGTGTGGTTGAGGTAGATGCGATGGCGGGCCAGCGGGACGACTTCCACGTCGGCGTGCACCGCGGGGGCCATCGGCACGACGGCCCGTTGCAGGACGTGCCGATAGAGCGCGCGCAACGCCTCTTCCGGCAAGCCGCAGCCCAGGTAGATCGCCCACCCCTGCCCGTACGGATGGGCGGTGAGGGCCGCCTGCCCGGCATACATGCCGTCCGTGTAGGTTGCCCACACCTCGGCGCCGTCCGCGTCCAGCCATTCGAAGACCTTCGCCCCGTGCTGCCCATCGAGGCCCGGCACGTCACTCCGCAGCGGGTAGGCGTGCATCTCGGGCGGGGCCAGCTCGGTTGCCGAGAGCACATCCCAGCCCAGGCAGGAGGAATCGTTCGTCAGGTAGTTCTTCGCCCAATGCCCTTCGCGCACGGAGGCGCCGAACACGTCCGTCAGGCCGGCGGGATGCACCATCTGCTGCCAGTTGCCGTACGCCGTATGCGTGAACGACTTGGGCGCGGCGATCACGATGCCGCCCGCCGCGACAAAGGCGCGGATTTTGTCCGCCAGGCCGTCGTTGATGATCGGGTACGGCGGGAACACCACCACCTTGTACGAGGAAAAATCGGCCGCTTCACCCACCACGTCGATGCACAACCCGAGGCGGTTCAGGCTCTTATAATAGCTTTCCAGCACGAAAAAGTATTCGGGATAGTGCGGCAGGCTCTGGTGCAGCCAGTAATTCTCGTAGCTATACACCATGGCAACCTGCGCCGTGAAGTCGTCCATCGTCAGCGTCGGCAACTGCCGATACGTCTCCTGCAATTGCTGCGACGCGGTGTAAGCGCGCGTGGTGCGGTCGGCGTGATCGACCAACCCACCCATCACCTGCTCCGCGCCGAAGTTGAACGCCCGCCAGGGGAAGAAGGTATGCAACACTTCCCCATGCGCCCACGCCTTCAGCGCCAGCAGCGCGATCAACCCGGTGGGATGATCGGGGTCGACGCCATTTTCCAGCGTCCAGAAGGGTTGGCGTTTCAGGCAGCGGAACAGGTCATTGCCCATCGACAGGCTTTCCAGCGTGTGGAAGTTGTAGTAGCTGTCGTATGCCGCGACATCCACCAGTTGTCTGGCCTGCAGGTAGTCGATCTGCTCGAAGTTCGCCATGAAGTTGGTGGTGATGGGCACGCCGGGATGCTCGGCGTGGAGCAGGTCGACAAAGCCCCGCAGGAAGTCGATGACCAGGTCGGAGAAGAAGCGCTTCTCGGCGAGTTTCGCCTCCGGCGCGGTCATGCCGAAGCGGATATCGCCCCAGTCGTTGTACTCTGCCGACCAGAACACCAGGCCCCACGCCGCGTTCAAGGCGTCGAGGTCACCGTGGAAGCGCGCGTGCAGCCATTCCTGGTACGTCTGCAGGCAATGGGCGCACTGGCAGAAGTTGAAGCCCAGCTCGTTGTCGATCTGCCAGCCGATGACATTGTCGTAGGACGCCATCACCGCGATCAATTGGCGCGTCACGCGCACGCCGAACTCGCGGAAGCGCGGCGAGGAGAAGCAGTATTGCCGGCGCGCGCCCGGCGTCTGCGCGTGATGGCACGTCGTCTCCGGGCAATGGACGATCATCCAGGGGGGCTGCGCGGCGGTAGGCGTGCACGGGACGACATTCATGCCCATCTGCCGCGAAAGGTCCATAAAGCGCCGCACCCAGTCGAGGGTGAACTCGCCGTCGCGTGGTTCCAGCCGGCCCCAGGCAAACTCGAGAATGCGCACGGCGGTCACGCCGCCGTTCAACATGCGTTGCAGGTCGTGGGCCCACTGCGCTTCAGCCACATGCTCGGGGTAATACGCGACGGCCAGGGTATTCATGGCGCCTCTCCTGCCGGCCACGGGGCAAGATCGCGTCCCCCTGGGCCGGCGGCTATTATAGCACTCCGCCGGTCGATAGCGAAGGGGCCGGTTCCGTGGTTCGGCAGCTCTTGCCGGCCTATTCGACCACCGCTTCGCCCCACTCCGCCGGCTCGAGCCGGCTTTCGTTGGGCACGTCCTGGGTGACGTTTGCGGAGAAGCTGTTGTTGAACCAATACGACCGCGCCGCGGTCTGCGAGCCGGTGGCGTTGCCGTAGATGACCCCCAGGTCCACCGCAAAGGTCATCCCCGGCTTCGGCGTCAGACCGAGCAGGCTGAGCGGCACCGTGGCCACCACCGTGTAGCCCGACGCGCTCTTTCGGTATTCCAGGGCGACCTTGTCGGTGGTTTCGATCCCATCGAACGACTCCTTGCCCGTGGTGGAGGTCAGTACGATAGGCGTGCCGGTGAAGTCCTTGATCTTCGGTCGGTAGAGCACCGCGAAGGGCGCGAGCTTCCCGTCGGCCCCCGCCTTGCGCGTCACCAGCAGCCGCACGTCACCCGGCGCCGGCGTTTTGCGCTTGGGATCGGCGGCGGGGTCGGTGGCCAGTTGGATGTCCAGGCAGTTGCCGCCTTTGAAGAGAATCTGCGGATCGGCGAACGCATTCACCAACTCGTTGGGGCTGCTGACGTCGAAGGCCACGTAGAGATTGGCGTCATCATAGGCCGCCCGCGCGGTGAAGTTGCGCACGTTGTCGATGGCCTTCGCCACCGGCGCCGCCGTCTCCAGGCCCTTTTTGCCGCCGCGCGCCACGGACAGCTTGCGGCTTTTGGCGGCCTTGGCCGCATATTCCGTCATAGCGTCGGAAGCCAGTTTCGCGTCGGCCACGCTGATCGGGTAGGCGCCGCCCGGCAGGCGCTTCACGGTATCGAGGCCGGAGATTTCCATCACCCGCGAGCAGGCGAGCAGGAAGTAGCGGTTCATGCCGTCGGGCTTGATGATCTGTTCCGCTTCGCACATCTCAGCGGGCGGCGCCTCCGGCCCCAGGCCCTTGCCGTCGCGGCAGTCACGCATCACCATCGCCACGTACACCCCGTCGCGGGTGAAGATATGGTGCGGGCCGAAGTAGCTCTCCACCCCGGTGAATTCCCCGGCGGTACCGAGCAGCGCGGTCAGCCCGTGCAACATGCCGGGACCGACCAGCGGCATACTCAGGGCTTCATACCAGGGCACGAGCCCGGGATAGCCCCACAGAAGCTTGCCGTCCCGGGTATAACGGGCGAAGTTGAGGATGCCCTTGTGTGAGGTATCCAGAAAATAGGCCGTATCATCCTGCTGGTTGTCGTTCTCGTCCTGCGGCCCGCCCGCCTTGTACGGGCCGGGAACTTTCTTGGTAAAGTCATAAATGGGTCGGCCGTGCTCGAAGCGCACCGGCTTGAAGATCCCGGCGCTGGTGTAGGCGTTGCAGTCCTCGTCGATCCGGTAGAAGTAGCTCACGTTCCAACGGCAGACGTCGAACGTCAGCTCATTCTCCTGTATCACCTGGTCGTTGTTCAGATCCTGCCAGAGGAAGGCGCACATGGCGCCCCCGTTTTGCTTCAGCGCGTCCTTCTCTTTGTTCTCCTTCAACTGTTGCTGCCACGGCGCCTTCAGCACCGGGTAGGCACCGCAGTCACCCCGCATGGCGCAGGCGATGGGCTTGAAGATGTCGCCGTCGCGCATGTACAGCGCGAAGCCGCAGCCGCGGATCGATCCCCAGGCGAACTGCTTCCCGTTCTTCGCCGTCATCACGTGGATGGGCTGGCCGTAGCTGTTGCCCGGGGGAGGAATCACGTTCGGCGCGGTCGCCCGCCAGATGGTGCTGAACGGGGCGCAGGTGTTCTTCTTCCAGTCGATCTTCCAGATGACGTTGTCGTCGTATACCTCGTTCGCTTTGCGGGGATCCATCCAGATGTGCCCGGCATAGTCCGAGGAGCCGAAGAACTCCATCGCCAGGGAGGCGTCCGCGGTCTTCCACACGCTGACGCGCTTCGGGGCGTCGCTCACCTCCGACACCCACAACTGCCCCTTGTCGTCCACCGCGATGCCGCCGGGCGACAGCAGGCCGTCCTTCCGGTAGTGACCGATGGCGGGTCGACCACCGGCCTTGCCGATGGCGCGCACGTACTTCCCGCCCTTGTCGAACACGGAGAGATTCTGCAGCCTGCCGTTGTTCGACACGTAGACCATGCCGGCGGCGTCGACGGCGATCCCCGCCGGCCCCTCCAGGTGCCCGTCGGCGAACGTCGCGACCACGTCACCCTTCACCTTCAACACCTTGTCGCCGCTCAGCACCACCAGCGACTTGTCCGGCAGGAAGGCCAGCCGCCCCGGCGTCGGTACGCTGAGTGTGCCTTTCAGGTCGCCGCTCGCCGCGTCGAACATCCCGATGAGGTTGCGCCCCTGGTAGGCGATGTAGAGCACCCCGCCCTCGCACGCCATGCCCGTCACGCCATCGACGGTGGCATCGCCACCGGGCGGCGCGAGCAGGGAGGTCTTCCCGTTGCCGAAATTGAGCGGCCGCGCGTCAGCCAGATCGAACATCTGCACCCCCGCGGCCAGGCTGAACCCCTGGTCGCCCGCGACGAAGAAGTGCTTGCCATCCGTCGCCAGGTAGAGCGCGCAGTGCTTGCTGCCCCAGCGGCGCTGACCGGTGGTGTCGCAGCGGATGATGCCCCAGCCGGCTTCGTTGCCGTTCCACGCCAGCAGCACGCCGCCGGGCACGGCGCACGCGGTGGTCGGCACGCCCAGGTCGCCGCCCCAGCCGCCTTTGCCGTCATCGGTGGAGTATGGCGGCCGGCCCGAATTGTGCGCCGCGAACAGCGTTTTCAGCGTGACGGGCTGGTGATACAGCCCCTTCCACGTGTAGTCCCCCGCGGGCAGCGGCTGGCCGTGATCGTCACAGCCGTCCCACAACTCGGTGTTCTTGCCCGCCGCTCGGTCGCCTTGCGCAACCAGGATGCGGCGGACGACGTTGTCGGCGTCGGAGAGCTGAATCGTAACCTGGCTGTCCTCCGGCAGCGCGTAGGCGAACTTCAACGGCAGCGGGCGGGAGGGCGTGACGCCTTCCTCCACGATATCTTTGGGGAGATGGCCCTTCTCGCTGAAGTTTAGATAAACCGTCCGCGGCTCTTTTTTCCAGATGGGTTTTCTGTGCGCATCTTCCTCTAAGCATGTGGGCCGCCTGTCCAGTATGGATGGCGGCCCAATCGGTATCGTACTGGTGTCTGTCACAACCTTCCA
>CAIYQO010000104.1 GCA_903928345.1 uncultured bacterium | reverse complement strand
TGATCACTGTCAATGATGGTCCGACTACCACGCTTTTTACTCCGCTCACTCTCGATGGCGATTGCCCACTCGATGACCTGTCCGCTTGCGGCATTTCTGCCGAGATGGCAGCGGTGCTGGACCGGGCGCCGGGGGGCGATTGTGTTGCCTGGGGGATTCCGTTTCGGGTGGATAACGTGCTGCCGGTCGCCGGCGAGACGCGGACGATTGCCCTGCCGCCCACGCGGGCGCCGTGGTTGGTCTTCATGCATACCTCCGACATGCGCCCCTCCGACACCCCGGAGGCGGAGCAGGAGCGCGTCCGCCGCGGGCGGGAATGGCTGGGCGAGCATGCTGCCGATTACGTCTTCCTCTACGACGACGGCAGCGAGGAGCGCGTGGCGATTCGCCGGCGGTTTCAGGTGGGGATGGTGCGTTACAATTGGGCCGACCATTGTTTTAATGCCGTGCATCACGGGAAGCCGCGCCCCGTCCGCCTCATCTCCGAGCAGCAGGATGAGACCTTCAACGCCTGGGCGCTGAACCAGCGGCGCGTGCGCATTACCGGCAACGGCACACCGTGGATGAACTGGCTGTGGGCGTGGCAGAATCCGCATCCCGAGAAAACGCTGGTCGGTTTGCGCGTCGAACCGGTGAGCGGGCTGCTGGTCATCTCGGCTATCTCCGCCGGCATCGCCACCGTGGAGCCGTTGCGCTGGGGCACGCGGCGCAAGGCGGTCGTCACGCTGCCGGAAGGCGAGGCGTTCGACCCGACCCTCGACGCGTTGGGCCAGTTGCGGCAGATTCGCCTGGACATGGGCCAGGTGATCTCCGCCATCCCCCGCCCGCTCTACCCGAACGCGCAGTGGGAAGCCTCGGAGTTCAACGCCGTCCCCGATGTCTCCGCACGCGAAGTACTTGTCGAATATACCGCTCATCCCGATGCCTGCTTCCACCTGTCGAACGGCGAGGTGCTGCCCGTCGCCGGCCTGTCGGACGCTGACGGATCGGTGCGCGAGACGCCGCCCTCCCGCCAGCATGTCACGCTGCGCACGGTGTTGCGCGGCAGCACCACGCCGGTGGCGGTGAAGCTGCACGTGCACGGGCAGGCGGGCGAGTACCTGCCCCCGCAGGAGCGCCAGCGCATCGGCAATCCGGGCTTCGGCGAGGATTACAGTACCGCCGATTACGTCCGCTACAGCCATTTTGATACCCATCTCATCACCGAAGGCGTGCATTACTGCACCTACATCTGCGGCGAGACGGTCATCGACCTGCCGCTTGGCCCTGTCTACATCGAGATCACCAAGGGCTTCGAGATCCGCCCGGTCCGCAAGATAGTGGAGATCACCCCGGAAACCGAGACCGTGACCATCGAGATCGATAAAGTGCTGCCCTGGCGCGAGCGCGGCTGGGTTTCCGCCGATCCGCACGTGCACTTCCTCTCGCCCTCGACCGCCCTGCTGGAGGGCGCCGGGGAGGGGGTCAACGTCGTCAACGTCCTGGCCACGCAGTGGGGCGAGTTGATGACGAACGTGGGCGATTTCGACGGCCATACCACCCTTGGCTCGCGCGAGGCCGGCGGCGACGGAGAACACCTGGTGCGCGTGGGCACGGAAAACCGCCAGTACGTGCTCGGGCATATCTCGCTGCTTGGTTACAGCGGCAAGATCATCACGCCCATCACCTCCGGCGGCCCGCCGGAATCGGCGCTGGGCGACCCCATCGACGTGCTGTTGACGGAATGGGCGCGGCAGTGCAAGGCGCAGGGAGGGCTGGCCATCATCCCGCACCATCCCAACCCGCGCGGCGAACCGGCGACGGCCATCGTCAGCGGCGAGATCGACGGTGTGGAGTTCTCGCGCAGCGGTCGTGGCATCGACCCCTATGCGCTGCTGGACTGGTACCGCTTCCTCAACTGCGGCTACCGGACGGCGGCCATCGGCGGTACCGACAAAATGGCGGCCACGGTGCCGGTGGGCGAGATCCGCACCTACGCGCAGCTTCCCGCCGATCAACCCTTCACCTATGAGAGCTGGATGGAAGCGATACGCCATGCCCGCACCTTCGCCACCGTCGGGCCACTGCTGGATTTCTCCGTGGACGGCACCCCCATGGGTGGCACTATCCCCATGGGCGCCGGCGGCGGCACGGTGGACGTTTCCTGGCAGGTTGCCTCGCTCATGACCTCGCTGACCAGCGTGGAACTGATCGTCAACGGTGAAGTTCTCGAGAGCACGCGCATTGAGGGAGAACAAGCGGCAGGGCACTGGTCGGTGAGGCTGGATCGTAGCGGCTGGCTGGCGTTGCTGGTACGCGGGCAATTTCCCACTGGCCCGAAAGTCATCGCCGCCCACTCCTCGCCGGTGATGGTGCAGGTGGAGGGCTCGTCGCCCATTGTCGCCGCCGACGCGCTGTCCATTCTGGAGCAGATCGAGGGCGCGCTCGCCTACCTGGACACCATCGGCACCCGCGCGGAAATCGCCGCCTATCAGCGCATGCGTCTGGTGCTCACCTCCGCCCACCGCAGCCTGCACAACCGCATGCACGCGTTGGGGTGCTTTCATGATCATTCGCCGGTGGAGGACCATGCGGCGCATCATTGAGAAGAGGAACAGCCGGTATCAGAGCGAATTAACAGGGTATGTATTCGCGGAAGCGGACTTCGCAACGACGCTGGATTTTCGTCCTCAGCCTGCTGGCGGCCATCATTGTGGCCGTGCTTGGAGGGTGGCAGGTCGTTGCGCGGCGGCACGGCGCCTTTTCACCGGCCGAGCAAGCATTGATGATGATCCTCTCGCCCACCATGCGGCTGGCGACGGCGGTGCACAACCAGGTCGTCGCCCCGCCGCCCTCCCCGCTGGACCCGGTGCACCAATTACCGCGGGTGGGGATGGAACGTTTGACGGAGTTGGAGGCGGAGAACCAGCAGTTGCGGGCGCTGCTCAAGCTGCAGAGTTCGCTGCCAAAGTGCGCCATCGCCGCCGACGTGATCGGGCGGAGCATCAATCCCTGGCAGGACAGCCTGCGCCTCGGCGCCGGCGCGGCGGATGGCGTGACGCCGCACATGGTCGCCTTGACTCCGGACGGCGTGCTCGGCCAGGTGTTGCGGGTATCAGACAGTCAATCGGAGCTGCTGTTGCTGACCGACCGCGCCAGCGGAGTCGGCGGGATGATCGCCCGCACGCAGGAGACGGGCGTGCTGAAAGGCGCGCAGAACGGGCTTTGCCAGCTTGTCTATCTATCCGATAAATCCATCGTGCAGATCGGCGACGAGGTGGTGACTTCGGGATTGAGCGATTATTTCCCCAAGGGGCTGCCGCTGGGCAAGGTCCTCTCCATCACCGACGACCCCGCACTGTCCTCGCGCACCGCCGTGGTGATGCCGGCGACGAACCCGACCACGGTACAGATGGTGGTGTTGACGAAGTAATCACCCTAAATCGTAATCCAAGTCCTCTCAACTTCCGGCTTTCCTGTTGTCGGGCCTATCCCCCCAGCCCCCTTCCCTCCAGGGAAGGGGGAGGAAAATGGCTTGACATCACACGAGAAGGTATCTGATAGTGCGGATGTTGTCTCCCCCTTTCCTGGAGGAAAGGGGGGCAGGGGGGATAGGTTCGACAACAGGGCTGACCTTCGTGAGAGAAAAAGGCCAAACTCCAGTGACTCATCGACCACTACCACATTTTACGGCAGGTACACCCGCGGTAGCCGTGGGCTGAGATTGACCAGCACCTCATACGCGATGCTCCCCATGGCCAGTCCCACTTCCCAGGCGGTGATGCGTTCGTCCCCTTGCTCCCCGATCAGCACGGCAGTGTCGCCCACCGCGACGTCCGGGATGTCGGTGACGTCGATGATGATCTGATCCATGCTCACGCGACCGGCGATCGGGGCGCGCCGGCCATGAATGAGGACCCAACCGCGATTGGACAGGGCGCGCGAAACCCCATCGGCATAACCGAGCGGCAGCAGGGCGAAGACGGAATCGCGCCGGGTGCGATAGGTGAGTCCATAGCCGACCGCGTCGCCGGCGGGCAGATCATTGACCTGCACCACGCGCGCCTTCAGCGACAACGCCGGGTGCAGCGAGAAGGGCACGTAGCGGTCGCGCGTCTCCTCGGTGCGCTCGCGGGCATAGTCCACCCGCTTGGTGGGCGGATGTATCGCGGCATACCCGGTGTCCGGTGGAATATCGCTGGCCATGGGCACCGGGGGCAGGCCATAGGTGATGAGGCCGGGGCGCACCAGGTTGAAATGCGCGTGTTTCTCGAAGGCGATAGCGGCGCTATTGGCGCAGTGGATGAAGCGCGGGCGGATGCCCAGCGCCGCCGCGCCGTCGACGACATCGACAAAGCGGGAGAGTTGCGTCCGCAGCGAGGTTTGATCTTCATAGTCGGCGGTGGCAAAGTGGGTCATGATCCCTTCGAGTTCGAGACCGGGCATGGCGGCCACCTGGCGGATGAAGTCGAGCGCCTCGTTCCAGCGTGCTCCCACGCGGCCCATGCCGGTGTTGACCTTTACGTGGACGCGGGCATGGGTGCCGCGGTCGCGCGCGGCATCGG